>CAJXFT010000036.1 GCA_913053235.1 uncultured Alphaproteobacteria bacterium
ACTCTATGAATCACATAAATTCAACTTTGTGAATCCTGAATGTCGATTGGCCCTAAAGCGTGCGCAGAAGAGCCGAGAAGATGAGCGACAATTTTTTCAGTTTGCCGAATTTGACGCGCGGGCCGTCGGTGCGGAAGCCGCCGGCCTCGATGCGCTCGAGATAGGGCTCATAGACGGCGCGCATGAGAAGCGCCGGGCGCATGCGGCGGCGCTCCCCGGCCGGCATGGCGCGGGTGGCCTCGCCAAAGCGCCGGCGCGCCATGGCGCCGACCTCGGCGCACACTTTCTCGACGCCGGCGGCACGGGTGATCTCTTGCGGCGTGACGTTTTCCAGCCCGTGCTTGGCGAGCAGCTCGATGGGCAGATAGATGCGCCCGCGCTCGGCGTCCTCGGCGACATCGCGCAGGATATTGGTGAGCTGAAAGGCATGGCCGAGATGAACGGCGAAATCCGGGATGGCCGGCGAACGGTAGCCGAATATCTCCACCGAAAGCAGGCCGACGCAGCAGGCGACGCAATAGCAATAGCGCTCCAACTCGGCCAAGGTGGGGCGCAGCATGGCGCCCGAACGGTCCATCTCGAAGCCTTCGAGAATGTCGAGGAAATGCCCCTTATCCAGGCCATAGCGCTGAATCGGGGTGACTAGGGCGAGGCTCACAGGGTGGCTCGGGCGGCCCGCATAGAGCGCCTCGATCTCCTCGGCCCAGGCCTTGATCAGGGCGCTGGAGAGGGCCGAATCCTCGATCTCGTCGGCGACGTCGTCGGTTTCGCGGCAGAACGCGTAGAGCGCCAGCATCGCCTCGCGGCGCCGCCTGGGCAACAGCATCATGGGCAGAAAGAATGACGAGCCGGAAGCGCGCGTGACCTCGGCGACATAGCGCTTGGGGTCGTCCGTCGGCGGTATCGGCAGTCCGTTAAAATCCGCCGGCGGGTTGCCGGCCGCGCCGACGCTTACCATGGCCGGTTCACCACGCACCCAGAATGCCGCTGACGCCGCATGCCAGCCAGCCCGCCTTGCTCACCTTGACGCGCCCGGCGACCGGGTCCTGGCGCCTGAGCCGCGCCGCCAGCGCCCAGGCGAGCTTGAGGATAAAGGCGCTCTCCCAGCGCAGGCCGCGGCGGCGCACGCTCGCCGGCATGGAATCGGCGCGCCTGAGCAGCGCTTCCGTCTCGTCGAGGCAGCGCTCGATGACCTGACGCACCGCCGGCGTGGCCTGGCCGAGGGCGAGATCCTCGACGCCGCCGCCGGCTTCCACGAGCCACGGCTCGGGCAGATAGACACGGTCGAGCGCCACATAATCCTTTTTGCAATCCTGCATATGGTTGAGCATCTGAAGGGCGCAACAAAGCGCGTCCGAGCCTGCGATATCGGCCTCCGTTTCGCCGTGAATATCCAGCATCACGCGGCCGACGGAGGCGGCGGAGCGCATGCAATAATCCATCAAATCACCCCAGTCGCGATAGCGCGGCTTGGTCGCGTCCTGAATGAAAGCGGACAACAGATCGCGTCCATTGGCGGCGCTGTTGCCGGTCGCCAGCAGGCTCCGGTGATAGGGCACCGCCCAGTCCGGCAGGGCCGCCTCGTCGACGGCCAGGGCACGCTGCACTTCCTCGAGCCGCGCCACTTTCTCGGCCGCCGCGATGTCCGGCGCATCGGCGATATCGTCGGCTCGGCGGGCAAACAGGTAGAACGCATGAACATGCGGGCGGAACTCACGCGGGATGAGAAAAGAGCCGACCGGAAAATTTTCCGCGTTGGCGTCGATCAATCGCCGTGCGTTGCCGCCGGATTCCATACCGTCCGCCATCCGCCCGGTCATTTCGCTGCCAGCCACATCAACCGCCATTAAACTAAAATACTAAAAATAAAATATTGTCTGTTGATAATATTATATTTTATCGATCTCCTCAGCCGCGATGATGCGCGTCCGGGCATCGATCCGCCGGACCGCATCGATCGATGTCACGGGCTCCGCCTCGGCGCGCTCGAGGCAGGTTTCGACGACGCGCGGAATATCCATAAAGCCGATATCCCTGCCCAGGAAAGCGCGCACGGCTATTTCGTTGGCGGCATTCAGCACGATCGCCGCCGCCGCCCCTTCGGCCAGGGCCTCCTGGGCAAGCCGCAAACAGGGAAAGCGCTGCAAATCGGGTTTTTCGAAGGTCAACACCGCCATTTCGGCGAGATCGAGTTTTGCGCTCGGCGCGGTGATGCGCTCCGGCCAGGCCAGCGAATAGGCTATCGGGGTGCGCATGTCGGGCGTGCCGAGCTGCGCCAGCACCGAGCCGTCGATATATTCGACCATGCTGTGAATCACCGATTGCGGATGCACCAGCACATCGATTTGCCCGGCCGATACGGGAAACAGATGAAACGCCTCGATCATCTCCAGGCCCTTGTTCATCATGGTCGCCGAATCGACGCTGATCTTGGCGCCCATGTCCCAATTGGGGTGGGCCACCGCCTGTTCCGGCGTCGCCCGCGCCATCTGTTCCATGTCGGCGCCGCGGAACGGGCCGCCCGAGGCGGTCAGGACAATACGCGCCACGCTGGCTTCGCGTTCGAAATCGAAGACCTGGAATATGGCGTTATGTTCCGAATCGACGGGCAGCAGCTTGGCGCCGGCACGCGCCACTTCGTTGAGCATCAGTTCACCGGCGCAGACCAGGCATTCCTTGTTGGCGAGGCCGACGATGGCGCCGCGCTTGACCGCCGCCAGGGTCGGGCCGAGCCCCGCCGCGCCGACGATTCCGGCCATCACGAAATCGGCCGGCGCGGCGGCCGCCTCGTCGACCGCCTCGGCCCCCGCGGCGGCGCGGATATTGCTGCCCGAGAGCGCCTCCTTGAGATCCTTGTAACGGCTGGTATCGGCGGTGACGGCCAGTTTCGCCCCGATCTGACGAGCCTGGCTGGCCAACAGATCGATATTGCTGTGCGCCGTCAACGCCTCGACCGTGAACGATTCCGGATGGCGCCGCAGGAGGTCGATGGTATTGCCGCCGATCGAGCCGGTGGAGCCCAATATCGTCACGCTACGTGGCTCGGCGTCGCCGAGCGGCAAGCTCATCCCGGCCGTATCATTGGCAATTTTAGCCGCTGCATCCGTCATGCAGGCCCCATGGATCGCCCCTTCCGGCCCTCATATGACCGGTTGTCCTGATACTCTCAACAGCTTGCATATGACGCAACATAAAATGGTCTAATTGAGATTCAAGAAGGGTATCGGCCAATCAGACGGCCATCTCATTCAGCGTCGACAGCACGCGCCGGACGCCTTCCAGGCGCTGCCGCGCCACCGGCCAGTTGCGCGTGACGACCAGCTTGTTGTCGGGGCGCAGCAGCAGGCCATGGCTGGGATCGGCGACGTGCGCGATCAGGCGCTCCGGACTGACGGCGGTATCGGCGCGGAAGGTCAGCACCGCGCCCTTCGGCCCGGCATCGATACGCTGAACGCCGGCGCCGCGGCACAGCCGTTTGATGGCGACGATATCCAGCAGGTGGCGCACCTCTTCCGGCGCCGGGCCGAAACGGTCGGCCAATTCGTCGAAGAATTCCTCTATCTCGGCGCCGTCCTCGAGGCGTGCGACGCGGCGGTAGAGGGCCAGGCGCACGTCGAGATCCTCGACATAGCTGTCCGGGATCAGCACCGCCGTGCCGAGGCTGATCTGCGGCGACCATTGGGCGACCGCCACCTCGGCGCCGCCTTCGGCTTCGGCGCGCGCCTCGGCGACGGCTTGTTCCAGCATATGCTGGTAGAGCTCGATACCGACTTCGCGGATATGGCCGGACTGTTCGCCGCCCAGCAAATTGCCGGCGCCGCGGATATCCATATCGTGGCTGGCCAGGCTGAAGCCGGCGCCGAGGCTGTCGAGGCGGTGGATCACCTCGAGCCGCTTGCGCGCCGTCGGCGTGACCTTATGCGCCGGCGGCAGGGTGAAATAGGCGTAGCCGCGCAATTTCGAGCGCCCGATGCGGCCGCGCAATTGATAGAGCTGTGACAGGCCGAACATATCGGCGCGATGCACAATCATCGTATTGACGCGCGGCAGGTCGAGCCCCGATTCGATGATGGCGGTGGAGACGAGCACGTCGAAATTGCCGTCATAGAAATCCGCCATGGCCGCTTCCAGCTCGGCCACCGCCATGCCGCCATGGGCGGTGCCGACCTTGACCTCGGGCGCGAGGCGCCGCACCCGATCGGCGGCGCCGTCGAGATCGGCGATGCGCGGGCAGACGTAAAAACTCTGGCCGCCGCGAAAATGCTCGCGCATCAGGGCTTCGCGCGTCACCACCGGATCGAACGGCATGATGAAGGTGCGCACCGCCAGGCGGTCGACCGGCGGTGTCGCGATGATGCTCATGTCGCGCACCCCGGTGAGCGCCATTTGCAGGGTGCGCGGGATCGGCGTGGCGCTCAGCGTCAGGACATGCACCTCGGTGCGCAGCTTCTTGAGGCGCTCTTTGTGGGCGACGCCGAAATGCTGCTCCTCGTCGACGATCAAGAGGCCGAGATCGGCGAATTCGATGGCCTTGCCCAAGAGCGCATGGGTGCCGATGACGATATCGACGATGCCGCTTTTCATGCCTTGGCGAATCTCGGCCGCCTCGCCCGGCTTGACCAGCCGGGAGAGCTGCTCGATGCGCACCGGTAGATTCTCGAAACGCTCGCGGAAACTCAGAAAATGCTGACGGCAGAGGAGCGTCGTCGGCACCAGGACCGCCACCTGTTTGCCGCTGAGCGCGCTATGGAAGGCGGCGCGCAGCGCAATTTCGGTTTTGCCGAAACCGACATCGCCGCATATCAGGCGATCCATCGGCCGCCCGCTCGCCAGATCGCTCAGGCTTTCATCTATGGCGGCGGCCTGATCGTCGGTCTCGATATAGGCGAAGCGGGCGCAGAATTCCTCGAAAGGCCCGCTGTCGGCCTCCAATACCGGCGCCGTTTTCAGGGCCCGCTGGGCGGCGATTTTCATCAACTCGCCGGCCATCACCTTGACCCGCTTTTTGAGCCGCGCCTTGCGCGCCTGCCACGCCGCGCCGCCGAGACGGTCGAGCGAGACCGGTTGATCGGCGGAGCCGTAGCGCGACAGAAGCTCGATATTTTCGACCGGCAGAAAGAGCCGGTCATCGCCGTCATAGAGGAGACGCAGGCAATCATGCGGCGCGTTGTCGACATCGAGTGTCACCAGCCCGTCATAGCGCCCGATGCCGTGATCGGCATGAACCACCAGATCGCCCTGCGAAAGCTCGGAGGCGTCGGCGAGGAACTCTTCCGGCTTGACGCGGCGGCGGCGCTGGCGGCGATTGAGCCGGTCGCCGAGAATATCCTGCTCGGCGACGACCGTCAGCGCCGGCGAGACGAAGCCATGCTCCATCGGCAGCACGGCAAGCGAAGCGGCGCCGGCGGGAAGGTTTTGCGCCGCCGGCCAATCATCGACCGTGCTCAGCGATTCGGCGCCATGTTCGCTCAGCAGGCGGCCGATGCGCTCGCGCGTGCCGACGCTCCAGCCGGCCAGGAGGACGCGCCGCCCGGCGCGGATTTCATTGCCGAGATGGGCCTCGACCGCATCGAACAGATCGCCGCTGAGCCTGCTCCGTTCGCCGACGAAGTTCCTGCCCTGGCGCCCGCCGGCATCGAAGATCTGGCGCTCCTGTGCGGGTTCGGCGGTGAACGGAGAGAGCGCCGCGAAAGCATGGCGGGCGATGCATGAATCGCGTTCCTCGCGGTCGATATAAAGCATTTCCGGCGGCAGCGGCTTGTAATCCTCGACGGCGAATTCGGCCGCCGCGCCGGGGCCTTCGGTGCGCGCCCGGTAATAATCCTCGATCGCCTCCCAACGCTCCAAGCAGGCATCTTCGGCGAGATGATCGAAAAAGATCGGCGCGCCGGGCACATAATCGAAAATCGTTTCGAGCTTTTCATGAAAAAGCGGCAGCCAATGCTCCATGCCGGGATAGCGGCGCCCGGCATTGACCGCTTCGAACAGGGGATCGCTATCGGTGACGGCGCCGAATTGGCCGCGGTAGCCGCCGCGGAAACGCTCGATGGAGGCCTGGTTGAGGACGGTTTCGCTGACCGGCACGAGTTGCAGGGATTCGAGCGCGCCGGCGCTGCGTTGCGACACCGGATCGAACGTCTTTATCGCCTCAAGCGTTTCACCGAACAGATCGAGGCGTACCGGCTCATCCGCGCCGGGCGGATAAATATCGATGATTCCACCGCGCACCGCATAATCGCCGGCCTCCATCACGGTGCCGCCGCGGCTAAATCCGTTGCCTTCCAGATAAGCGAACAGATCGTCGAGGTTGAGCTCATCGCCTTTGTTCAAGGCGAATGTGGCGCGCGCCAGCGCTGCTCTCGGCGGCACGCGCTGCAGCAGCGCATTGACGGTGGTCAGCACCACCGAGGCGCCGTTGCCGCCCGCCGCCAAGGCCACCAGCGAGGAAATCCGCTCGCTCACCAGATCGTTGCGCGGCGAGATGCGGTCATAGGGCAGGCAATCCCAGGCCGGAATCCTGAGGCAGGTTATTTCAGGTGCAAAGAAAGCCAGGCAATCGCCTGTGTTGGCGAGGCGGACGTCGTCGGGGGCGACATAAAGCAGCGGCGCCGGCGCCGCCAGCTCGGCGAGGCGGCCCATGACAAGCGCGTCATAGCCTTCGGGCATGCCGCCGATAGTGGCGCGCCCGGGCCGGTCGAGCGCCGGCATCGTCAGGCTCGAAATATCCAGCATCAAGAGATGGCGCGCTCCCTGACATAGTCCAGCAACCGCGCCATGGTGGCGCCGCGGAAGCGCTCCGGCAGCGCCTCGCGGCCGGTGATCCAGTCGAGGATTTCACGGTCGTTGGCGCCGTCGAGCAGATCTTCGAGGGCGCCGGTGGCCTCATGGTCCAGGCTATCGCCATGCGCGGCGACAAAGCCGCCGAGCAGAATATCGGTCTCGCGCGTACCGGTATGGCTGGTGCGGTAGCGCAGGCGCTTGCGGCGCGTCTCAAGGCTGTGTTGCATGAAATTTCCGGCGCTGATTCGGGCCGGATAATAGGAGAGCGCCACGGCCTTGTCAGCCATTGCCGCCATGACGGCGCGGAGTTAGCCTCATACCGACATGCGCCCGGATACTCTAAACCCGATTTTCGCCCCCGTCAGCGTGCTTCCCGGCGTTGGACCGCGCATCGCCAAGGCGATCGAGACTTGCGCAGGGCCGCTGGTGGTGGATTTGCTGTGGCATCTGCCGAGCGGCCTTATCGACCGCACATTCTCGCCCATGATCGCCGAGGCGCCGGCCGGCGTCATCGCCACCCTGAAGGTGCGCGTCGATTCCCACCACAAGCCGGCGACGCGCCGCCTGCCCTACAAGGTGCGCTGTTCCGACGATAGCGGCGTGTTGAGCCTGGTATTTTTCCACGCCCATGAGAAATATTTGCTGGAAAACCTGCCGGTCGGCGAGATTCGCGTGGTCAGCGGGCGCACCGAACGCTACGGCGACGAAATCCAAATGGTGCATCCGGACCATATCGCGCCAGAGGCCGAGATCGACGCCGTGCAAAGCGTCGAGCCGGTCTATCCGCTGACCGCCGGCCTCAATCTGAAACCGCTCTCCAAGGCGATTCAGGCGGCCCTCGCCCGCGCCCCCGATTTGGCGGAATGGTGCGACGCGGCCTATCTGGAGCGGCGCGGCTGGCCGAGTTGGAAAACCGCCCTGCTGGCGGCGCACCGGCCTGAAGGAGAGGCCGACCTCGATGCGGATTCGACGGCGCGCCAGCGCCTTGCCTATGACGAACTGCTGGCCAATCAGATGGCGCTGGCGCTGTTGCGCGCCTCGATGCGGCGCATTGCCGGGCGCGAAATCAGCGGCGATGGCAGGCTGCGCGATATCGTCGGCGCCCGCCTGCCATTCTCCCTCACCACCGGCCAACAAGCGGCAATCGCCGACATCGAAGCGGATCTCGGCCAGCCGCACCGCATGCTTCGCCTTCTGCAAGGCGATGTCGGCAGCGGCAAAACGGTGGTGGCGCTCTACGCCATGCTGATCGCCATCGAGGCGGGTTCGCAAGGAGCGCTGATGGCGCCCACCGAATTGCTGGCGCGCCAACATCATGCGACGCTGGAAAAATTGCTTGAAGAGAGCGGCGTGACGGTCGCTCTGCTGACCGGGCGCGGCAAAAAAACCGAGCGCGAGGCGCTGTTGAGGCGCCTCGCCGCCGGCGAGATCGACATCGCCATCGGCACCCATGCGCTGTTTCAGAGCGGTGTCGATTTTGCCGATCTGGCGCTGGCGGTGGTCGACGAACAGCACCGTTTCGGCGTCCATCAGCGCATGACCCTGGCGGCCAAGGGAAAGGGCGTCGACGTGCTGGTGATGACGGCGACGCCGATACCGCGCACCCTTATGCTGACCGCTTACGGCGATTTGCAAAGCTCGCGACTGCATGAAAAACCGGCCGGCCGGGCAGCCATCCAGACGCGCGTGTTGCCGATCGATCGGCTCGGCGAGGTCACCGCCGCCGTCCGCCGCGCCGTCGAATCGGCGGCGCGGGTCTATTGGATTTGCCCGCTGGTCGAGGAATCCGAAGCGCTCGACCTGGCGGCGGCGGAAGAGCGCCATGCGCAGCTTAAAAATATATTCGGCACCCGCGTGGGCCTCGTGCATGGGCGCATGAAAAGCGCCGACAAAGACGCCCAAATGTCCGCTTTCGCTTCCGGCGCCCTCGACATACTGGTCGCCACGACCGTGATCGAAGTCGGCATAGATGTGCCCGACGCCACCATCATGGTGGTCGAGCATGCCGAGCGCTTCGGCCTCGCCCAACTGCATCAATTGCGCGGGCGGGTGGGGCGCTCGGACAAGGCCGGCAACTGCCTCCTGCTCTACGCGCCGCCGCTCGGCGAGACGGCGCGCGCGCGTCTTGAAATCATGCGCGAAACCGATGACGGCTTTCGCATCGCCGAAGAGGATCTCAAGCTGCGCGGCGCCGGCGAATTGCTTGGCACGCGCCAGAGCGGATTGCCGGAACTGCGCCTCGCCGACCTCGCCCGGCACGGCTATTTGCTGGCCACCGCGCGCGATGACGCGCGCTTGATCCTGGAGCGCGACCCGGAATTGAAGTCGGAGCGCAGCCAGGCCTTGCGCGCGCTCCTCTACCTCTTTGAACGCGACGCGGCGGCGCGTTATTTGCGCTCGGCCTGAGCCGCGTCTTCCTGCTCTGCTTCTTCGCCTTGCGGCGGCGGTGCGGCCTTGGGATCCGGCGGCGACACGATTCCGCCCGAGATGACCAGCTTCACCCCCTCCTCCACCGTCATGTCCAATGTGATGCAATCCACACGCGGCACGAACAGCAGAAAACCGGATGTCGGGTTCGGCGTCGTCGGCAGGAAAACATTGACCATTTCCTCCGGCGTCACGCGTTGCACCTCGCCCTGTGTGTTGCTGGTGATGAATCCGATCACCCAAATTCCCTTACGCGGATATTCGATCAGGATGACCTCGCGGAAGGCGCCCTCGGACTGCGCCAAAACGGCATCGAATATCTGCTTCAGGACGCCGTATATGGTGCGCACCACGGGCACGCGCGAGACCATGTTTTCGCCCATCTTGACCATGAAGCGGCCGAAGAAATTGGTCACCATGAAGCCGATGATGGTGACCGCCAGGAGCACCACGATGACGCCGATACCGGGCACGCTGACGCCGAGCACATTTGAGGGGTTGTAGGATTCCGGAATCAGCGGCACCACGGTGCGGTCGACAAAGGCGACAAACAGCCAAATCAGCCAGATGGTGATGCCGACCGGGGCGGAGACGACGATGCCGGTGAGAAAATAGGTGCGCAGACGGGCCAGCAGGCCGCGTTTGCGCGCCGGCTTTATCAGCACCGGGCGTTCCCGGCCTTCGCCCCCGGGCGCTGAATCGCTATGCGTCTTTTTGGCGTTCATACAGGTCTGCCTGAACCGCTTGCTCTCTCACCACAGCGATTACAGCTTCTTTGCCGCCAACATGCACGTGAAAGTTAGCAATGTAGATGAAGAGGGGATATGGCGTTTGGCGAGGGTTCGCGTATGGAGGCGCACGGCCGTGCCGGGCGCAATGCTCTTTATGTCGAAACGCCGGCCGCGGCGCTGCGCCGTTTTAGAACGACGACACGCCGATCAGGCAAAGTATTGTCGCGAATACGCCCTGCGCCGAACCGCAGCGTGAGGCGGGCTTGAAGAGGTTGCGTTTGCAGCGCGCTTTATCCGCATCTTTTGGCGATTCCAGACGTGTGGCCCAGGCCGGGCCCAGGGTTGACATCGCCAGCGCGAAAGTGGCCGGTTTCACCGAACGCCGCTTTCTCGCCATGACCTTCCTCCATTCGAACTATGTTTGTTTTTGCCTATGAATATTACATGGGGAGGCTTTTAAAAACGCCAAGTGACAGTAGTCACAATAGGTACAAAAAAAATTAACCAAGTCTGAAACTCCCCCAAATGGCCTATTCGCTGATTTCCATTTTCTTGGGCCGCGCGGCGGCTCCCAGGCCATCGGGCAGGACCTCGGCGAAAAAGCGGAAATAACCGGTGCCTGCTTTTTGTGCCTTTGCCGGCTTGGGGTTGAACTCGCTTTCCTCTCGTGTCAATGGGCGCGCTTCGGGGAGCGCGATCTTGCTGCCGTCAAAACGCCGCAGGATTTCGGCGAAGCGAATATCGGCGAATCGCGGCGACGGATGAATCCAGACATTGAGGTGGAAGCGCTTGCCTTCGCAGGCGCTGACCAGCCAGTAAAACGAATTGGAATCGAGGACCGTGCCGACCGGTGTGCTGTCGGAAAAACCGCTGGCCTCAAGCGAAGCGCGCAGCAACTTCATTTCAACACCGTTCAACTGCGCCACCGCGCGCTTTCCCGACCACGGCCAATAAGGAAATAGCACGAGAAAATCGGGGCTCACTTCGGACGAAAATATTTCGGCGTCGATCATTCCGCCGCCGCCGTCGGGCAGCCCGTTTACCTCATAGGTGCGAACCTGTTCGGAAAAAATGGCGTTATAAATAAAGCGATAGCGCGGCGGCGCGTGGCTGCGGCAGGATTCCTTCAAATCCTCGCCGGCGAGATAGTTGAGCCAGGTGAAGCGCCGTTCAACCGCATTGTCGGGCCGGCCGCTATATTCGCAGGCGCTCAGCGCCAGCGCCGAGCATAATAGAATCATCAGGCTTGCGGCCCGCCATCGCGGAGATCTCTTCATACGCCATATTATACCGAGAAGCGGTGATGACGGCTCACGAGGAATGATGCGCCACGCGGTAATCCGGGTTGGGCATGACCGCGCACGGCATGGTCACGGCCTTGAGCGAGTGGCAAGCCGCCCTCGCCTCGCCCTTGTGGAGGCCGAGAAAACGGGCGCGATAGAGAATGTTGCCGCGTTTCATTTCGACCGGCGTAAGCGCGGCGGAGGCGTTGACGAGCAGTTTCGGCAGGCGAATGGAGACCACGCGCAAGGCCTGTTGGGCGGCGCCGATCGAGCGATAGGCGCCAATCTGAATCGCCCATTTGCCGGTATTGGGACGCGGCGGCGCCGGCAAATGGATGGTCGAGGCCATCTGCCTTTCGGTGCCCGGCTTGAACGCCGGAAGCGGAATCTTGCGGCTGTTCAAAACGGCGAATTGCTTCACGCCATTGCGCTGGTCGCGCTGCGCCATCCTTTCGAAACCGAGGTCGAGAAGCTTGACCATATGCTGGTCGCGCGACTTGGCGGTGCGCCCGCCGAACACCACGGCGATGACGCGCCGGCCGTCACGCACGGCGGAAGCCACCAGATTGAATCCCGAAGCCCGGATATATCCGGTCTTCATACCGTCCATGCCGGGATATCTGTCCAACAGATTGTTGTGGGTGCGGTGGGTTTTTCCCCGGTAGGTGAACGATTCCGTCGAGAAATAATCATAGAAATGCGGGAAATCGCGGAGAATGGCCATGGCCAGAATGCTCATATCGCGCGCCGAGCTCAATTGCTTGCGGTTGGGCAGCCCGGAGGCATTGCGAAAGCGCGTGCGTTTCATGCCGAGGCCACGCGCCCGCTTGGTCATCAATACGGCGAATTCCCACTCGGTACCGCTGATCGCTTCGGCGATCACGGTGGCGACATCGTTCGCCGATTTCGTCGCCAGGGCCATGATCGCCTGGCGCACCGTGATCGATTGGCCGCGCTTGAGCCCCAATTTCGAAGCCGGCTGGCCGGCGGCGCGCTTGGAGACCGTCAGCTTGTCGCTCATCCGCATGCGCCCGCTGTCGAGTTCGTCGAACAGCAGATAGAGGGTCATGAGTTTGGTCAGCGATGCCGGATAGTTGCGCGTATCGGCATTGCGCGAGCGCAACACCTCACCGGTATCGGCATCGAGAATGATGGAGGCGTAGCCCGCTTCGCTCTGTTTGGCGCCGCCGAGCAGCAGCGCCATGGCAAGCACCAACACGGCCGATGTGGAAATCACCAGCCGTAATGCCAGAAAGCGCTTATGTCGGCTTGTTTTCGCCACCTACTTGCCCGCTGCGCCGGTTTTCTCGCGAATCATCAATAGCTCCTTATGGGGCAGAATAGAATCGCGCGTCAAGTCTAACACTCGGTTAAGTAATCGTATAATTTTTGCGTTTCTTGTGATTGCCCCGGTAATCGGCGGCGTATTTATAGTCATTAGGCGGCAAATTCTGGCATTTTTCGATGCCCCGGGTTGGCCGCTTCGAAAGCATAGGCTGCCCTGAGGACATTTACTTCGTCATAGTTGCGCCCGACGATCTGCAAACCGACCGGCAACCCGCCCGAGGTAAAGCCACACGGCACGGTGGCCGCCGGCTGGCCGGTCAGATTGAAGGGATAGGTAAACGGGCTCCAATCGTCCCAGGTCGCGCCGTCGGGCCCGATCGGCGAATTGCTGCCCAGCGCAAAGGCCGGCAACGGCATGGTCGGCGTCAGCAGCAGGTCGTGGCTTTGGTGAAATTCGCGCATGCCGGCCGTCAGGCGGCCGCGCGCCAGCGCCGCATTGAGATACTCCTCCATGGTGATCGCCTCGCCCAACTCGGCGACGGTGCGCAAACCCGGATCGACCAGTTGGCGCTTCTCGTCGCTCATGGCGCGCAGGATATGCGCCGCCCCGGCGTACCAATGGGCGCGGAATATGCCTTGAGGATTGTCAAATCCGGGATCCCTTTGCTCGACCTCGACACCGAGCGAGGCGAATGATTTTACCGCCTCGGACACCAATTGCGCGACTTGCCTGTCGACGTTGACATAGCCGAGATCGGGGCTGAAGGCGGCGCGCAAACCGCCTATGCCGCCTTCGAGAACGGCGCCGAAATCGCGCGCCTCGAACGGCAGCGCGTTGGCGTCGCGGCTATCGGGCTCGGCCATGACGCTCAGCATCAGCGCCGCGTCGGCGACGCTCCTGGTCATCGGGCCGAGGTGCGACAAGGAGGCGAACGGGCTCGCCGGATAGACCGGGACGCGGCCGAAATTCGCCTTGATGCCGAAGATGCCGCTGAAGGAGCACGGAATGCGCACCGATCCGCCGCCGTCGGTGCCGATATGAAGCGGCCCCATGCCGCACAATGCGGCGACGGCGCCGCCGCCGCTGCTGCCGCCGGAGGTATGCGCGGTGTTCCAGGGATTTTTCGTCACCCCGGTAAGCGGGCTGTCGGTCACCCCTTTCCAACCGAATTCCGGCGTCGTGGTCTTGCCGAGAAGCACGGCGCCATGCGCCCTGAGACGCGCGACGGCGGGCGCGTCCTCGTCCCAGGGCTGGTCGCGCGCGATGGTTTTGGAGCCTCGGAGCGTCGGCCAGCCCGTGGCCAGGACGAGATCCTTGACCGAGACCGGCACGCCGTCGAGGCGGCCCTCGGGGGCGCCTTCGAGCCAGCGCTTTTCCGAAGCCCGCGCGGCCGCCATGGCGCCCTCATCGTCGATCAGGCAGAAGGCGTTGTAGGCGTCATTGAGATCATGGATGCGCTCCAGAACAGCGGCGACCGCCTCGACCGGCGACAGATCGCCGGCCTCATAGGCGGCCAACAGGTCGAGGGCCGACATCCGGCAAATTTCATCGCTCACAATCTCATCTCCCCAGCGCCGGCCTAGAAATCCGGCGGCTCGATTCCCGTAATTTTGAGCCGAACCCGCAAATCGTCCTTCAGGCGTTTCAATCCGTCTTCATTTTTAGCCTCACAACGGGCGACCATCACCGGCTGCGTATTCGAGGCCCGTAATAACCACCAGCCATCCGACGTATTCACCCGAACGCCGTCCATGGCATCGACATTGGCGCCATCATCAGAAAGCTGTTGGCGAACTGCCTCGATAGTGTCGAACTTGACGTCATCTCCGCAAGGAAAACGCAGTTCCGGCGTGTTGACACGTTGCGGCAGTGAGGCGCGCAACTCAGCCAAGCTCTGACCTTCGTCGGAAATAACGCCAAGCATGCGGACGGCGGCATAGAGCGCATCGTCGTAACCATGGTAGCGGTCGGCGAAAAAAATATGGCCGCTCATCTCGCCGGCCAGCGGCGCGCCGGTTTCCGCCATCTTGGCTTTGATCAGGGAGTGCCCGGTCTTCCACATCAGCGGCGTGCCGCCGAGCCGCGCGACTTCGTCGAACAATACCTGGCTCGCCTTGACGTCGGCGATGATCGTCGCGCCCGGCCGGTTGGCGAGCACCGGGCGCGCCAGAAGAGCGAGAATTTGATCGCCCCAGAGGATTTCGCCGCCGCCGTCGACGATGCCGATACGGTCGCCGTCGCCGTCGAAAGCGATGCCCAAATCGCAGGCGCCGGCGCGCACCTCGGCAATGAGCTCGACCAGATTCTCCGGCATCGTCGGGTCGGGATGGTGCGCCGGGAACGTGCCGTCGATGCGTTCGTTGAGGAGAATATGCTCACCTGGCAGCTCGGCGGTAAGCAGCGCCATGGCCTCTCCGGCGGCGCCGTTGCCGGCATCCCAGACCACCTTGAGCGGCGCCAGGGCGGCGCTTTCCTCGGCCACGCGCGCAACATAGCGCAACAAAATGGGATCGTCGCGCCTCGCGCCCGATCCCTCGCGGTAGGCGCCCTCCCCGGCCACTGCGCCCAGTTCCTGAATGCTGGCGCCGAAAAAGGAGCTTTTGCCGAGCATCAGCTTGAAGCCGTTATTGTCGGGCGGGTTGTGCGAACCGGTGACCATGATGCCGCCATCGGCGCCGAGGCTGTGCACCGCATAATAGAGCATCGGCGTCGGCCCCAGCCCGACGCGGATCACGTCGGCGCCGCCAGCGTTGAGGCCGGCGACGAGCGCCGCCTCCAACTCGGGCGAGGAGACGCGCCCGTCATAGCCGACACAGAAGGTTTTGCCACCGCCGTCACTAGTGCCGTCGCTACCGCCGTCCGGCGCCGCGATGGTGGCGAAGGCGCGGCCAATGGCCTCGGCGTCGGCGCGCCCGAGGGTGCGCCCGACGACGCCGCGAATATCGTATTCGCGCAGCACCGTGGGATCGAAGCTGTGACTTCCGCTCATGAGCCGGCGTCGGCTGGTTGCACCACGGCGCGGCCGACGCTGATATATTCGAAGCCATCCGCCGCCATGGCATCGGGCTGGTAAATGTTGCGCAGATCGACGATCAGCGGGCTTGCCAGCAATTGTTTGACGCGCTCCAGATCGAGGGCGCGGAATTCATTCCATTCGGTCAGGATAACCAGAACGTCGGCGCCTTCCATGGCGGCGTAGGCGTCGGCGCACCATTCGACGCCCGGCAGCAATTGTTTCGCCTCTTCCATGGCCTCCGGATCATAGGCATGGACGGTCGCGCCTTTATCCTTGAGAGCCGGGATTATCGTCAGGCTCGCACTGTCGCGGACGTCATCCGTATTGGGCTTAAAGGCGACGCCGAGCACGGCGACGGTCTTGCCGTCGACGCTGCCGCCGCAGGCCTCGATAATTTTTTGCGCCATCCGCGCCTTGCGCTTTTCATTGATATCGACCACCGCCTCGACGATATGGCTGGGCGTGCCGCACTCGCGCGCAATGCGCACGAAGGCGAGCGTATCCTTGGGAAAACAGGAGCCGCCATAACCCGGGCCCGGATGCAGGAATTTATTGCCGATACGGCCGTCCAGCCCGATCCCCTTGGCGACATCATGCACGTCGGCGCCGATCTCCTCGCAAATATCGGCGATCTCGTTGATGAAGGTGATCTTGGTGGCGAGGAAGGTGTTGGCGGCGTATTTGATCAACTCGGCGGTCTTCACGCCGGTAAAAACCACCGGAGTCTCGATCAGAAAAAGCGGCCGGTAGAGTTCCGCCATGAGGGCTTTGGCGCGCTCCGATTCGACTCCGACGACGACGCGGTCGGGGCGCATGAAATCGCTGATCGCCGCGCCCTCGCGCAGGAATTCGGGATTCGAGACGATGTCGAATTCGGCGTCCGGGCGCCGCGCGCGGATGATGCGGGCGATCTCGTCACCGGTGCCGACCGGCACGGTGGACTTCGTCACCACCACAGAATAGCCGTTCATCGCATCGGCGACTTCCTCGGCCGCGGCGTAAACAAACGATAAATCCGCGTGACCGTCGCCGCGCCGGCTCGGCGTGCCGACGGCCAACATGACGACATCCGCGTGCGGCACCGCTTCGGCAATATCCGTGGTGAAATTCAGCCGTCCGGCCGCGACGTTGTGGCTGACGAGATCCTCCAGGCCGGGCTCGTAAATCGGAATTTTTCCGGCTTTGAGGCCTTCGATTTTCTCGAGTTTCGTATCGACGCAGACGACGTCATCGCCGAATTCGGAGAAACAAGCGGCGGAGACGAGGCCGACATAGCCGGTGCCGATCATGGCGACATGCATGGCGATTTCCTGTTTATTCTTAGTCTTTGTTACTTGTCTGTGGCGGACGGGTTTTTTAAGAACTCGGACAGTTCGGCGCTGAGCTCGCCGCGTTCCAGGGCGAAGGCGATATTGGCCTTGAGAAAGCCCAGCTTGGCGCCGCAATCGAAGCGCCGGCCTTCGAAACGCAGGCCATGACAGGGAATCCCGTCATCGATTAATTTGGCCAGCGAATCGGTGAGCTGGATCTCGCCGCCGACGGTGCGCTCCATGCGCTCGAGATAATCGAAGACTTCGGGCTGCAACACGTAGCGCCCGATGATGCAGAGATTTGAGGGCGCTTCGCTGGGCGCCGGTTTTTCCACCATTCCCTTGATATCGATGACCCGCCCGTCATCCGCCGCCGCATCGACGATGCCGTATCGATTGGACTGCTCGATGGGAATTTCCGCCAGCGCGTAAACGCATCCGCCGCGCTCGTTGTAAAGATCGACGACCTGCTTCATGCATGGCGTCCGCGAAAGCACCAGCTCATCGACAAGAAACACCGCAAACGGCTCACCGCCGACCAGGTGGCGCGCGCACCACACCGCATGGCCGAGGCCCAACGGCTCCTGCTGGCGGGTAAAGGAAAGCGTGCCGGCCGGCGGGATGAAATTTTTTACCGCCTCCAGTTCGGCTGTCTTGCCGCGCGCCGCGAGCTCCGCCTCCAATTCATAGGAATGGTCGAAATGATCCTCGATCGCGCCCTTGTCGCGCCCGGTAACGAAAATGAATTCCTCGATCCCCGCCGCCGCCGCCTCTTCGACGGCATATTGAATGAGCGGCTTGTCGACGATCGGCAGCATCTCCTTGGGCACGGCCTTTGACGCCGGCAGAAAGCGAGTGCCAAGGCCGGCGACCGGAAATACCGCCTTCTTTACGGGCCTGATCATGCAGCGTTGATCCTTGCTCTCAAGTCATTGTCGGGGTACGGCGGCGCAGCGGCGCCTGAGTGTTTCTCATCTTTTCCGCTATCCGGCAAGGGGCCGGCAAATACTCATTTGCCGCCCAGCAGGACCTCCTTGGCCTGATTGATTTTTGCCGCCAAATAATCGGAACCGCCCTGGTCCGGGTGAATTTTGAGCAGCAGTTTATGATGCGCCTCGCGAATCTCCGATTCGCTGCTGCCGGGCTCGAGACCGAGCACCTCGAACGCCTCGTCCCGGCTCATGGTGTTGGCCGGACCGCGCCGCGCGCGCTGGCTCCGCGAGGCATTTTCCCCGCCGCTCTCATCACCGCCAAATTGCCTGTCGATATAGCTTTCGACAAGCCGCGCCGATTGTTCATCGTTCATTTTGCATTCGTTCAACAGATCGTTCAGTTCGACCTCTGAAAGTTCGCGCAACTCGCGCCCCTGGTATTTTCCGCGCAATACAGTGCCGTCCATTTCGCCGCTGTCATGGTCCAGCATCATTCTCAAATAGTCGGTTTCGACCTCGGATTGCCGGCCGGGCGACGGTGTGCCGCTCTGGCCGGCGGCGCCGCGCATGCCGCGCAGGAGAAACGGCAGGACAATCAAGGAAAGCGGGATCGCCGCCAATTGAATCTTGCCGGTGACGCCGAGAAACACCGCCACCGCCGCGCCCAAGCCGAGAAAGCCCCATTTCAACGCCTTGGCGAGGCGTGAAGGATTGGCGTTCTCATACCAGCGCGCTATGAGCAGTATCGCCACCAATAGGGCGAACCCGAGTAGCAGATATTTCACCATGCCTTGGTATTACTTGACCTGGTGGGAGATTTGCAAGGCGGCGCCGCCCTGGCGCTTGCCGTAACTTATCAGCGCCCGCCGGCCGCCCGCCGCGTATACCGCCACGGCGCTCAGCAGGCTCTTGAGTTGCGCCGCGCTGTGCGCGTCGAATTGCAGATAGGCGCCACCGGTGAGCCGCGCGATTTGGCGAAACGCCAGCGATGCCTCTTTTTCGTTGCCCTCATGGAACATGAAGGCCGGCACCTTCAGGAGGCCGAGCTCCCCCGCCATGGCACAAAGGTCATCGACATTTTCTTCCATGCAGTCGCCGACAAAAACAATGGCGCCCAGCTTTTGGCGTTTGGTTTCGCGAATCGCATGGCGCAGAATCTTGCGAATTTGCGTATGTCCGCCGAGGCAATGAACGGCGCTCATATGGCGCACCAGGGTACGTGAATTGCTCAGCCATTTGGTGGCGCGAAACTCGTTGAAACCCCGGTAATAGGCCAATTGCACGGACAGGCCGCCAAGCGCGGCGGTGGCCTCGAACATTTCGCCCTGAATATGGCAGGCACGGTCCCAGCTCGGCTCCCGGCTGGCGGTCGCGTCCATGGCGAACAGCAGGCGCCCCTTTCCTTGTCCCGCGAGGGGAGGCGGCGTTGCCGCGACCTTGCCCAGGAATCTGTCGATATCCGACTCGGTGTCGCCACTTTCGGCCGGCAGGCTTTTTTTGCGCTCTGACATGCTGTTCTTTTCTCTTCCGCGCGCGAGTCTAGCGGCATTGCCTACAGGTGGATAGAGGGCTTGCGAAGCAGCTCCTGGGTGGCGCCGGAATCGTCGACGTTAAAACGCAAGAAAGGCGCCGCTTCTTGCGACGCCTTATCAGGTCGAGCGTGAAAGTCGAATTGGCGCGGTTGCCGCGCCGCCTCGGATGAAGGTCTTTATTCGCGGAGGAAGTCGAACAAGGAGCGTTTCTGCGGCTTTGCCGATTTTTGTTTCACCGCCTTTTTGGGCCTCGACGTGGTTTTTTTGCGCTCGTCAATCATGCGCTCACCAGTATCGCCATTGCCATTGGGCAGGCTGAAAACGGTCGTCTCACGATAAAGCTTGGCTGCCTGATCGAATGCTTCGCGGACCACCTTCACCGACTGGAAATGACGGGAATCAAACAATTCCCTGGCTTCCGCGACGGCTTCTTCTTCGTTGCGGCAACGCTGCTCGATCATCCAGCGGCCATCTTTGAGGGTCTGAACTTCAAAGACATTTGGGTTTTCCATATCAGTCGATCCTTTAGAGGCCCGTTCGGATGGGACCGAGGGCGCAGTCCATTCACCTTTCCGGCGCTTCAGAGAAACGATTGTTTGCCAATACCGGCGGTACCAACCAATCGCGCTCCATCGCGCTAACCTCGATAATGCAGCTTAATTGGTTAAGAAAGAGTTTCTTCGGTGAACAAATTCAGGCAGTTAGATATTTTTTGGCAGGCGCGCCAGGCGCTCGCCGAGAAGCTCGAAAAAGCCATCCGCGTAGATATTTTCCAAAACGTTAACATTTGCCGCGCGGCCGCTTCGCGCGTGCACGTCGCATACCGTGCGGCCAATCGTAAGCGGGCTGGAAATTTCGATATCGACACGCATCTCCTGGCCCGCGAACAAATCCGGGCGCAGAATATAGGCGATGACACAGGGGTCATGCAGCGGTGCCCCTTCGCCGAATGTGGATACATATTGGGCGCCGTAAAAATCGAGCATGCCGGCGACGCATGTGGCCGCCGGATTGCCGATCGCCCGGATGGCTTCGAGGCGCGCGGGCGTGGCGCGCGCCTGATGGGTGACATCGAGGCCGATCATCGTCAATTTTAACCCCGCCTCGAAAACGATATGCGCCGCGTGCGGGTCGGAATAAATGTTGAACTCGGCGGCCGGGGTGATGTTGCCGAGCGACAACGCGCCGCCCATCAAGACCAGCTCGCTGATATTCTCGACGATGTCGGGCGCCATCACGATGGCCATGGCGATATTGGTGAGCGGCCCCAGCGTCGCCAGGGTTATCGGATCGTCGGCGCGCCTGAGCGTGTCGATCAGCCAGTCGACGGCGTGCTCAGCTTCGGCCGGCCGGCTCGGCTCGGGCAAGTCGGCGCCGTCGATGCCGCTCTTGCCGTGCACATATTCGCCGGTCTCCAATATCTTCACCATGGGCCGCGGGCAGCCGGCGAAGACCGCCACCTCGGGCCGGCCGGCGACGTCGCGAACGCGCCGCGCATTGGCTTCGGTAAGCCGCAGCGGAACATTTCCGGCGACGGCGCAAATGCCGAGAAGATCGAGCTCGGCCGGCGAAGCCATGGCCAGCATCAGGGCGATGGCGTCGTCCTGGCCCGGATCGCAATCGATGATAAGAGGAAGCGGTTTGGCGTTTTTTTTCACGGAAGGCCCTCGCTAATCAATTGCCGGCGCATCGTCGGCCAGGGAAAGCAATTCCGGATTGCCGCCGGCCGCGGCGGTATTGACCGTCACCGTGCGCTCGACGGCGAAGCGGTGCAGATAGCGCGGCCCGCCGGCTTTTGGGCCGGTACCGGACAGCCCCTCGCCGCCGAACGGCTGAACGCCGACGACGGCACCGATCATATTGCGGTTGACATAAATATTGCCGACCCGCGCGCGCCCGGCGATGCGCTGGATGGTCGAATCGATGCGGCTCTGAATTCCCAGTGTGAGCCCGTAGCCGGTATTGTTTATGGCATCCACAACGGCATCCAAGCGGTCGGATTTGAAGCGCACAATGTGCAGGATGGGGCCGAAAATTTCACCCTCCAATTGCGACAGGCTGCTGATTTCGAAGGCGCGCGGCGAAAAATAGAAGCCATGTTCCGTGCCCTTGCCGAGCGGCGCCGCGCCTTGCAATGTCGCTTCGCGCTCCATGCGCGAGGTGTGCGCCCGCATGATTTCGAGCGCGCCTCGATCGATCAGCGGCCCGATATCGGTGGCCAGCAGCAGCGGATCGCCGACTTCCAATTTCTGCATGGCGCCGTCCAGCTTGGCGATAAAC
>CAJXFT010000037.1 GCA_913053235.1 uncultured Alphaproteobacteria bacterium
GGCAGCTTGCCGCTCGGCAATTTGGCGGAGCTCATGCCGGCGGCCGGGTTTCGCGGTGGCACACGAACATCTCCGACCCCGCCGCCGGCTCGCGCGCCGCGATCTTCCAGCCCGCCGCCGCCAGCATGTCGGCGAACGCCGTCTCGTCGAAATCGTTGAACCAGCCGCGTTCGCGGCGCGCCCGGGCGTTCTCCCCGGCGGCGGCGAGGGGGTAGCTGACGATCAGGCTGGGGGCGGCGGCGGCGCAGCGCTTCAGGAGCGCCGGCACGTCGTGGATATATTGCAGCAATTCGAGCGCCGCGACGGTATCCACCGCGCGCTCCGGGAACTGCCCCTGATTGAGGTCGAGAACCTCGCCGGCCTCGGCAAAACGCACCAGATCGACGGCCAGATATTTTCCGCCGGGTGGCAGCGCCGCCGCCAGGCGGCGCGCGCCGGCGCCCAGATCCATGACGCTGGAGCGCGCCGGAATATGCTTGGCGGCGAGGCTGGCGCGCTGATCCGCGCCGTCGATGATTTCCCCCGGATCCGACCAGCGCGCGCCTTCGCTGCCGCCGACCTCGGCCAGCGCTTCCGTAAGGCGCGCGCGCGCCTCGCCGTCGCTGCCGGCGCGGTTGGACGTGCCGGGGCGCGCCACCGGGCCGGGCGGGCGGTTGTAGGCGCGGTAGGGCTGGAACTGGCCGCTCAGGCATATCACGTTGTAGACGTTGAAGGCCGGCGCGTAGGGCATCAACGCGCCGCCCAGCTCATGGCTCGGCAATTGATGCAGCGAGAAGCCGAGATCCCGCAATTCCTCGGCCATTTGCCGCGCCGCGGCTCTGCCGGGCTCTTCGAAAAAGCTGCGGCCATGTTCCCACACCAAAGCCGCCACGCGCCCGCTTTGCAGCAGCGCGCGCGCGCCGGCGATCACCTGCGGCTCGAATCCCTCGACATCGATCTTGATCAGCACGCGCCGTTGCTTGAGTTCCGGGCGCTCGGCCAACAGGCCATCGAGCGTCACCAGCGGCACCGACAGTCCGCGCGCCACCTGCTTCATGCCCTGCAAGCCCATGCCGTAGAGGCTGTTGCCCATGGTGGTGTTGCCGATCAGCGGCGCCGTGCCGGACGCATCGCCGGCCGCCGCGGCCACGGTTTCGATGCTCTCGGTCAAGCGGTTATGCGCCACCGCGCGCAGCAGCTGGGTGACATTCGCCGGATCGGCCTCGATGGCGAGGACGGCTATGTCGCCCGGATGGCGGGTCGCGGCGCCGAGGCTGAGCACGCCCCAATGGGCGCCGACATCGATGAACAGGTCGCCGGGCTCGAGATGGGCGTCGAAAAATGCGGGGGTCGGATATTCGAAACCGCCTTGGCGGATTTCGCGCTCGAGGAGATGCTTGATCGCGATGTCGTCGAGAAAATGCTTCGGGATCGGCAGGGTGAATCGCGGCTCACCCGAGGCGTCGCGAAAAACCGAGGGCATGAGCAGCGCGCCGTCGGGCGCCGATTTCAGACGAATCTGCTTCTCCCGGGCGTTGCCGTCCGGAGCAGAATTGGCTGGCGGTGGCGAGGCGGCGGGCGTCGTCGAAGTTCCTGTCAGGCGCGGCGCTTGGAGAATTTATCGTAGATACCCATGACCATGCGGATCAGCCCGGAAATGATGATCATGGTGACGAAATAGATGAACATGACCCCGAATGCGCTCATCACATCCTCGACCGCCAGGATTCCGGCCATGAAGATCGATGATACGACCGCAATGGCGATCGCCAGAATGCGCGTCCAGCCATCGCGGGAGCGCGCATATGCCTTGAACTTCTCGATCCTGCCGAGCTGCGCTTCATATTCGGTTTGAGTCATTTTGTCCTGCTCGCCTTTTTATGCCTTTGCCGCGGACGATCCTAACCCGGAGCGCCGGTTTCGCCCAAGTGTGATTTTTACGACACGGCGGCGAAAAGATCAAAGCCGATTGTCTGCCCACCGCCAGGCGCTAGAATGAGCGCGGAAAAGAGAGGGAATGAGCCGCCATGGCAGCGAAAATCGTTAAATCCGTCTGTCCCAAGGATTGTCCGGATGTTTGCGGCATGCTGAGCCATGTCGAGGATGGCCGCGTCACGCGGGTCAGCGGCGATCCCGAGCATCCCATCACCAAGGGATTCCTGTGCGGCCGCTACCAGCATTATGAAGAGGTGATCCACCATCCGGAGCGCCTGCTGCAGCCGCTCTACCGGGCCGATAAAAGCGCCGAATTCCAGGCCGTTTCATGGCACGAGGCGCTGCAGATCATCGCCGAGCGCTTTCACGCCATCATCGCGGAGCGCGGCGGCGCGGCGATCCTGCCCTATCATTACCTCGCCAATATGGGCTTCGTTTCCTCGCGCTCGGGCGATCGCTTGTGGAACAAGCTCAATTCGAGCCGCGTCGGGCTCGAGATTTGCGCCATGGCCGGGGCGGAAGCGGTGATCCGCACGTTCGGCGCCATTCGCGGCACCGAGCCGCAGCATATGGGCAAGACGCGCTGCTATGTCGCCTGGGGCAAGAATCCCAAGGCGACCAACATCCACAGCCATGTCCTGACCAAGGATATCCATCCCAGCATCGCCGTCGATCCGTTCCGTTCCGAATCGGCGAAAGCCGCCGATCTCCATATCCAGCCGCGCCCGGCCAGCGATCCGGTATTGGCGATGGCGCTGATGCGCCTGATGATCGAGCGCGGCTGGGCGGATGAGGATTTTATCGCCCAACACACCACCGGCTTCGAGGCGCTTCATGAGCGGGTGATGCGGACGAGCCTCGGTGAGGCGGCGGATATCTGCAATGTGCCGGCGCCCAGGATCGAGGAATTCGCCGAGCTTTACGCCCACAACAAGCCCGCGCTCATCCATATCGGCGTCGGCCTGCAACGCAACAGCAATGGCGGCGAGATGGTGGCGGCGATCGCCGCCCTGGCGGCGCTGGCTGGGCAGGTCGGCGTGCCCGGCGGCGGCGCGCTCTACGCCAATTTCGACTGGCCGATGGGCGATATCAGCGAGCCCGGCCTGCGCTCTGAAGGGCCCAATTTCTATAACATGATCAAGCTCGGCGAGGCCCTGACGGCGGATGACGCGATCCAGGCGCTCTATGTGTTCAACTCCAATCCGGCGGCGACGGCGCCCAACCAGAACAAGGTGATCGCCGGCATGGCGCGCGACGATCTGTTCGTCGCCGTGCATGAATTGTTCATGAGCGATACCGCCCAGCGCGCCAATCTGGTGCTGCCGGCCTGCACCCAGGCCGAGCAGTGGGATGTGCACCGCTCCTATTGGCATGATTACGCGCAGATCAACCACCCGGCCATCGCGCCCCTGGGCGAGGCGCGCTCCAACCATTGGGTGTTCGGCGAGATCGCCCGGGCGATGGGTTTCGACGAGCCCTGTTTCTCCGAAAGCGAAGAAGACACGCTGCGCGGATTGTTGGCCGGGACCGGCCTCGATTTCGATGCCCTGGCCGCCGGGCCGGTGCCGTGCCGGCCGCTCGAGACCACCAGTTTCGCCGACCGCCACTTCCCGACGCCGAGCGGCAAGCTCGAACTGATCACGCCGAGCTACACCCCGGCGCCGCCGGAGGGCGAACACCGCTACCGCTTCATCACGCCGAAGAGCCGGCATTTGCAATCGAGCCAGATGTTCAACGTGGCGCGCAAGCAGGCCGGCCTGCGCGAGGCGGTGCTCTATCTCCACCCCGAGGACGGTGCGCGCGAGGGCATCGATGACGGCGCCAATGTGCGCGTCTGGAACGGCCGCGGCGCGGTCGATCTGGTGGCGCGCCTGAGCGAGGATGTGCAGCCCGGCCTGGTCGCCAGCTATATGGTGCGCTGGGGTTTGAACGCCAACGCCACGACGCCGGACGCGGCCGCCGATATGGGCGGCAATTCGACCTTCCACACCAATTTCGTCAGCCTCGCGCCGGGCGGCTGAGAATTCGCCGATGCGCATATTGGTATTGCAGCATTCGCCGCTCGACCATCCCGGCCTGATGCGCCGCTACATGGCCGAGGACGGCATCGCCTGGGACGCCATCGATGTCTATGCCGGTCAAAATATTCCGTCGCTCAACAGCTATGACGCCATGATCGTGATGGGCGGGCCGCAGCAGACCGACCAGGAGGCGGCGCATCCCTGGCTGGCCGGCGAAAAAGAATATATCCGCCGCGCCGTCCTCGACGGGCGCAAGCCGGTCATGGGCGTCTGCCTCGGCGGCCAGCTCATCGCCGAGGCGATGGGCGGGCGCGTCGGCGCCCTGGAGCGGCCGGAAATCGGCATCCTCGATATCGAGACCACCAATGGGGCGGCGGGGGACGCGCTGTTCACCGGCATTTCGGTGCCGGCCAAGACGCTGCAATGGCATCTCTATGCGATTTTGGATCTGCCGCCCGGCGCCGCGCATCTGATGCGCTCGCCGGCTTGCGAAAACCAGGCCTTTCGCGTCGGCGAGCGGGCCTGGGGCATGCAATTCCATATGGAGATGTCGGTCGACATGGTATTGGGCGTGGAAGCCTATCCGGAATATGTCGCGGCGTTGGAAGCGCAGCACGGCGCCGGCGCCCTGACGCGCCTGGCCGAGGAAACGGCGCGGAACGCCGGCGAACTCGATCGTTCCTCGCGCCTGATATTCGATAATTTCGTCAGCCTGGCATAGGAGAGAGAATATGGCGCCTTCGGCGGTGGCCGCGACAGAGGCCTGCATCGACAATATCCGGCGCTTCAACGAGGTGCTGAACGCCGTCGTCACCTGGGACGAGGAGGCGGCTCTTACGCGCGCCGCCGAGCTCGACCGCGCGGCGGGTGAGGGGCGCTGGCTCGGCCTGCTGCACGGCATGACGATGACCCTGAAAGACAATATCGCCACCGCCGGCATGCGCACCACCAGCGGCGCCATGTTCTTCGCCGACCATGTGCCCAACGAGGACGCCGAGGTGGTGCGCCGGATGCGCGGCGCCGGCGCGGTGCTGATCGGCAAGGCCAACATGCAGGAGCTTGCCTTCGGCGTGGTGACGACGAACCCGGTGTTCGGGCAATGCCGCAACCCGTGGAACCCGGAGCATATCCCGGGCGGCACTTCGGGCGGCTCGGGCGCCGGCGTGGCGGCGGGCATGTGCCAGGGCTCGCTCGGCACCGATACCGGCGGAAGCGTGCGCATCCCGGCGGCGATGACCGGCGTCGCCGGCCTGCGCCCGACGCATGGCCGCATTTCGATTCGCGGCGTCACCCCGGCCAGCATGTCGAACGACACCATCGGCCCGATGGCGCGCGAGGTGAGCGATGTCGCCCGCCTGTTCGCGGCGCTCAGCGGCTATGACGCCGGCGACCCGGTGAGCGCCGACCGGGTATTGGAGAATTTCCTGCCCAGCCTCGGCGACGGTATCGAAGGCGCGCGCATCGGCATCGCCCGCAAGTTTCACTTTCAGCGCCTGAACCCTGAGGTCGAGCAGGCGGTGCTCGACAGCGTCCAGGTGTTCGAGCGCCTCGGCGCCGAAGTCCGCGACATCGATCTGCCCGGCGCCGAATTGGCGCAGGATTGGAACATCGCCCAGATCTACGGCGATATCTGCGCCCACTTCAAAGAGCGCCTGGCTGACGAGCCGGACAGCTTCAGCCCGCGCGTGCGCGCCCGCATGAAGCTCGGCCTGGACTTCACGGCGGTCGATTATGCCGAGGCGATGCGCGGCAAGGAGGTGTGGCGGCGCACCCTGAAACGCATCTTCGAGGGTGAGGTCGATATGATCCTCGCACCCACCGTGCCGATGCCGGCGCCGCCGATTACCGGCGACGAAAACCTGCATGAGGCGACGCGCGACGCGGCGCGTTTTACCTATGGCAGCGCGCTGTCATCCCATCCCGGGCTTTCGCTGCCCTGCGGTTTTACCGCCGACGGCCTGCCGATCGGCCTGATGCTGGAAGCGGCGTGGTGGAACGAGCCGCTCTTGTTGCGCGCCGGCGTGGCTTACCAGAGCGAAACCGACTGGCACCGCCGCCGCCCGGCTTTGTTGGCCGGATAGCGCCAACGCCGCTCGCGAGCGCGCTTCCGCGCGCTAAGTTTGCCCCTTCTCCCAAACCCTCTTCCCCTCAGGGAAGAGGGCCTTATTCCCTTAATCGCCGGCGGCTTGAGCTATCTCCGGCTCCAGCAGATCGTCGAGCGCCGTGGCGTCCCAGCCTTCGGAGCGTTTCTTCCAATACATATCGCCGAGCTTGCCGGTGGTGAGGCCCGGCGCGCCGTTGCCGACGGGCTTGTCGTTGATCACCGTCACGGCGATAACGCCGCCGCCGGTCGACGAGATAAACACCTCGCCGGCGTCGCGCAGATCGGCTTCCGTCATATTCACCGCCTCGGCTTGCAGGCCGGCTTCGGCGCACAGCTCGAAAACGCATTGGCGGGTGATGCCTTCGAGCAGATTCTCGCCCGGCGTCAGCACCTTGCCGTCGCGGATGATCCACACATTGAAGCCCGGCCCTTCGGTGACGAAGCCGTCGGTCGACAGCAGCACCGGCGCGTCGGCGCCGGCGTCGGAGGCCTCGAACTGGGCGCGCGTCAAATCCATGCGGTTGAAATTCTTGACGCGCTGGTTGATCGCCACGTCGGGCGCGCGCCTGGTATCGGCGATCCAGATATGGGCGCCGGTGCCGATGCGCTCCTTGGGCACGATCCAGTAATAGGGCACCGAGTAGGCGATGAATCCGTTTTCCGCATCCTTGGGATGGCCGAAGGCGACACCGCCGGCAAAGCGCCCGCGCGTGCACAGAATAAAGACCACGGCATGGTCCATTCCGGAGCGCCGCACGCATTCCGCCATGATGGTGCGCATTTCCTCGTCCGAATGGGGCGGCTTGACGCGGATATATTCGCAGGAACGCTGAAACCGCGCCATATGATCGTCGAGCTTGAAAAACGCCCCGTCCCAGGCGGATATGGCGTCGAACACCACATCGCTCTTGGTGAAGGCCGGATCGAGGATCGGAATCACCGCTTCATCCACCGGCATATATTGTCCCTGGCAATAGGCGATGCCTTTCGAACTGTTCATGATTCTTTCCTCCGTTTACTCGCCTGCCTCTTGGCGCGAAAATCCCAGATCGAGGCCAATACCAATCCAACGAAACCGACGATCTCCAGGGCAAAAGAATAGCTGCCGTAGAACACCCAAAGCAACAGCCCGGCCGCCGCGATCGACAGCATAAGCGGCCCCGGATTGCGGTGGCGGCGATAGGTGAACGCGGTGCCGGCGACCGCCACCACCAGCAGGGCGGTGATGACCTTGACGAAGACGCCTTCGTTGATCTCGACGCTGATACCGACCACGGAAAGGAGCGCGACCGCCGCCAAGGTGCCGTAGCAGGTCGCCACGGCCAAGAGGCTGGTCGCCGAGCCGAGCCAGGAGAAGCGCTCCGAGGCTGGTGCTTTTGTTTCCGCCATGGGGCAATGAAACAGCGCCGGCGCGGCGAGTGCAAGCCGAATCATGGTGTTTGAACGGGAGCGGCCAGTTCGGGATGATTGCGGCCGGGAAAAATCCAGGGAGGTGAATCATGGCGGTGGACGAAAAGGCGCTGGCGGCGTGGCTCGGCGATTCGATCATGGCGCGGCGCGGCGTCGGGCGGGGTGCATCGGGCGAGACCCATCATCTGACCGAGGAAATGCAGGGCGTCTATCATTACACCATGGGCCCCTATTCGGACCCGGTGATGACGGTCAAGCCCGGCGACACGGTCGTGGTCGAGACGCGCGACGCCTTCGAGGGCAAGCTGGTGAGCGAGAGCGACAAGCCGAGCGAGAAGCTGCGCCTGCCGTTCGTCAATCCACAGAACGGGCCGATCATGATCGAGGGTGCCGAGATGGGCGATGCGCTCGCCGTATACATCGCGTCCATGCATCCGCGCGGCGACGACCCGCACGGCATGGTGGCGATGATCCCCGAATTCGGCGCGCTCACCGGCACCACCTACACCGCCACCCTCAACGATCCGCTGCCCGAGCAGGTGCGCCGCGTCAACATCGACGAGGACAATGTCTATTGGTCGAAGCGCGTGACGCTCCCCTACAAGCCGCATATAGGCACGCTGAGCTGTTCGCCCGAGATCGATTCGATCAATTCGCTGACGCCCGACAATCACGGCGGCAACATGGACCTGCCCGACATGGGGCCGGGCACGGTGACCTATCTGCCGGTGCGCTCGCCGGGCGCGCGGCTCTTTATCGGCGACGCCCATGCCTGCCAGGGCGACGGCGAGGTGTGCGGCACGGCGGTCGAATATTCCTCGACCACCAAGATCAAGGTCGATGTGATCAAGGGCTGGACGCTCGACTGGCCGCGCCTGGAAACCCACGACATGATCCTCGGCATCGGCAGTGCGCGCCCGCTCGAAGACGCCACCCGCATCGCCTACCGCGAGCTGATCCGCTGGATGGAGGCCGATTACGGCTTCGACAAATGGGACGCCTACATGATGCTCAGCCAATGCGGCATCGTCCGCCTGGGCAATTTCGTCGATCCCAAATACTCGGTGGCGGCGGGGATTCGGAAGAAGTTCCTAGCCGAATAAGCCCTTCTTCCCGGAGGGGAAGAGGGGTTGGGGAGAAGGGGGAAACCAAGCGCGCGGAGCGCGCTACAACGCCCGGCCGGTGTGCCGTTTGGTCGAGTCTTTCTCGGTTCCGGAGTTCTCTGGGCGGAGGGCGGAGGGGCATCCGCGCGGTCTCTTTTGTTTGGTCCCTCAATCGCCGGGCGGGGGCGTCCGCCCCCTTGGCTACCTCGTATTAACTCGGGCGCGCGGTCGCGCTTGCCGGAATGCTGAAAAAGCATTCCGGGGGGTGTGCCGCTTGGACGAGTCTTTGTGGGTTCCGCCTAGTCAGCCGCGTCGGCGTCTTCCGTGAAATCGGGTCTGGCCACCGCCGAGCCGTCGCGCAGGAAGGTGGCGCGGGTGGGGTAGCCGTTGCCGGGGTGGGCGGTCATTTGTTCGGGCGGGGTTGGGGTGGTGACTTCGGGCCAGATGCCGGGCTGGGGCTCGGCGCCTTCGGCGGCGACGGGCAGCGGGTCGTCCTCGACGATGGCCGGGGAGCGCACGATATCCATGCAGTCCCAACTCGCTTCGAGCGGGATGTTGTTGTTGTCGAAGAAATAGATCGACCAGATGAAGCCGTGATCGACGGCGCCGGTAACTTCGATGCCGGCGGCTTCGAGCCTGTCCTTGAGGGCGAACAAATCCTCTTTCGAGGCGGTGCTGATCGAGACATGATCGAAGCCGAGCGGCTCGGTGCTGGGCGAGCCGTGGAACTTCTTGTTCATCGGCCGGGCGCCGGCATAGGCGAAGAAGGCGATATAATTATTTGCCGTTTTGAAGAAATAATGACGGTAGCCGTCATGGCCGATGCCGTGCGTCAATTGCATGCCCAAAAGGTCGCGGTAGAAGCGGATGGTCTGCTCCATGTCGGCGGTGATGAAGGCGAGATGGTTGATTTCCTTTAAATACATGTCGATCCTCCCCAGGTGTGGCTGAGCTTGCCAATAGGTAGTGCGTTTGTGGGTGAAATCCAAGTGAGGCGAAAGGCGTGATCGTATTGTTTACCGATTTCGGCGCCGCCGGGCCCTATACCGGGCAGATGCGCGCGGTGCTGGCGCGCGAGGCGCCGGGCGTGCCGGTGGTCGAGCTGTTCGCCGATGCGCCGGCCTGCGATCCGCGCGCCTCGGCCTATCTGCTGGCCGCTTACGGCGCCGGATTCGCGCCGGGCAGCGTTTTTCTCGCCGTCGTCGATCCCGGTGTCGGCGGCGAGCGCGAGGCGGTGATGCTCGAAGCCGACGGCCGCTGGTACGTCGCGCCCGATAACGGCCTGCTGGCCGTGGTGGCGCGGCGTGCCGATGCAGCGCGCTGGTGGCGCATCACCTGGCGGCCCGACGCGCTCTCGGCCAGTTTTCACGGCCGCGATCTGTTTGCTCCGGTGGCGGCGCGCCTCGCCCTCGGCGAGGACCCGCCGGGACAGCCGGCGGACGGTTTTCAGCCGACCGGCTGCGATTGGCCCGACGACCTCGCCGAGATCGTCTATCTCGATCATTTCGGCAACGCGGTGAGCGGATTGCGCGCCGCGACGCTGGCCGCGGACGCCCGCCTCGCCGTCGGCGGGCGCCAGCTCGCCCGCGCCCGCACATTTTCCGATGTGCCGGAGGGCGCCGCTTTCTGGTATGAAAACGCCAATGGTTTGGCCGAGGTCGCGGTCAATGGCGGCCGTGCGGAGGTAGAACTCGGTGTTGCGGTCGGATCAAAGGTGAAGGTGGTATAGGACATGGCGGACTGGCGGCCGAACAATCAACAGATCGCCGAGGGGCGCCTCAAAGGGGCGGATATGCGCGGCCTCGCCCTCAAGGGGCGGAATTTCCGCCAGGCCGATTTGAGCCAGGCCGATCTCTCCGGCGCCGATCTGCGCGAGGCCAATTTCTGGAGCGCCGATTTGAGCGGCGCCAACCTCGAAGGCGCTAATGCGCGGCTGGCCACTTTTCAGGGCGCCAACCTGAGCGGCGCCCAGCTCAGCGAGGCCAATCTGTGGGGCGCCAACTTCAAGGTCGCGCGCCTGAGCGGCGCGGTGCTGGTGCGCGCCAACATGTCACAGGCCGAACTGCCGGGCGCGGAATGCGACGGCGCCAATTTTTCCGAAGTCAATCTGTGGCACGCAATATTGCGTATGGCCTCCCTGAAAGACGCCAATATGGGCAAGGTCGAGCTTGCCAGCGCCAAGATGGAACAGGCGGTGCTCGACGGCGCCAATCTGCGCGAGGCCGATTTGAGCGGCGCCAATCTGCGCGGCGCCAGCCTGATCGGGGTCGATTTCAGCGCCGCGACCTTACGCGACACGCGCTTCCGCGAGGCCGATCTGAGCCGCGCCGATTTCCGCGACGCCGACCTCGGCGATGCCAACTTCGACGATGCCCGCTTCGACACCACCGTCATGCCCGACGGCAGCATCGAATCCGGCCCGCTGCACGTCTGGCCGCCGCACACTGATTAGCCATTTGGCGAAGGTACCGGATGCCCGATTTCCGACACGCAACCTCGCCTGCCGTCACACGAATCAGGTAAACTGTCAGCGCAATTGTGAAGGCGCGTGTCAATGATAAGAAAAACAAAATACTTCGCCGGTCGGGTGTTCGTCAGAAGCGGGGTCCTGCCATGGTTCCTGCTCATCGCGATCATCACCTTCTCGCTCTCGGCCGAACCGTATCTCACCGGCCAGAACCTGTTCAACGTGGCGCGCCAATCGATCTATCTGGTGATGGTCTCGATGGCGCAGATGGTGGTTCTTCTGACCGCCGGGCTGGACCTCTCGGTCGGCGTGATGATCGCGCTTACCTCGATCGTCTCGTCGATGGTCATGGTCGCGGCCTGGTCCGGAGAAGGCGCCGGCTGGATCGCCATCATCGCCGGCTGTGCCGCCGGCTTCGGCGCCGGCACCTCGGTCGGTGTGATCAACGGTATCGGTGTCGCGCTGTTTCGCGTCCCGCCCTTCATGATGACCTTCGCGATGACGTTTGTCGTCGCCGGCATCATTCTCATGATCACCGGCGGCAAGCCGGTTTATGGCATTCCGGACAGCTTCGGCGCGGTCTTTGGTTACGGCATCGCCGGCGGCGTGCCGATCCCGGTCTGGATCACCATCGCATTCATCCTGCTGATGTATATCTTCATCAATTGGACGAGAATGGGCCGCTATCTCTACGCGATCGGCGGCAACCGCAACGTCGCGGTGGTCTCGGGCGTCAGCACGCGATTCTATTTGTTGATGGCATATGCGGTGGCGGCGGCCTTGACATCGGCGGCCGCGCTGATGCTCACGGCACGCCTCGGCGGCGGCGAATCGAATATCGGCGCCAACTACCCGTTCCTCACGCTCGCCGCCTGCCTGATCGGCGGCGTCAGCTTCTTCGGCGGCAGGGGCCGGCTGCCCAATGTGGTGATGGGCGCCCTATTGATCATGCTGGTCGAGAACGGCCTCAGCATGGTCGGCGTCAATCCCTATGTGCACATTATTGTGATCCCGGCGCTCCTGATACTCGCCGTGATCGCCGACAACTACCGTCAAAAACTGGTACTTACCGTAAGGAACTAAGTTCCGGATCGCATCGCGTCGTCGCGACGGCCGGCGCTTATGGAATCAGCACGGCGCGGCCCTTTATGGTTCCGGCGTGGAGATCGTGGAGCGCCTGGTTGGCGTCGGCGAGCTTGTATTCCCGGGTCGCGAGATTGACCAGGCCGCGCTCGGCCAGCGCCATCAGCTCGACCAGCTCACCGTAGGTGCCGACCAGATTGCCGTGGATGGTCTTCTCGGTGATGATCATCTCGATGGCCGGGATTTCGATGCGCCCGCCATAGCCGACGATGTAGTAGGAGCCGGCATTGCGCGTCATCGCCAGGCCGTTCTCGATGGCGCCGCCCTCGCCGACGAAATCGATCACCGCCTCGGCGCCCTTGCCCTCGGTCAAGGCCAGCACCGCCTCGGTCTCATTGCCGTCGGCCTTGACCATGTGGTGGGCGCCGCTCTCCTCGGCGAGGCCGAGCGCCAGGTCGGACTCATCCACGGCGATGATCTCGGCCGCCGACAGCGCCGCCAGCGCCTGGATGCCGATATGGCCGAGCCCGCCGACGCCGATGATCACCGCATATTCACCCGGCACCAGATGGCGCGCCGCCTTCTTGGCGGCGCGGTAGGCGGTCAGGCCGGCGTCGGTGTAGGGTGCCACCTCCTTGGGCGCCAGACTCTCGGGCAGCTTGATCAGGGCGCGCTCGCCGGTATGCAGATATTCGGCATAGCCGCCGGCGGCATTGATGCCGGGAAAGCTCGAATCCTCGGCATGCATGTCCGCGCCGCGCCGGCACGCCAGGCAATGGCCGCTGGTGACCAGGGGATGCACGATCACCGGGTCGCCGACCTTGACGCTCTCCACCCCGGCGCCGACTTCCTCGACCCATCCGGCATTCTCATGGCCCATGATGTGGGGAAATTCGACATCCACCAGGCCGCGCCAGACGCCCTCGACGATGTGCAGATCGGTGCGGCACACGCCGGCGCCGCCGATGCGCACGATGACATCCGTCGGCGCCGCGATCTTGGGATCGGCGACATCCTCATAGGTGACGAATTTCTCGCCCGCCAGGGCTTCGTCATAGCCGTGTAAAATCGCTGCTTTCATCCACTCCTCCCCAGAAGTCGTGCGCATTGATTGGCGGCACCGATAAAAAGCCAAGCCGCGCGGCCTGTCAACGCGCCTGCTTGATTCAGGCGCCGCATAGGCTATAAACGGGGGGCTATAAACGGGGGCGGCCAGCGGCGGCGAATAACGAAAAGGTGATCGAAGATGACGGTGCGGATTTACCAGCCGGCGAAATCAACCAACCAATCGGGGCGCGCCAACAGCGGGCGTTGGCTGCTTGAATATGAGCAGGACGGCCGGCGCGAGATCGACGGCCTGATGGGCTGGACCGGCTCCGCCGACACGCAATCGCAGGTCCGCCTGAAATTCCCCGGCCGCGCCGAGGCCGTCGCCTTCGCCGAAAAGCGCGGCCTTGATTATGATCTGGAAGAGCCGCAGGCGCGCCGCGTGCGGCCGAAATCCTACACCGACAATTTCACCCGCAAGGTCTGAACTCAAGCGCCGCCGATGGCGGTCGCCATCCGTTAGCTGCCGGTGACCGTAGAAATGACGTCGTTGAGCAGTTGGCCGAGCGGCGAAATGAGTCTCTCGATAACCGACGGTTCCTCCTCCGCCATCGGATCTTCGCCGAGGGCGGCGTCCTGGAACGGCAGGATCATGGTTTCGAATTCATCGGTGGCGAGGAAATAACCCTCTTCGGTCGAGTCCCACATCTTGCGCCCGACATCGGCGTGCATCTCGCCCCTGACCGGCTCGCCCGCCGCGACGAGTGTGAGATTATGCTGGGCATCGGCGTTGCCCTTGTCGGCCGCACGGTTCCACTAGGCGACCGCCTTGGTTTCGCTCTGCTCCATATATTCGCCCCAGTAATGCATGTTGCCGAGCATCAGCTGGGCTTCGGGGTCGCCGCCGATCGCCTGCTTCTCCAGGCTGCTGGCGCGGACCACGGGGATATCGCCGACCGCGTTGTCCAATGTGTAATCGACGTTGCGAAATCCGCTTTGCGAGCAGGCCGCGAGCAGCCCTGCCGCCGCGATTGAGAGAACGAGGTGCCTCGATTTCATCGATATTTCTCCGCGATTCATCCGTCCAGCGGAGCGACATTAACCCATTTTATAACGCCGCGCCAGCGCCTTAAGCTATTTCTGCAAGAGCTCGTTGATACCGCGCCAATCGGCCGGCGGCGGGGCGGCGATCATGGCGCGCGCCCGTGCCGCCAGATTAAGCGCCGCCGCGTCATGCGTGCCCATGGCTTCGAGCGCCGCCGCGGCGGCTTCGAAGTCGCGCATCCGGTAGCGCGCGAGGGCGTCGGCATAGGCGGCGATTTTCTCCGTCACCGCCGCATCGGCCTCGGCGGCCAGGCAAAGCGGCTCATGGACCGCAAGCGGCGCCTCGCGCCCGACGACGCGGATCAAATCCAGCTCGCGCATGGCGATGGCCTCGCCGCACGCCCGCGCCGTCGATTCGCTGACCAGAATAGAGCTGCCGAAGGCCTTGTTGGCGCCTTCGAGTCGCGCCGCCAGATTCACCGCGTCGCCTATGACGGTATAGTTGAAGCGCCGCTTTGATCCGATATTGCCGACCAGCATGGCGCCGCTGTTGAGGCCGATGCGGGCGTTCAGGATCAAATCATCGCGGCCGGCGAAAACGCCCGGCATTTGCGCCAAGCGCCGGTTGCAGGCGAGCGCCGCGGAGACGGCGTGGCGGGCATGCTCGGCATCCTCCAAGGGCGCGCCGAATACGGCGACGATGGCGTCGCCGATATATTTATCGACGAAGCCGCCATGGCGTTCGATGATATCGGTCATCTCCGACAGATAGATGTTGAGACCGCCGACCAATTGCTCGGGCGTCAGATGTTCCGACACCGTGGTGAAGTTCTCGATGTCGCTAAACAGCACCGTCAGCTCGCGGCTCTCGCCGCCGAGCTCGGGCGCCTCGCCGCGCTCCACCATGCGGTCCACCAGGGCCGGCGCCAGATAGAAGGCGAAGGCGTGGCGCAGGCGCCGGCGGTCCTTGTCGCTGACGGCGAAGCGGTAGCCGAGCAAAACGGCGAAGCTGAGGGCGCCGGCGATCAGCGGGTCGAACAGCGGCAGCACCAGGCTGGTGCGGAAAAATGCGGTGACGACAATCAGCCAGATCAAGGCGGTGCCGAGTATCGCCAGGCCGGCGCGCCAGGCCGGCAAGCGCATCGCCAGTCCGGCAACCATCAGCGCGAAGGCGACGGCGATCAGGCTGTTCCAGGCGCGTGCCGGCAGGCGGAGCGCATCGCCGCGCAGCAGATTGTTGACCGCCGCGGCATGAACATAGACGCCGGGGATCGAATCGCGCGTGGTCGCGGTTTTGTAGAGCGCGTCGGGCGGCGCCAGGACGCAGCGCGCCCCGGCGATTTCGCCCTCGGGCGCGGTGATGAAGCGTTTCGACGTGATCTTGCGGTCCTCGACATCGAGCACGGCGCCGAGCAACACCACCTTGCCGGCGAAATGGCGCTTGAGGAAATCCTGCTCGCCGGCCGCCACGCAGGCATGGATATCGGCCAGCGAAAAGGTCGGTATCGAGGCGCCGCCGTCGAAATTGACGGTCAGCGCATTATCCGCCCCGCCCGGAACGCGATAGCCGCCGAGCAGGACATCGCCGCTTTGGCCAACGATACGGGGCGCTTCACCGGCCGCGCGGGCCGCCAATTCGAGGGCGAACGAGGAATCCTTGCGCGCCGTGCCGTCGCTATTCTCGGCGGCGAAGAAAAGCGGCACGCCGCGGATGATGCCGTCGGCATCTTCATTGAGGTTGACCGGGCGGATATTGCGCTGGTGGCCGACGACGAAACTGTGGCCGGCAAACGGGCTGATCGGCTTGACTTGATGCTGCAGCTTGGCGAGCAGGATCTTACCGTCCCCGGCGGCCCGGCGCAGCGCCAGCATGAAGTCGCGGTCATGGCCGCGGATAATGGGTTCGACCGAGGTCGGCAGAATGATATCGAAGCCGATCACCGCGGCGCCGGCCTCGCGCACGCCGTCGAGCACGGCGCCGAACTGCTTGGTCCACATCACCTTGGGCAGATCGCGGAACGGCTCGGTGCGGTAGGTCTCCTCGTCGACGGCGATCACGGCGGTCGGCATCTTGGGGCGCGTGGCGCTGGCCGAAGACGCCATGGCGCAGCCAGAACAGGCTGTCGAGCGAGACATTTTCGACCCGGTCGAGCGCCGGCGCGGCGAAAATGCCGCCCGCCACCAGCGCCGCCGCCGTGGCGGCAAGAATGTTGGTGAGCTTCACCGGTGGCGCGGCTATAGCGGAACCAGGCGGCTTAGCAGAGCGACGGCGCCGGGCCGGGCGAGCTTGTCGACGCGGAAGACGATCTCGCGGCCCGCCGCCCGGGCGCGGTAGAGCCCGCCCTTGCGCAGCGCGATGCCATGTTCGGCCAAATCCAAACCGTTCGCCGATATCTTCAGGGTTTGGGTTTCGCGCGGGCGGTCGAGGCTTTCAAGCTCGAGCGTTTGTGCCGCGCCCATGATGCGGAAATAGGGCGACGCGCCGTGCACCGTCAGCGCGACCTCGATATCGCCCTCTTGCTCGCGCATCACGGCGGCGCCGGCCTGGTCCGACTGGTCCGATGTCAGTTGCAGATTGCCGCCGTCGCATTCGACGGCGCGGCGTTCCACCGTGCCGCCGATGACGGCGCTTTTGTCCATGCGGATCAGCACCGTGCCGCCGGTGATGGTTTCCTCGGCGCAGGAACGCAGATAGCCGAGGCGGATCCAGTCGCCATCGGCCAGATTCACCACGGCGCCGGTGGAAAGATAGTCAAACAGGCCGATATCGCTGACGCCGGGCGACAGATCCTCGACGATGGCCGCCAGCTCGCCGCCACGGGCGCCGCTCGAAGCCAGGAAACAAACGCCGAGCAGGCCGGAAACCTGAACTCGCCAAATCTTTCGCCAATTCATACGCGCCCCTCCCGGGGCGACTTCATGCGCACCCCTCCCGGGGCGCCAGTATGTCACGCCTTCAATCGCGCCGCCACATGCCGCGCCGGGCGCTGCGCGCCTCGGTTTCGAGACCGCTATAGCGCTCCATTTGCGCCGCGTCCGCCTCGGCCCAGCCGGTATAGACCATGCCCTCGGAGAGATCGTAGCCGCCGGCGCGGCAGCGCGCGTAGCGGCTGCCGTCCGCGGCGACGGCCTCGCGCGGTCGGCAGGTGACGGTGGCGCCGGCGGTCAAATCCATCAAGGCGGTGGTCGATATGCGCCCGCAATCATGATCGTTGCCGCGCAGCCGGCAGCGCGTGCCGGGCGGCGGCGCCTGAATGCCTTCGAGACGGAGACGCCGGCCGTCGACGATAAGCGTTTGCCCATCGATCACCCGCGGCGATCCGCTGAGGTCGTCACCGAGCGGCGACCAATTGGCCGTCCGTGCTTTCTCGTTCTCGGCGTCGGCGGCGGTCAGGCGGGCGGCGGCGGGCTCCAGGCGCGCGCTCGCCCAGTCGTTTCCCTGGTTGGCGGCGAGCAGCAGCCAGAAATAACTTTCTGCCGCGTCGCGCGCGACGCCGCGCCCGGCGGCGAGGAATTGCGACAGGTTTATCTGCGCCACCGGGTCGCCGCGCTCGGCGGCGGCGCGCGTCCATCTGAACGCTTCGCGGTCGCTCTGCGCCACACCCTCGCCGACCTGATACATGCTCGCCAGCGCCATCTGCGCCTGCACGTCGCCGGCCTCCGCCGCCGGCAGGAACTCGGCCAGCGCCTCTTCGTACCAGCCGGCGTCATAGGCGCGCACGCCATCGGCGACGTCGGCCCGCGCGGCAAAGACGGGGAGAACGAGAAAGAGCAAGAGAATGGCTGGAAATTTTCTCACGGCAATATTATCGCTCAATTACGGCAACACGGCGTGTCAATATATCGCGACGGTCGCGTGACGAAGGAGGAAGAAAACATGTTGTTGGAAGGTGCCTGCCATTGTGGCGCGGTGCGCTTTTCGGTGCGCTCCGATGAGCCCTACCCCTATATGTGTTGCTATTGCTCGATCTGCCGCAAGACGGCGGGCGGCGGCGGCTTTGCCATCAACCTCGCGGCCGACGCCACCAGCCTCGAAGTGCGCGGCAAGAAATATCTCACCATCTATCAGGTGCGCTCGGAAGGCGGCGAGGTCAGCCCGGCCAAGCGCAATTTCTGCTCGCGCTGCGGCACGGCGCTTTGGGTGTGGGACCGGCGCTGGCCGGAATTGCTGCACCCCTTCGCCTCGGCCATCGACAGCCCGTTGCCCAAGCCGCCCGAGCGCTGCCATATCATGCTCGATTTCAAGCCCGGCTGGGTACCCGTACCCGGCGGCAAGCGCAACGCACATTTTGCCGGCTATCCCGACGAATCGATCCATGACTGGCACCGCAACCGCGGCCTGCTGAGCGAGGATTGAGGCTATTTCAGATGTATCTGGTGGCTGAAATCGATGCCGTTGGAAACGGTGATACGGTCGAAGCCGAAGAGCCGCGCCAGATCGAAGAAGGTGAAATATTCCTGCACGCCGAATTCCTGGAACAGGCGCGACGAGCGCGCCACGGCGGTCAGCGTCGCGAGCAGCGCGCGGGCGCGGTAGATGGTGTCCATGGCGCCGGGGCGCTGCGCCACGATGATCATTTTCTGCGCTTCGTCGCCCTTGGCGAAGATGGCGTATTCGGGCGGGTAGGGGCGCGACAATAATTGCTCGGTCAGATTGACGACGAACCTGATGCGCTGCGAACGGTCGGCATCGGCCATCACGACGGCGCGCGCCTCATAGGTTTCGCTGCTCGTAATCGGCGGATAATAATAGCCGGCATGGCGGTCGGCTTTTTGCTCTTCCGCTTCGGCAACGCCGGGCACCGCGATGATCATGGCCAAGGCCATAATGACGGCCAGGGCGCGCGCGAGATTCGATATCACTCGAAAACTTCCTCGGTAGCGGTATGAGCGCGCATTCTGTGGCGCCAGTGGGGGTTTGTCACGGCCAATTACGGGCCCAGGGCCGCGCGCTTGCCGAATTGCGCCGATTCATGCGAAATGACGGGCTCGGCGGCCCGGATGGCGCCGCGCGATGCGGAGAAATTGGGGTGAAATCGTTGTGAAAGTGCTGGTTTTTGGCGCCGGCGTGGTGGGGACGGCGGCGGCCTATTATCTCAACCGGGCCGGCCATGAGGTGACGGTGATCGAGCGCAATCAGGGCGCCGGGCTGGAAACCAGCTTCGCCAATGGCGGCATCGTCAGCGCCTTCACGGCGCGCCCATGGGCGACGCCGGAGGTGCCGCGCATGCTGTTTAAGTGGTTCGGCCGCCAGGACGCGCCCTACCTCTTCCGCCTGCGCCCCGACTGGTCGCAATGGAGCTGGGCGCTCAGGTTCCTCGGCCAATGCACGCGCCGGCGTTTCGAACAGAGCCAGGCGGTATCGCTGCGCCTCTCGACCTACAGCTATGGCTGCCTGCAAGAGGTACGCGACAGCGAGCAGATCCAATATGACCAACGCACCGACGGCGTGCTGCACCTGTTCCAAAGCCAACAGCAATTGGACGCCGAGGCAGCGGCGGAAATGGCGCATGCCGATTCGCGCTTTCACCCCGAGGCCATCGGTATGCGGCGCGCCGTCGAAATAGAACCGGCGCTGGCGGCGAGCGCCGGCGGATATGCCGGGGCGCTCTATTTCGCCCAGGACGAATCGGGCGATGCCTATAAATTCACCGCCGCCCTGGCCGCCGCCGCCGAGCGCCACGGGGCAACATTCCGCTATGGCGTGGCGGTGCGCCGCCTGCAGAGCGAGAATGGCCGCATCCAGGCGGTCGATACCGACCAGGGCCGCTTCGAGGCCGACGCCTATGTCATGAGCCTGGGCAGTTTCAGCCCGCTAATCTTACGCAAGATCGGCATCCGCGTGCCGATCTATCCGCTCAAGGGCTATTCGGTGACGATCCCCACCGGGGGCCATCAGGGCGCCCCCGGTGTTGCCATCCACGAGGGCTCGCGGCGCATCGTCATGTGCCGCATCGGCGATCGCCTGCGCGCCGCCGGCACCGCCGAGCTGACCGGCTATGACTTGAGCATCTCACCGACCCGCACCCAGGCCATCCTCGATGTCACCATGGCGCTGTTCCCCGATTGCGGCGACGCCGCCAAGGCCGAGCGCTGGGCCGGCTTGCGCCCGATGACGCCGGATTGCCTGCCCATTCTGGGCCGCACGCGCTACACCAATCTCTACATGGATACCGGCCATGGCAGCACCGGCTGGACCTATGCCTGCGGCTCGGGCCGCATCATCGCCGATATGATCTCCGGCAAACAGCCCGACATCGATCTCGCCGGCCTGACGGCGGATCGATTCTGATTCGATGGCGCTGCTCGACGCGATGTGGACATATCTGGCCGCCGCCGGCGCCTCGGTGTGGCTCGGCATTCTGATCCTGCCGTGGCAGCCATGGCGCACCCGCGAGCGTTTCGAAGTCGCCGGCGGGGCGCCGGCGAACGCCGGTCTCGGCCAGGTCACGGTGCTGATTCCGGCGCGCAACGAAGCGCGCTTCGTTGGCGATGTGCTGACCGCGCTCGGGCGCCAGGGCGCTGGGCTTACGATCATCCTGGTCGACGACCGCTCCGACGACGGCACCGCCGAGGCGGCGCGGCGCGCGGCGCCCGACGGCTGCCGCCTGGAAATCATCGCCGGCGCGCCGCTGCCGCCGGGCTGGGCCGGCAAGATGTGGGCCCTCGAACAGGGGCGCCAGCGCATCACAACGCCGCTGGTGCTGCTCCTCGACGCCGATATCGAACTGGCGCCCGGCGCCCTGCCGGCGCTGATCGCCGCCAAGCAGGAAAAAGGCGTGGCGCTGCTGTCGCTGATGGTGGCGCTCGACATGCGCGGCTTCTGGCAGGCGCTGCTGATGCCGGCCTTCGTCTATTTCTTCAAGCTGCTCTATCCGTTTCGCCTCTCCAACGGGCCGGGCCGGCTGATCGCGGCGGCCGCCGGCGGCTGCATATTGACCGAGCGCGATACGCTCGCCGGGATCGGCGGGTTCGAAGCCATCAAGGATGCCATCATCGACGATTGCAGCCTGGCGCGCGCGGTCAAGCGGAATGGCGGGCGCACCTGGATCGGCCTCAGCCATGCGGCGCGCAGTCTGCGTCCCTAT
>CAJXFT010000038.1 GCA_913053235.1 uncultured Alphaproteobacteria bacterium
TTATATTGTCCCGTGAGATCGTCGAAATTTACACTGCGGGCGGCGCGCATTTCGCTCGGGCGCGATTGATCGAGGCAGCGCAGGCTGCCCAAAATGCGTATCGGCTCGCCTTCGGGGGTGCAGAAAAAACGGCCGCGGTCTTCGACCCACACCAGCGATTTGTCGCCGCGCGTAATTTCATAGCTGCAGGTAAACCGCGCGCCGGTTTGCGCGCGCTCGGTATGCGTGCGCCGCAACTCGCCAATGCATGAGGGGCTGACGCGCGAAAGATAACGCTCGGCGTGGCTGACCTCGACGCTGTCGCGAACACCCAGCACTTCACAGGCGTTGCCCAGCCATTCGATCACTCCGGAACGCAGGTCCCAGTCGTAGATCGCATCGCCGGACGCCTCGACCGCGTCGCTGATGGTCTCTGAATATGTTCGTTCGGTTTTCATGCCCTACCTGAGCAACCGTTCGATTTTAGCCCCGCACTACGTTGGACGTCCTTTGTACCTCGGTCTAAAGAATCTAAGTTCGTATCAACGTGTATAAGGATTTTAGGCCTTTTTCTCTTAACAAAAGCTGAATCGAGGGCTCTAAATAGCGATTAGTTATGGTTAACAAAGCTTAAGTAATAAATTGTTACAAACGTAATTTTCTAAAATATTTTAGGGAGGCGTTTATTGCGAACCGAAAAATTATTTTATTTTTTTCTTTAAGAATCATTAAACTTGCAGTTATACTCTGGTATGATTTTTTCGTTCATATTGCTGATAATAGCAGAACATGACGCCTCTTCAGTTAACGGCGCCACAAATTCGCAATTACGGCCCCGCCAGCGGGAGCGATCTCGCGACGCCGTCGGCGCTTGCCCAGCGCGCCGTGCGCCGCGCTCAGCCGGTCGAGAAAATTCACGAGCCGACGATTCGCACCCATGGCCGCGAAGCCTCGCAGAGCCGCGCCCGGCGCGCCGGGCAGACGGCGAGGATGCTCGTGGTGGCGGAAACGGCGCGCAAGCAGCTCGCCAAGCCTTCGTCCGAGCGCCTCTCGCCGGTCGCCAAGTTCGGTGATTCGGCGCCTGCCCTGACGCAGTTGATCGCTCATGAAAACGGCTTTCTGCGCGCCCACATGCCGAAAGAAATTACCGCCTTTTCGCGCCAATCGCCGAGCCAGGCCTATCAGGCCACACTCGATCGAACGCACTATATCATGAGAGATATTCTGCCGCATAGCGCTGCCGCGTAAGCGCATAAATTTCAGGTTTCCTCGTTCCCGGCGCTCGGGCATATTGCGCCCATCGACATATCGAGCGGTGGGACAAACAAGCGATGACGGATGCCAATAATCTGGCCGAGCTGATGGCGCGCGGCGCCGACGGCGCGCCGGCCATTCGCGCGCCGGGGCGCGAAGCCATGAGCTTCGAAAATCTGCGCGCCCTCGGCCAGGCTACGCTCGGCGTTCTCAACGCGGCGGGGATCGGCCGCAACGACCGCATCGCCATCGTGCTGCCGAACGGCCCGGAGATGGGATGCGCCTTTCTCGCCGTCGCCGCCGGCGCCACCGCGGCGCCGCTCAACCCGGCCTACAAGACCGATGAATTCGAGTTTTATCTGTCCGATCTCGGCGCCAAGGCGGTGATCGTCGAGGCTGGCGCCGACACGCCGGTCATCGAGGCGGCGGCACGGCTGGAGATTCCGCTGATTCCGCTGACGCCGCAAACCAGCGGCCCGGCGGGGGCGTTTTCGCTCGACCCGCCTGGCGCCGCCCCGGCGGCCGCCGGCGGAATCGCCGCGCCCGACGATACGGCGCTTATCCTGCATACCTCCGGCACCACCTCGCGGCCCAAGATCGTGCCGCTCAGCCAGCGCAATGTCTCTGCCTCGGCGCGCAATATCTCGGGCTGGCTGAATCTGGAAGCGCGGGATTGCTGCCTCAACGTGATGCCGCTGTTTCATATTCACGGCCTCATCGCCGCCGTGCTGTCATCGCTTTACGCTGGCGCCGGCGTCGCCTGCACGCCGGGCTTCAATGCCCTGCAATTTTTCTCCTGGCTCGATGAAATCAAGCCGAGCTGGTACACGGCGGTGCCGACCATGCATCAGACCATCCTCGCCCGCGCCGGGCGCAACCGGGAAATTCTGGCGCGCAATCCGCTGCGCCTGATCCGCTCCTCTTCGTCGTCGCTGCCGGCGCCGGTGATGAGCGAGCTGGAGGAGGTATTCGGCGCACCCGTAATCGAGGCTTACGGCATGACCGAAGCGGCGCATCAGATGGCGTGCAACCCGCTGCCGCCGCGTGAGCGCCGGCCCGGCTGTGTCGGCATCGCCGCCGGCCCCGAGGTCGCGATCATGGCGCCGGACGGCGAATTGCTGGCGCCCGGCGAGATCGGCGAGATCGTCATTCGCGGCGACAATGTAACCAAGGGCTACGAAAACAACGACAAGGCCAATGCCGAGGCTTTCACCTTGGGCTGGTTCCGCACCGGCGATCAGGGCCGCATGGACGGCGCCGGCTATCTCACGCTGACCGGCCGGCTCAAGGAAATCATCAACCGCGGCGGCGAAAAAATATCGCCGCGCGAAGTCGACGACGTGCTGATGACCCATCCGGCGATCGCCCAGGCCGTCGTCTTTGCCGTGCCGCACGACAAGCTGGGAGAGGATGTCGGCGCCGCCATCGTGCTGAGGGAGGGCGAAGCGGCAAACGAACGGGATATCCGCGATTATGCCGCCGAACGCCTGGCGGCGTTCAAGGTGCCGCGCAAGATCGTTCTCCTGGACGAAATTCCCAAGGGCGCGACCGGCAAGTTGCAGCGCATCGGCCTCGCCGAGAAACTCGGCCTGGTGCGGTGAAGCTGTGTATTTTCGGTGCCGGGGCGATCGGCGCCTATCTCGGCGTCGAACTGGCGCGCGGCGGCATCGATGTGTCGCTGATCGCGCGCGGCGCGCATCTCAAGGCGATGAAGAAAAACGGCGTGACGCTGCGCCTCGGCGCGGACGAGCATACAGAACATCCGCGCTGCTCCGACGATCCCGCCGAGCTCGGCGTGCAGGATTATGTCATCGTCACCCTGAAGGCCCATTCGGCGCCGGGCGTCGTCGAGGCGATGCAGCCGCTGCTCGGCCCCGACAGCGCCGTGGTGACGGCGGCAAACGGAATTCCGTGGTGGTATTTCTACAAATTGGCCGGCCAGTGGGAGGATTACCGCGTCAAGGCGGTGGATCCGGAGGGCACGCAATGGCAGCGCCTCGGGCCGCGCCGCGCCATCGGCTGCGTGGTCTATCCGGCGGCCGAAATCACCGCTCCGGGGATCGTCGAGGTACAGCCCCATGTGAGCCAGAACCGGCTGCCCATCGGCGAGCCCGACGGCAGCCGTTCGGCGCGCGCCACGGCGCTCGGCGAAGCCCTTATCGGCGCCGGCTTCAAGGCGCCGGTGCGCCGCGATATACGTTCCGACATCTGGGTCAAGCTGTGGGGCAACCTGGCCTTCAACCCGATCAGCGCGTTGACCGGCGCGACGCTGGAGGATATCGCGCGCGACGCCGGGACGCGGGCGCTGGCGCGCTCCATGATGGTCGAGGGGCAGGAAGTCGCGCAAAAGCTCGGCGCGCGCTTCGCCATCGATGTCGACAAGCGCATCGACGGCGCCGAGCAGGTCGGCGCCCACCGCACCTCGATGCTGCAGGATCTCACCCTCGGCCGGCCGATGGAAATCGACGCCCTGGTCGGCGCGGTGGCGGAGCTTGGCCGCCTGACCGCCACCCCGACGCCGACCATAGACGCCGTCTATGCGCTGGTGCGCCGGCGCGCCATCGAGGCCGGCTGCTATCCGGGCTGAAATTTATTTGGCGGCAATGACCTCGATTTCGACCAGCAATTCCGGCAGCGCCAGGGCCGGCACGACGATCGCGGTCGAGGCCGGGCGGACGCCGCCAATCACCTTCTTGCGCCCGGCGACATAGGCCGAAAAATTTTCCACGCCGACGATATAACCGACGATCTTGACGATATCGTCGGCGCCCATGTCGGCTTCTTTCAACAGCGCCATGATATTGGCCCAGGTCTGCGCCACCTGGTCCTCGAAGGATTCGGGCGTGCTGCCGTCCGGCGCGGCGCCGATCTGGCCGGCGGTAAACAGCCAGCGCTTGTTGGGGTCGACTTCGAGCGCCTGACTGTAGCCCTTGCCGAAGGCCTCTACGACGGTGTCGGGGTTGTGACGTTTATGCATTTTGTTCTCCCGTTGAAATCTCCCGAAAGGATGATGCTAGCAGTTTCCCCTCAATAGCCCAACGCGCAACCGTCCTTGCGCGGGTCCGAGCCGCCGCTCAGCGTGCCGCGATGCCAGTCGATGTAAATCGCCTGGCCGCCGCCGATCGGCGTCTCGGCGGTTTTCACCTGATGGCCGAGCTCGGCCAACGAGGCGGCGGTGGCCGGGCCGATGCCGGTCTCCAGCGATAGCTCGTTTTCAAAATGGAAGGCGCGCGGCGCGTCGAGCGCCTCCTGCGGGTCCATGGCGAAATCGATAATGTTGGTCAGGAAATGGACATGGCCGGTGGCCTGGTAATGCCCACCCATGACGCCGAACGGCATGACCGCGCGCTCGCCCTGGCCGAGCATGCCGGGAATGATCGTGTGCATGGGCCGCTTGCCGGGCGCGATACGGTTTGGATGGTCGCGGTCGAGAACGAAGCTGGAGCCGCGGTTTTGCAGCATCACGCCGCTTTCGGGGGCGCAAATTCCGCTGCCGAAGGCATGGAAAGTCGAATTGATGAAGGATATCGCGTTGCGCTGGCCGTCGACGACGGTGAGGTAGACGGTGTCGCGGTGCTCGGTCTCTCCGGCGCCGGGAAGCGCCGCCATGGCGCTGTCGCGCGCGATCAGCGCGCGCAAGGAGTCGGCATAGGCCGGCGACAGCAAATGTTCGGCCGGCACCTCGACGGCGTCCGGGTCGGCGATCAGCGCGGCGCGGTCGCGATAGGCGAGGCGCGTCGCCTCGGCCTCGAGATGCAGGCGCTCGCAGCCATTCGGGTCGAGCGCCGCCAAATCGAAACCCTGGAGAATGTTGAGCATGATCAGCGCGACGATGCCCTGGCCGTTGGGCGGGCATTCGAATATCTCATAGCCACGGTAATTGGTCTTGATCGGCTCGACATATTGGGCCCGGTACCCAGCCATGTCCTCAGCCGTCATCAGGCTTCCCAGGCTGCCCAGATGGGCGACGATATCGGCGCCGATGGCGCCCTGATAAAAAGCGTCGCGGCCATCCCTGGCGATCGCCATCAGGCTCTTCGCCAGTTGCGGCTGGCGGTGAATATCGCCGGCGGCGGGCGCCGCGCCGTCAGTCAGGAAAATTCGCCTGGCGTTGGGGCAGTCGGCGAGCTTGTCCTCATTGGCGGCCCAATCCATGGCGACGCGCGGCGAGACGACATAGCCGTTCTCGGCGAGATGGATCGCCGGTTGCAGCAATTCGGCGAAACCCTTGCTGCCGTGGTCGGAGAGAAGCCGCGACCAGGCATCGACGGCGCCCGGCACCGTGACCGCGTGCGGGCTTTGATATTCGATCTCGTCCAACCCCAAACCCAGCAAGCTCTCGACGCTGGCCGCTTGCGGCGCCCGCCCGGAGCCGTTGATGGCGATCGGCGGGATGCGTCCCTTGGGCGCGTAAAGGGCGAAACAATCGCCGCCGATGCCGGTCGATTGCGGCTCGACGACGCCGAGAACGGCGCATGCCGCAACCGCCGCGTCGACCGCATTGCCGCCCGCCCTGAGCACCTCCAGGGCGGTCATGGTGGCGAGCGGTTGCGATGTCGCCGCCATGCCGTTGAAGCCGTGCGCGGTCGAGCGCCCGGGCAGTTGGAAATCACGCATATCCACCCCCTGCTGTAAGCCGGGGCCATCATGCACGGCGCCAATGGCATTGCAACGGCGTGGGAACACGGAGAATTTATCTGCGGCCGGCGAAAAATTATATTAGTTTCGCGGGCAGAGGGGCGGATCGGAAACGGGAGGAGAAAATCCATGCGGCGATCGGTAAAACCCATCTTCTATGCTTTTGCGGCGGTGCTCGCGGTCTGTTTGGCGGTGCCGTCTCTCGCGGCTTCGGCGGAGCAGCCTCGGCGCGTCACCGTAACCGGCGAGGTCATCGATCCCTGGTGCTATCTCAGCGAGATCATGTGGGCGACCGGCAGCGCCCATCATCAATGCGCCGTCTGGTGCGCCCGCGGCGGCATCCCGGTCGGCATTCTCGGCGACGACGAACAGGTCTATATCGTGCTCAAGGTTGAGAACGATGCCGGCGTCATCGGACATCGCGGCATCCTCCGTGTGCAGAGCAATGAAGTGGTCGTCGAAGGCGATCTCTACGAGCGCGACAGCATCAAATATCTCGCCATCGACACCATCATCGACGATCACGGGATCGTAAATTACTCGCATGAAGAATTCGACATTCAGCCGTTCGGGGAATAGGCCATGACAAAATCCGCCAAGCTTCTCATCGCCGCTCTGATGGCGATCGCACTGTTCTCCTTCTCTGACGCCGCGTTGGCCGCCGACAGTTGGGGTTTGCCCGATGAAGAGGAGGTTCGCTTCGACGCCAAGGTGATCGACGTGCTGTGCGTATTGTCCGGCGATTGCCCGCCCGATTGCGGCGCCGGCAAGCGCCTGCTCGGCCTGTTGAAAGAGGATGGCGAGCTGGTGCTGCCGATAAAAAACGGCGGCCCGTTCACCGGCGCCGTGGCCGACCTGTTGCCGCATTGCGGCGAGACGGTCACCGCCGACGGCCTGTTTACCATCAATTACGGCGTCAAGACCTTCGCCGTTCAGTTCCTGCGCCCGGCGCAAGGCAAATGGCGCCGCGCCAACGGTTTCGTCAATGAATGGGCGGCGATGCGCGGACTCGAGGCCAAGGACAAGGCGGCGCGGCGCTGGTTCCGCAGTGACGAAACAATTTTGGAGATCATCGGCGAGCAGGGTAAACTCGGCCTGAAGGACAAGGGAATCGAGCCCTAACCGCGCGGAAACTTGCGCGGCCGAGCTTGGTGGCGAATATCCCACCGTCCGCCGGGAGGGACCGCGTGCGCGAAACGCCTGACGAATACGAAATCATCGAACGCCAGACGCCGTTCCAGGGATATTTCCGCATCGCCAAATATAAGCTGCGCCATCGCTGCTTTGACGGCGGCTGGACACAGCCCTTTTGGCGCGAGCTGTTCGAGCGCGGCCACGCTGCCGCCGTGCTGCCTTACGATCCGCTGCGCGACGAGGTGATCTTGCAGGAGCAGTTCCGCGTCGGCGCCCTCGACGCGCCGGGCGGCCCGTGGCAGCTCGAAATTGTCGCCGGCATTGTCGATGCGGGAGAGGGCGTCGAGGAGGTGGTGCGGCGCGAGGCGCTCGAGGAGGCCGGGCTGACCCTGCGCGAACTCCACCATATCCAGGATTATCTGGTGTCGCCGGGCGGGACGACGGAAACCGTCGCGCTTTTTGTCGGACGCGCCGATTCGAGCAGCGCCGGCGGCGTCTTCGGGCTGGCCGAGGAAGCCGAAGATATCCGCGTCCGCGTGCTGCCTTTCGAGCAGGCGATGGCGGAGATGCGGGAGCGTCCGATAAATGCCGCCACCATCGTCATCGCCATGCAGTGGCTGGCGCTCAACCGCGACATGCTGAGGCGGCTTTGGTTGGGAGCGCAGGCTCCTTCAGGCGCGGAGGCGGCAAAATGAGCCGCCTGCCATATTGGATTCTGTTGATCACGTTGGCGCTGGCGCCGCTGCCGTTCGGCGCCAATCGGCCATGGTCGTGGAGTTTGCTGAGCCTGGTCATCGGCATCTGTTGATCGGCTGGGCGCTCGCCGCGCTGCGCGATCCGGGCCGGGTGCGATCGGCGTGGCGCCATCACTGGATTGCCACCTGCCTGTTCCTGCTGCTGATGGTATGGGCCGGCGTTCAGGCCGTGACCTGGACGCCAGAGGCGTGGCACCATCCGCTGTGGCTTGAAGCCGGCGCCGCCCTCGGCACCGGCTTGCACGGCGCCGTCAGCCTCGAGCCGGCGGCCGGCGCCGAGACCGTCATGCGCCTCCTCAGCTACGGCGGCGTATTTTGGCTGGCCCTGCAATATTGCCGCTCCGCCCGGCGCGCGCGGGTGCTGTTCCAGGCTATCGCCTTTTCCGGTTTCATCTACGCCGCCTACGGGCTGGCGGTCACTCTGGGCGGCAATGAATCCATCCTCTGGTACGAGCGTTGGGCCTATAAGCATTCGCTCACCAGCAGCTTCGTCAACCGCAACAGCTTCGCCACCTATGCCGGGCTGGCCCTGATCGCCAGCTTCGTCATTTTGTTCGCCGGCGGGCGCCGCGAGGAGGCGGCCAATCCGTTTAGCCGCCAGGGTTTGATGGTGATGATGGATAGATTCTCGCATGGCGGCTGGGTCTATGGGCTGATCATCGCCGTCACAGGTGCCGCGCTCATTCTCAGCCATTCACGCGCCGGCATCGCCGCCGCGGCGCTCGGCCTGATGGCGTTCTTCGCCGCCCTGGCGGCGGGCCGGCGCCTGGTCGGAAAGGCGCTCGGCGTATATAGCGGCATCGTCGCGGTTGCCGCGGTGCTGCTTATTTTGCTCGCCGGGCAGGCGGCGGAAGGGGTCGACCGTTCGGTCGCGGGCGAGGAACGCGGCGTGCTGTTCGGCTATAGCGTCGCCGCGATCGAAGATTATCCGCTCGCAGGCTCGGGGCTCGGCGCCTGGTCGGAAGTGTTCAGGCTGTACCGCGACGAAACGCTGATCAGGGCTTATCAGCGGGCCCATAGCAGCTATCTCGAATGGGCTTCCGAGATGGGTCTGCCGGCCACCATCCTGATGGTTGGCACGCTTCTCGGCCTCGGCGCCATCTGCTTCATCGGCGTCCGCCGACGACGCAACAACCAGGCCTATCCGGCCGCCGGCGTGGCGGCGGGGGTGCTGGTGGCGGGCCATTCGGTGGTCGATTTCAGCCTGCAAATCCCCGCCGTCAGCGTCGTCTTCGCGGCCATGCTCGGCGCCGCCTGCGCGCAATCGCGCTCGAGCAACGAAGCCGAGCCTTATTGATATTCCAGGGAACGGCGCCGACCGTCGTCAGCCGGGTTTTTGGCGCTTCACCGCGCGCTCGAATTTGGCCAGCATTTCCGGCTCGCGGCGCAGCGCGCGCCGCACGATTGCCGAGGCGTGCAGCCGTTCGGAAATAGCGGCGAGGCGGTCGCTGCGCTGGCGCACGGCAAAGGCGAATTGCTCGACGGCGAGGCTTCGGGTATCGGATTCGAGATGGCCCCAGGCGATAAAGGCCAGTTCCGACATGGCGAACACCGTGAAGCGGTTAAACCGCCCGGTGCGGTAGGCCATGGCGAGCGCCCGAATCATTTGCGGCGAAACCCTGTTGAGGGCGTATTCCGTTTGCGCCAGGCGCAGCCACGGCTCCGGCAGCGCCGGGTTTAGCGAGATCGCCCGATGGCTGGCGTCCTGACTGAGCCGGAATGCGTCCTGGCGCGCCGCGCTGTTGGCGTCGGCGCGCAGCGCGCGGGCGTAGTGCAGGCGGGCCAGCGCCGTCCAGCGCGGCGCCGTGTTCACCCAACCGTTGGCGTCGACCAGGGAGTTTATCGCCAAATCGATATCGTGATCGGAAATCGGCTCGTCGGCGCGCAACTCGGCGATCGCCCAGCTGCCGTGCAGCTCGGAGATTCCGGCGGCGGTACGCGGCAGCGCGAGCACCACCAGGGTAATGCCCACCGCCACGGCAACGGTGAGAGAGAGAAGATATCCGGCGGCGATGCGGCGCGATGCCATGGCGGTCAGGCTTCGGAGTAATAGTTTTTATACTGCCCCGAATAATGACTGCTTCCGCTGCCATAGTAACGCTCAAATTTCTTGATATCGACCTGCGTCAAAACCACCCCGGCGACATCCGCTCCGGAGGCGACGATCTGCTTCAGCGCCTCGGCGGCGGCGGCCCTGCGGGTCCTGTTCCATTCGATGATGAATACGGTCTTGTCGACCTGGCGCCCCAACACCAGCGTATCCGACACCGCCAGCACCGGCGGCGTGTCGAGGACGACGAGGTCATAGGTATCGGCCAGCGCTTCGAGCAGTTCGCTCATCAGGTTGGAGGCCAGCACGTCCGTGGCGTTGGTAACGCTCGGCCCGGCGAGGATGTAATGGGCTTCCGATTTGAAATCGATCTCGATCACATCCTCGAGTTCTTTTTCATGCGACAGATAATCGACGATGCCCTGGCTGTTGGGAACCTGCAGCGCCTCTTGCAAGGAGGGCTTGCGCAGGTCGCAATCGATTATCAGCACCTTCTGGCCGGATTTTGCCGCCGCCCGGGCGAGCGACAGGGATGCCGTTGTCTTGCCTTCGCCGGGCACCGAGGAGGTGATCGAAATCGTCCTCGGCGGGCGGTCGACATCGGACAGCAGCAATGCCGTGCGCAGGGTGCGCACGGCCTCGGAATAGGATGAGGTGGGGCGGTCGATGACCAGATCATAGGGCGCCTTGCCGGGCTTGTTGGCGCCGGCGACGCGCGGCAGCATGGAGATGGCCGGAACACCGGTGGCTTCCTCCACTTGGTCGACACTGCGGAAACCGGATTCCAATTGCTCGCGCACGAAGGCGAGCAGGAAACCGATCAGGCCCGAGAGTATGAAGCCGGCGCCGATGATCAGCGATTTGCGCGGCCGCGAGGGTGCCGTCGGTGTCGAGGCATAAGAAATGACCCGCGCATCGGGCTCGATCAATTGCTGCTGCTGGGTATCGACCTGTTTGAAACGCGCCAAGACGGTTTCGTAAAGCTCGCGGTCGGCCTGGGCGACACTGGAAAGCTCGTTCAATTTGACTTCCGCCTGATTCTGCTCGGACACCCGGCCCTGCAGCCGGTCGATTTCGGCTTCGAGTTTCTCCTGGCGAATCTCGGTAATCTCCAACTCGTTGCCGAGATTGATGGCGACCTTGTTGACCTCCTGATTGATCTTCTTTTGCAGATCCTCCAACTCGCTGCGCGCCAGCATCATTTTGGGATGGGCATCGCGATATTGCGTTTCAAGCTCGGCGATATTGCGGGTCAATTCCGATTCCTGTTCGCGCAGGCGCTGGATCAGCGGCGATTCCAGCACCGCCGCCGCCGAATCGAGGCCGCCCGGAGTCTCCAACAGGCGCTGCACCTGATTGTAGCGCGCCTCCGCCTCGGCGAGGACGGTGCGCGAGGCGATCAATTGCGAGTTGAGCTCGGCCAATTGCTGGGCATAGAGGGTGGTATCGCCGATGTTGACCAGCCCGGCGCGGCGGCGGAACGATTCCAGATTGCGGCTCGACCCTTCGACCCGCAGGCGAAGTTCGCCGACGCGGTCGGCAAGCCAGCGGTTGGCGCGCTCGGTGGCTTCATATTTGGCGTTGAGCTGCCCGAGGATATAGATGTCGGCCACGGTATTCACCGCCAGAGCCGCCATTTCCGGATCCTCCGACATATAGGAAAGATCGATGACCAGCGAGGTGCCGCCGGCTTCGACCGTCAGCCCCGCCAAAAAAACATCGACCAGAAATTCGCGCAGAATCTGTTGCTTTTGCACCGCCGTCAGCACCACCGGGGCGGCGCTGTCTTCGTCACCCTCCAGGCCGAGTGAGGTACGCCAGCTCTCCGGAAAGATTTCCTTGAAGCTGGAAATGCCGAGGGCGTTGCCGATCGAGCCGATCAGCCCGACCTCGGGCTCGCTGAGCAGCGGGTTGAACAATGGATTGCTCGACAGGTCAAGCTGTTCAACCACCTGAAGAGCCAGCGAGCGCGAGCGGATAATTTCCGCCTCGGTCTCGTTGGTGAAGAAATCCGGGGTCAGGCCCTGGACCACCGATTCGGCCGATCTGCCGCCGAGATTGATTTGCTGGCGCTGCAGCACCAGGCTGGCATTGGCGCTGTAGAGCGGTGTCATGCGCTGCACCATGAAAATGGCGAGCAGCGTGCCGATGACGATGATGCCGATGATCAGCATCTTGTTGCGCAGCAATATTGCGAAGAACTGGCCGAGGTCGAATTCGCGCTTGCTCGCCGTCGCCACCGGGCCGCCGATCTCCTCGACCGGGACGAACGTGACCTCTTCCGGTTCCTGCCGGGACATGCGCGCTACTTTGCCCGGGTTAGCCATCAGGCTTTCCCGCCCGCCGCGCCGTCGCGTGCGATCCCGTCTTCATTCATTCGCCTTCCAAACCGGATTCCCTGTGGCGCCCGTCGCCGCCCGGGGATCGCCATGTTAATTCCGTTAACATATTAATGCCAACCATATATGTCATATGTGTCGGTCATCACAACCCTAGAACAGCCTGCGAAACACTTCTATCGTGTCGTATCGTGTCGCCCGGCAGCACGACGGTTTTCAGATAGCCCTCGAGATCGAGCAATTCATCCGGCGTGGTGCGCGTAATCGACACCGGTTCTTCGTTGGCGCGCCGGGTGTAGCCGCCGGCCAGGGCGATCGCCTGACGCACGGTCATGCCGCTGACATAGGGGTAGCTTCCCGGCTTGTTGACCTGTCCATAAATGTAGAACGGCCGGTAATTGGTCACTTCGACGCTGATTCTGGGATCGATCAAATACTCGTCGGAGAGCATATCGGTGACGATTTGCTGCAACTCGTTGACGGTTCTGTTCTGCGCCTGCACCTGGCCGATCAGGGGCATCGATATGCGGCCCTGGCCATCCACCGCCAGCTCGCCCGAGAGATCGTCCTGACCGAAGACGACGACCGAAAGGCGGTCGCCCGGCCCGAGCCGGTATTCCTGCAGCCCGGTGGGATCGATAAGCTCATCGCGTACCGCCACGGCCGTGGCTTCGGAATCGGCTGCGGAATCGGCTGCGGAATCGGCGCCGCCGTCCGCCGTGGCGCCGGCCTCTTCTTCCGGCTCGGCGTTGATATCCGGGATCGGCTCGTCGGTCTCGAACGATTCGAGCTCGAGCAATTCGTCTTCATCGACCTGGAGCTGCTGGCCGGTTGGATTCTGCGCCGCCGTCATATGCGGCAGCGCCGCCACGCCGAGCGCCAACACCAGCGCCAGCACAATGCCAGGCAGGTTCCGCCGCATGGTCAGATTTGTCCCATCACGCGCAGTGTCACGGCATTGTTGTCGAAACTGGAGCCCTCTTCCGAGGATATTCGCTCGCTATGCCGGTATTCGCCGCGAAACTGAAATTCGCGGTTCATGAAATAGCGAAAGCCGAGGAAGCCTTCCCAATCGGTATCGTCGCGCACGACCTGCTCGAATTCATTCGATTCGTACGAACCGCCGGCCGACAGCAGCAGGCTATCAGGCTATAGAGAAGTTCATGGTCGATTTGCAGATCGCCGCCGATGGCGACAATTTGCGATGCGCCGGCCAGATTGGTGCCTTCGAAATTGCGGTGGATACCGGCGGTGACGGTGGTCAGTCCGGTCATGTTCCAGGTCATCTCGCCGCTCACCGTCAGGCCGTCGACCTCGCTGAATTCGGTGTCGGTGAACGAGCGCGTTGCATAGCCGCCCTTGAAGTCGAGAAAGGTGACGCCGGAATAGTCTATCGTCAGGCCGGCGAGCAACTGTCCGCCGACGGAATCGCGGTTCAGGTCGTCGTCATCGAACGAGTCGACGAATTCCTGAATATTGATCGACGGCTCGATGAAAAATCGCGATCCCGGCACGTCTTCGTAAGTGGTGCGCATGCGCAACGTATATTCGTCACGGTCGCGGTCGTCATGGTTGAGGTCGTTGTCGCCGTAATTCAGCCTTTGGATTTTGACGCTGCCCTCGCTGCTGATTATGCTGCCGCCGCCATAATCGCCGCCGATTTCGGCGCTGGTGTCGAAAAATGTGGTGACCTTCTGGCCGCCTTCATCGTCGACCGCGCCGCGCCCTTCATGGAAGCGCCCGTGGCGCAATTCGACGAAACTGCTGGAGCGCTCGTCGATATCGATGCGCAGCTTGGCGCGAAAATCGAAATCGTCGAAATCCTCGCTCTCGAATCTATTCCAGCGCTGAAAATGAGCGTTGCTTTCCCACTCGAACTGATGATTTTCCCAATTCGAGCGAACCGACAGATTGGGCAGGAAGGCGAGGAAATAATCCGATTTGACATCTTCCTCGGTGCGGAAAATATTGTCCTCCCAACCGAAGCGGAACTCCGCCTTGGGGAATTCCTCGAAGCTGGGAAGATATTCGGTCTCGAGGCCGATCGCCTTGAATTCCGGGCGGACGCGGCCGAGAACGGATTCCTTGCGCGCCTGTTCGGCAAAATCCAGACTCAATTCCTGCAACTGCGCCGAGGATTCGCCGCCCCACAGCAACATGGCGGCGGCGAACAGGAGCGCGAAAGCGGGCAAGCGCAAGGCCATGATGTGCGCGCGTGCCGTCATTGCAAATCACCTGGCCGCCGGGGCAGCCGCGCCATGTTGCGACTCAATACGGTTCTCCTCGGCAAAATCGGCCGGGCCTCAGTATCGCTGATAAGGAAAAAAATATTTTCAAACAGATTATTACAAGGTTAATTTAATTCCCAAAGTTAGGATTCGTCAATTGTCGAATGTTGGCTCGATTTACACGCCGCCGGCATCGCTCCGGCCGCCAGGCTTGGCGATATCGAATGTGAATAGGATTAACATTGCTATATTAACATAGCGAATCGAGCCGATTTTTCAACAGACGGGGATCCGTTCGCCGATGCGCGCCGTGCCCGGCCGGCACACCCGGCGCTGCGGTAGCAATTGTGTAAGAAGTTGATTTAAGCTCTCGACCGGGACCGCAATTCCTGGCACTTATCGCCTCGCGCGACGATTGGAAACAAGACAGCATGACCCATAAGATCGCCTTGATCACCGGCGTAACCGGCCAGGACGGCGCCTATCTTGCCGAATTGCTGCTCGCCAAGGGCTATGAGGTGCATGGCATCAAGCGGCGCTCCTCTTCGTTCAACACCGAGCGCGTCGATCATCTCTACCGCGACCCGCATCTCGGCGAGGCGAGGTTTCGTCTTCATTTCGGCGATATGACCGACGCCACCAACCTGATCCGCCTGCTGCAGGAAACCCGGCCCGGCGAAATCTATAATCTGGCGGCGCAGAGCCATGTCGCGGTGAGCTTCGAAACACCGGAATATACCGCCAATTCAGACGCCCTCGGCACCTTGCGGCTGCTCGAAGCCATGCGCATTCTGGGTCTCGGCGAGGCGGCGCGGTTTTATCAGGCATCGACCTCGGAACTCTACGGCAACGCGCCGCAATCGCCGCAAAACGAAACCACGCCATTCGCGCCGCGCAGCCCCTACGCGGCGGCCAAGCTCTACGCCTATTGGATAACCGTCAATTACCGCGAGGCGTACGGCTTCCACGCCTCGAACGGAATCCTGTTCAACCATGAAAGCCCGGTTCGCGGCGAAACCTTCGTCACCCGCAAGATCACCCGCGCCGTCGCCGCGATCGAGCTCGGCATGCAGGACAGCCTCTATCTCGGCAATCTCGACGCCAAGCGCGATTGGGGCCATGCGCGCGACTATGTCGAGGGCATGTGGCGAATCCTGCAACAGGACAAGCCCGACGATTACGTCCTGGCGACCGGGGAAAATCATTCGGTGCGCGAATTCGTCGAGCTCGCCTTCGCGCGCATCGGCCGCAAGCTGGAATGGCGCGGCGCCGGCGTCGACGAAACCGGGCTGGACGCCGGCACGGGCGATGTCCTGGTAAGAATCGATGCGCGCTATTTCCGCCCGACCGAGGTCGACAGCCTGCTCGGCGATTCGAAAAAGGCGTTCGATAGGCTGGGTTGGCGCCATCACACCAGCTTCGCCCAATTGGTGACGGAAATGGTCGATTCGGATCTCAAGAATGTCGCCGAAGAACAGAGGCCCGGCCATGAATGACGCGGCCACGGCCTATTCGCTGAACGGCAAACGGGTGTGGGTCGCCGGCCATGGCGGCCTGGTCGGCTCGGCGCTGGTGAAGCGCCTGGCGGCGGAGAGCTGCGAGTTGATATCCGTCTCGCGTGATGAGGTCGACCTCAGGCGCCAGAAAGAGGTCGAGGACTGGCTCGCCGAGGCGCGGCCCGAAGCCATTTTTCTTGCCGCCGCCACCGTCGGCGGTATCCACGCCAACTATAGCCGGCCGGCCGAATTCCTCTACGACAATATGATGATCGAGGCCAATATCGTCGATGCCGCGTGGCGCGTCGGCGTCGAGAAGCTGCTGTTTTTGGGCTCGACCTGCATCTATCCCAAATTCGCGCCGCAGCCGATGGCCGAGGGCGATCTTCTGACCGGCCCGCTGGAGCCGACCAATCAATGGTATGCGTTGGCCAAGATCGCCGGGATTTATCTGTGCCAGGCCTATCGCCGCCAACATGGTTGCGATTTTATCTCGGCGATGCCGACCAATCTGTTCGGCCCCGGCGATTTTTTCGAAGCCGAGGACAGTCACGTCATTCCCGCCCTGATGGGAAAGATCCACAAAGCGTGCCAGGAAAACGCCGCCGAGGTGGAGATTTGGGGAAGCGGTGAGCCGTACCGCGAATTTCTCTATTCCGAGGATGCGGCGGACGCCCTGGTCTTTCTCATGAAAAGCTATTCGGGCGCCGAGCATGTCAATGTCGGCACCGGCGAGGAGATCAGGATCATCGATGTGGCGCGCCTGATCGCCGATATCGCCGGCTATCGTGGCGCCTGGAAGTTCGACCGCGGCCGCCAGGACGGCGCGCCGCGCAAACTGTCCGACAACGGCCTGCTCAGATCGCTCGGCTGGACGGCCGGCACCGGTTTGCGCGATGGCTTGCAGGCGACCTATGACTGGTTCCGCCAGGCCGACGCGGCGGGGCGGACACGCGCCTAGACGATCCGTGAACGCAACCGGCTTTCCCCTCGACGAGAGCGGCATGTGGCGCGAGATTCGCGTCCCGTCCGCTGACGCTTCTTTGCGTCCGGTCCTGTTTATCGATCGTGACGGCACGCTCATCGAACTCGTCGATTATCTCAGCTCGCCGGATGACGTGCGCCCGATCGCCGAGGCGGTGGCGCTGACGGCGCGGGCGCGGGCAATGGATATGCCGACGGTGATGGTGACCAACCAGTCGGGCATCGGGCGCGGCTATTACGGCTGGCGGGATTTCGCCGCCGTCCAGCAGGCGGTGATCGCGGCGGTCGCGGCGGGCGGCGGGCGAATCGACGCGGTTTACGCCTGTCCGGCATTGCCCGACAGCGGCGCCGCCTGCCGCAAGCCGAATCCCGGCATGCTGCTGGCGGCGGCGGATGACCTGGCGCTCGATCTCCGGCATAGTTGGATCGTCGGTGACACGGCGGGCGATATGGCGGCGGGGGCGGGCGCCGGGTTGCGGCGCGGCTGGCTGGTGGCGACCGGATATGGCGTCGAAGAGCGTGGCGATGCGCTTGCCCTGCGCGGCCCCGGCTTTGACGTGACGGTCGACCGGCCGCTGCGCGAGCTTGCCGATTTGCTGTCCGGCTTGTCGAACGCCTGAGCAGCGGTTAAACCTCTATCTCCCAACCAGCGGACCCGACAGCGGCGCATGAACAGCTTTCCCGAGCGGCCCTACGAAACCATCGGCGCATATTGCGACGATTATCTCGATCGATTGGCGCGTGCCGGCGCCTCCATCGACCATGATGTTTTGGCGGCGGCCGCCGATGTCTTGCACCAGGCGTTCGCCGCCGGCGCATGGTTGTTCGTCTGCGGCAATGGCGGCTCGGCGGCGATCGCCAATCACCTGTTATGCGATTTCGCCAAAGGCATTCAGACCGATACCGACATCTTGCCGCGTGTCATATCGCTGAGCGCCAATCTCGAACTGATCACCGCCATCGCCAACGATATCGCTTTCGAGGATTGTTTCGTCTATCAGCTTCGCACTGCGGCGCGCGCCGGCGACGTGCTGCTCACCATCAGCTCCTCGGGCGATTCCGAAAATATCGTCCGCGCCGTCGATTGGGCCGCCGCCAACGGCGTGCAATCCATCGCCCTGACCGGATTCGATGGTGGCCGCAGCGCGCGTGCCGCCGCCATCAACATTCACGTCAAAGGCGACAATTACGGCGTGGTGGAGGATACCCATCAGTCGATCATGCATATTTTTTCGCAATATTTGCGCCAGGCGCAAATGGCGCAATCGCTCATCAAAGAGCGAAAATTCTGAGTCAACTTTCCGCTGGAGAATGACATGGCGAATGAAGCCGAACCGGCCCGCGTGGCGGTGATCGGCCTCGGCTACTGGGGCCCCAATCTGGTGCGCAATTTCGCCGCCGCCGAAGGCGCCAGGCTGGTCGCCGTTTGCGATCTCGACGAACAGGCGGTGGCGCGTCAATTGGCGCAATATCCGGCGGCGCGCGGCAGCCGCGATGGCGATGAAATTATCGCCGCCGACGATATCGATATCGTCGTCGTCAGCACCCGGCCGAGCGATAATTACCCTATTGCCAAGGCGGCGCTCGAAGCCGGCAAGCATGTCTTCGTGTGCAAACCGGTGAGCCAGATTCCCGAGCAGGCGTTGGCTTTGGCGGAACTCGCCGAAGCGCGCGAGCTGATCCTCCATACCGATCTCACATTTCTCTACACGCCCTCGGTGCGCATGTTGCGGCAAATTCTTGAAAGCGCGGCGTGCGGCGAGCTGAGCTATATCGAATCGATGCGCACCCAGGCGCCGTGGCGCGCCGATATCAATGTGGTGTGGGACCTGGTGCCGCATGATGTCGCCATCCTCGGGCATGTGCTGGGGCGCATGCCGGTGGAGGTTAGCGCCCATTTCGCGGCGCGCCGCCTGGCCAGCGTCGAGCATGCCGCCTTCGTCACGCTCAGATATGATGACGGCCTCCATGCGCGTCTTAATCTCAACTGGTTGAGCCCGGAGAAAGTCCGGCGCATGGTCTATTGCGGCGACCAGGGATCGGTCGTCTATGACGAGATGGAAGACGACAAGAAACTGCGCATATACCGCGGCGGATTCGATATCGGCGGCGTGAACGGCAGCGAAAAACTGACCACCCATTACCGCTCCGACGGGGTCGAGACGCCCAGCCTTAGCGGCGACGAGGCCTTGGCGGTGGAATGCCGCGAATTCCTGGCCGCCGCCGCCAGCGGCGGGACGACGCTGAGCAGCGGCGCCGAAGGCTATCGCAATTCGCTTGTGTGCGCCGCCATCGACCGCAGTTTAAAGGGTGATGGGCGCGCCGTGACGATCGGGTAATATTCAGCGTTGGCGCGGCGCCGCCAATCAGCTTGGAAGCGAGGATAAAGTGAGCGTGCCATTTGTCGATTTGAGGGCGGCTTACGCCGGGATCGAAGCGGAGATCGAACCGCTTCTGCATGATCTGATGGCGCGCGGCGCCTTCATACTCGGCCGCGAACTGGTCGAATTCGAAAGCGCCTTCGCCGGATATTGCGAGACCGAGGCTTGCGCCGGGTTGGAGAACGGCACGACCGCCCTTTCGCTTGCCCTGAAGGTGCTCGGCATCGGTAGCGGTGACGAGGTGGTGGTGCCGGCCAATACCTTCGCGGTGTTGTGGATCGATGGTTTGACGCTGGCGGAATTCGCCATCGCCCAGTCGAGCGCCATCGGCGCCATCGCGCTGCTGTTTATCGCTTTCCTCGAAATATCGCTGTGGCGCGGCTGGATTCGCAACAACAAGAATCTGGCCAGGATCAGGCCGGCCACCTCAGGGGAAGCCGGTGAACCTTGAGATTTATTTGCCGCGCGGGACGGCGCCGCCGGGCGCCGGGCGGGCACCTCCGCCGGCCGGCGCGGCGGCCCGCATTGTGCGCGCCTTCCGCACCGGACGGTAGGCGCCGTGCTTAAGATGGTGGCCGTAGGCCAAGGTAACGCCCCACAGAAAATAGAACGGGATGGTGTGGTAGGGCTTCTCAAAGGTGTCCTGGTTGGTCGCCACGATCCAGGTGAAGAGAAAATAGAGAAACAGCACGAGAAGCCTGTTCTGGCCGATCTTCCAACCGATCCGCCCGCATTCCCGATAGGCGCGGTGCCAGGCGCGAAGCAGCGAAATGGTAATCATCAGGAACGCCGCCAGGCCGACGGCGCCGATGCGCGCGCCGATGGAGATATAGGAGTTGTGCGGCTCGCGCACGTTGACGTCGCCGACCTGGAAATTGACCAGTGGCTCGCCGTAACCGACGCCGAAAAGGAGCGTCATCGGATTGGCACTCACTTCGCGCCATATTTGCCCCCACCAGAAGGCGCGCAACGCATTGCCCGAGGCGGCGCCCTCCGTGCCCTCACCGGCAATGCCGGCAATCGCCATGATGTGATTGAGAACAAAATTGATATCGACGGTTTTGCCGAGCCGCCCTTTCATATCGATGCCCAGTTCCGGCAGTGCGATCAAGGCGCCGATGAGGATGCAGATGACGATGCTGCCGCGGCGAAAGGCGCGGCCATGGGTGACGCTGAGCACCATCGCCAGGGCGAAGATTTGCAAATAGACGGTGCGCGACTGAAACAGCATGGCGACGAGGCCGGTGACGATCGCCGCCACCAGAACGACCCACGGCCCGTCTTTCCTGGGCCGGAATATCAAAAGATACGCGACGGCGACGAGGGCGGTCAGGGAGGTGCTCTGAAACTGGAAGAAAAGCGTGCGTGCCTCGCCGGCCGCGGCAACCACGGTGGGCGAGAAATCGCGCAGCTCCTCGCGCAGGGGAAAGAGCAGCGAATAGAGCCCGACGATCAGCAAGATCTTGGGCAGCCAGCGAAACACGCGCTCGATTTGATCCACCTTGATCGCCATGGCGAAGCCGACATAGAGGTAAAGCGATTCGATCACATGCGCGGCGTCGCGAAGCGCCCAAAAGCCATACTCCGGAAACGCCATGGCGGCGCGGGCAATGCCGAACACCCACCAAAGGAGAAGCGGCCAGAAGAAGATACTGCGCAGGAACTGCGGCATCACCTTCATATGGTTGATGCTGAGCAGCGCGATGAGCAGCACCAACTCGCCGAGCGGCGCGCCGGCGCCGGGCGGGATGCGCAGCTGCATAAAGCCCTGGTTGAGGACGATATAGCAGCCGACGGTAAACAGCAGCACGCCGTTGCGGAAATTGACGAGGTTCATCTGTTTGTTGGCGCACCTTTAGGGCCAATCGACATTCAGGATTCACAAAGTTGAATTTATGTGATTCATAGAGT
>CAJXFT010000039.1 GCA_913053235.1 uncultured Alphaproteobacteria bacterium
CCAATACAGAATCACAAACGATTCCAACGAATCAACTTCTTTCCGGACGGACACTTAGACAAGCAAACGCGTTTAGGGAGACATGAATCATGCAAAACGGTGCGCTTAAAGTATTGGTGCTGGGCGTCGGCAATATGGGGCGCAGCCACGCGCTGGCCTATCACACCATCGACGGCTTCGAGATCGTCGGCCTGTGCAGCCCGTCGATCCATGGCCGCAACGACCTGCCGGGCGAGTTCAGCGATTACCCCAAATATACCGATTTCGACGCCGCGCTCATCGAGACCAAGCCGGATGTCGTTTCCGTCAACACCTATCCCGACACGCATGCCGATTTCTGCCGCAAGGCGTTCGACGCCGGCTGCCATGTGTTCACCGAAAAGCCGCTCGCCACCACGGTCGCCGACGCGCAGGAGATCGTCGACATGGCGAAGGCCGCCAACAGGAAATTGGTGATCGGCTATATCCTGCGCGTCCACCCGGCTTGGGTTGAGTTTATCGAGCGCGCCAGGGGGCTGGGCAAGCCGCTGGTGATGCGCATGAACCTCAACCAGCAATCGAGCGGCGAGCCCTGGATCTGGCATCGCAACCTGATGCAGTCGCTCACGCCCATCGTCGATTGCGGCGTCCATTATGTCGATGTCATGTGCCAGATGACGGGCGCCAAGCCGGTCAAGGTGCACGGCATGGGGGCCAAGCTCAGCGACGAGACCAAGGTGCAGAATTACGGCCATCTCCATGTCGAGTTCGACGACGGCTCGGTCGGTTGGTACGAGGCCGGCTGGGGGCCGATGATGAGCGAGACCGCGTTTTTCGTCAAAGACGTGGTCGGCCCGAAAGGCTCGGTCTCGATCGTCGTGCCGCAGGAAGGCCAGGAGCATGCCTCGTCGGACGATATCGATTCGCACGTCAAGACCAACGCCATCCTGTGCCATTCGAGCGAGATCGACGAAAACAACAAATTCGTGCATGAGGACGAGTGGATCAACATGGCCGACGAGCCGGGCCATCAGGAACTGTGCGACCGCGAGCAGGAATATCTCCTGAAGGCGATCAACGAGGATGTCGATCTCACCGAGCATATGCAGAACGGCGTCGATTCGCTGAAGATCGTCGTCGCCGCGCAGGAAAGCATCGATACGGGCGAGATCGTGCGCCTGAACTGATGGGTTTTACGCCGCGCAACCCGGATTACGAAGCGGTGGCGCGGCAAAGCTATGCGCGCCAGACCTTCATGCTCCATCTCGGCGCCCAGCTGGGCGAGATCGCACCGGGCCGTGCCGAGCTGCACTTGAAGGCGCGCCAGGAACTGACGCAGCAGAACGGTTTTTTGCACGGCGGCGTGGTCGCGGCACTCGCCGACGTCGCCGGCGGCTATGCGGCCTTCACGCTGTTCGAGGCCGGCGCCGACATTCTCACCGTCGAGATCAAGATCAATTTTCTGGCTCCGGCCGCCGGCGAAGCGCTGATCGCGCGCGGCGAGGTGATCAAATCCGGCCGCACGCTCTCGATCGTCAGGAGCGAGGTGTTCGCCGTTAACGACGGCGCCGAAACCCTGTGCGCCGCCGGGCTGGGCTCGCTGATGACGCGCCGGCCCTGACCGCCCTCCCCTACTCCAGCACGAGTTCCTCGATCATGCGCCGCAAAGCAGCTTTCTCTTGCTCCCGGCTCAGACTAGTCATATAACTAGTCAAATTAACGAGTGTCGTAGGCTGTCATCATTGGAGGATGCATGCGCAAGGCATGGCAGGTTCAGGACGCGAAAGCGCGTTTTAGCGAGTTGCTCGAGGCAAGTATTAGCGAAGGTCCGCAGGTCGTAACCAAGCGAGGCGTCGAGGCGGCCGTGCTCGTCCCGATCGCGCAATGGCGCAGGTTGCAGAACATGACGAAGCCGAACTTGAAGGACCTGCTTCTTGCGCCGCAAGCGCGAAGCGATGCACTCACGCCGCCGCGCAAGAAGCATCGCCATCGCTCGGCGGCGATCTTCGAGTAAACCGTGTATCTTCTCGACACCAACATTGTTTCGGAGTTGCGCCGCCCCAAACCGCACAAGGCTGTCCTCAACTGGATCGCGGATGTGCCGGCGGACCGGCTTTTTCTGTCCGCGGTCACGGTCGGGGAAATACAGGCAGGTATTGAAATCACCCGGGAGCAGGATGGCGCCAAAGCGGAGGAGCTGGAAGCCTGGCTCGACCAGGTCACCGTCAGCCACGGCGTTTTAGCGATGGATGGCGCTACCTTCAGGGAGTGGGCACGGCTCAAACAGCGAATATCCGATACACTGATCGAGGACGCCATGATCGCCGCCACGGCAATCATTCACAGGCTGACGGTGGCGACCCGGAATATTCGCGATTTTCGCGACTTTGGGGTGGATTTGGTAGATCCCTTTGATAGCCAATATTAATGATAGGCGCTTCGCCACGGCACCGCCGCACTCAAACTTTTGACGAAGCCGCGGCGCGGATAAGCGATCGCAGGCGGCGCGGCGAGAGGGGGAGTTCGTCGATTTTAACGCCGAACGGCCTGAGCGCATCTTCGACCGCCGCGGCAAGGGCCGGCGGCGCGCCCATTCGCCCGCCTTCGCCGCCGCCCTTGATGCCGAATTCGGTAAACGGCGATAGCGTCTCGACATGGCCCGTGCGCAAATCGACTGGCAGCTCATGCAGGGTCGGGATCAGATAATCGGCGAAGCTGGCATTCAAAAGCTGGCCTTGTTCGTCATAGTAAAAATGCTCATACATGGCGGTGCCGATGCCGCTCGCCGTGCCGCCGCGTATATGGCCCTTGAGGGTCATGGGATTGACCATCGTCCCGCAATCATGCACCGCCACATAATCCAGGAATTCGATCTTTCCGGTCTCGATATCGACCTCGATGACGGGCATGTGGCACATATGCCCCATGATCGGATAGAAAACGCCGAGGTCCGTACGATCCCCATTGGGCAGCGTGGTCAGGGGATGATCGTAGACGTGGGTCGCATCGATGCCGCTGGTCAGCAAAGGGTCGTCCGGCATCGAGAGGCGGAAATAATGCGCATGCAGCGCCACCTCGGCGATGGTTTTGCCGTGCTCCGGCGCGCCTTTCACGGACACCCGCCCGTCCGCCAGTTCGAGATCTTCGACGCTTGCCTCCAACATGTGGCCACCAACCGTGAGCAGCTTTTCCCTAATCTTGCCCGCCGCCCCGGTCAGCGCGCCGGCGATCATAACCGTGTAGCGGCTGCCGCCGGGCCCGGTGCCGTTCAGCCCGCTGTCGGTATCCGAATAGGAGATGCCGATATCGGCGGGGTCCATCGTCAGATGCTCCGCCAGAATTTGCGTGGCCATGGTTTCCGGGCTATTGCCCCAGAACGGCGCGTGCAGGGTTACCATGGCCTTGCCGGTCGGATCGATTTTGACCGAAACGCCCTCGGGCGAGCTGGTCAAGGTGAAGCCCTGCGCTTCGTCCGGATTGAGAAACCAGAACTCCGTCGCGCTGAAGACGCTGCGTTCCTGGCAGGTCGCGACGCCGATGCCGATATAGCGGCCTTCCTTGCGCGCCGCTTCCTGTTTTTTGCGCCAACCGGGATAGTCCAGCAGCTCCGCCGCCTCGTCGAGCACCTTCGGGTAATCGCCGCTATCGTATAAATTCCCGGTCGGGATGCGGTAAGGAAATTCCTCCGGCTTGATGAAATTCCGCCGACGGAACTCGAGCGGATCGTCGCCAAGCTCTTCAATCGCGGCATCGGCCAGGCGCTCCACCAGGAAGTTCATGACTTCCGAACCGAAGCCCCGGTATGCGCCTTGCTGGCACTTATTGGTGAAGACGGCGACCAGGTTCATCTCCAGACTGCTCAGTTTGTAGGGCCCCGAGGCTTGTGAGAGCGCGTTGCCGTGGGTGCCGTAGCCGAACTGCAAATAGGCGCCGTAGTCGTCGACAACATGAAAACTTATGCCTGTCATCATGCCGTCCTTGATAGCCAATTTGGCGTTATAGACGCGGTCGGAAGCGTGGTTGTCGCAATTCATCAAATTGTCCAAACGGTCTTCGAGAAACTTGACCGGGCGGCCGCTGGCGCGCGCCAAGGTTGCCGCCAGGGTCGGCACCTTGTGGAGAAACAATTTGCTGCCGAAACTCCCCCCCGCCAGCGTCGGAATAATGTTGACCCGGTGCGAGGGCACGTTCAGGGATACCGCGATCAGCCAGCCGACATAATTGTACATCGATGTATTGGCGTGGATGGTGAACTTCCCCGTCCCCTCGTCATAGCTTGCAACCGCGCCGCAGGTTTCGAGCGGCACGGCGCCGACGCGCGGCCAGCGCAGTTTGCGCTCGATCACCTGGTCGGCGTTGGCGAAATCCTCATCGACCGGGCCGAAGCGCAGCGTGCGCTCGATCGCGACATTGCTATCGCCGCGTTCCGGATGGAGCACCGCGTCGCCTGTCGATTTAATGGCTTCCAACGGGTCGACAACGACAGGAAGTTCCTCATATTCGACCTCGATCAGATCGATGGCGTCTTCGGCGAGATAGCGGGATTGTGCGACAACGGCGGCGACCGCCTCGCCGACATGGCGGACGCGCTCCACGGCCAGGCAGTATTGCGGGCAGGGCGGGCTGGCAAAGCTCGCCGTCGGCCCCGTGACTTCGGCTGCTTCCGCGCCGGTCATGACAAGGATAACGCCCGGCAGATTTTTGGCTTTGCTTGTGTCAACGGACAAAATCCGGGCATGCGCGTGCGGACTGCGCAGCACCGCCGCGTGCGCCATCTTCGGCAGCTGGACATCGTCGAGATAAATTCCTTTGCCGGCCAGAAGCCGAGGGTCCTCGACCCGCTTCATGTCCTTGCCGATCCATTTATAGGCCTCGCGCGGCGGTTCGACCTGGCGCGACTTCTCTAAAAAACTTGTGTCTTTAGCCATTTGCCTGCTCCCGTATCCGCGTTGCCGCATCCTGCACGGCCTCGACGATCGTTTGGTATCCGGTGCAGCGGCAGAGATTGCTTGAGACAGCCTCGCGGATTTCCTCGCTGGAGGGTTCGGGGTTGCGCTCCAGCAGTTCGGCCGCCGACATCAGCATGCCCGGCGTACAAAAACCGCATTGCAGACCGTGTTTTTCCCAGAATGCCTCCTGAATCGGGTGCATCTTGTCAACTGTTCCGAGGCTTTCGACGGTTCGGATTTCCGCGCCGTCGCACTGCGCCGCGAAGAGCAGGCAGGCGCGCGCCGTTCGGCCGTCCAGCATGATGTTACAGGTTCCGCACACGCCATGTTCGCAGCCGACATGGGTGCCGGTCAGGCCGAGGTCCTCACGCAGAAAATCGCTCAGCAAGCGGCGCGGCTCGACCTCGTGCTCGTGGCGCTCGCCATTCACGGTGAGCGATATACGAACCTGTTTAATTTCAGTCACGGATGACATGGTGCCTCCCTCTCGATCGGCGGAATTCATTAATTGACGCTATTTTCACTTGCACGCTGCAATGCCCGCTTGGTTAAGGCGCGCAGAAGATCACGCTTGTAATCGGCATCGCCGTGATAATTGATCAGCGAGGGCTCGGTTTCGCTGGCGGCTATCTCGGCGGCCTGGTTGATGCGCGCCTTGTCGAGGGCCGATCCCTCCAGCACCGCCTCGGCGGATTCAATGCGAGCCGGCCGGTCCGCCACGGCCGCGTGCGCAATACGTGCCGTTTGGCAAATGCCGCCATCGATTTGCAGCGTTGCGGCAACGGCAGTCGTTGCGAAATCGCCCCGGCGCGGGCTGACTTCCTCGAATGCCGAGCCAACACCCGGTTTGCGGACGGGAATTTTGATCTCCGCCAGAAACTCGCCGGGCTGGATGGCGGTCTCCAACGCGCCGAGGAAAAATTCGCCGGCCGGAACTTCCCGCGTTCCCTGCTTGCTGCGCAGAATCATATGGCCTTCCAGGCATATGCAGACAGCAGGCAATTCCGAACTGGGGTCGGCGTGGCTCAAATTTCCGCCGATGGTGCCGCGATTACGGATGGTGGTGTGGGCGACATGTTTATAGGCTTCGGCCATCAGGGGAGAGAGCTCCGCGACCAGGGGGGAATCATAAATCACATTGTGGCGCGTCAGCGCGCCGATAGAGAGGCTATCCCCGTCCTGGCGGATGTAATCCAACTCCGAGAGGCCGTTGATATCGATCAGCACCTCCGGCGTGGCGAGGCGGAAGTTCATCATCGGTACGAGACTCTGACCGCCGGCGAGAATCCTCGCCGCTTCGCCATGTTTCCCCATGACGTCGAGCAATCCGTCCAGCGATGACGGTTTTTCGTAATGGAAGGCGGATGGTTTCATGACCAAATATCTCCACTCGGAATCCACGGCAGGGGAAAAACTGCCTGTGCCTACAGAGTTACAGCATCGCAAGCAAACGGCGGTTGATGCAAGAAAGCATTTGGCGATGCAATTAATATGTTAACGATAAGTCACCCGCCCGGCCGAATCAGCAAGCTCCGCGTTCCTGATTTCAGGGTAGTATTGCGGTAATCACCGATGTAGATGTGGTCGGTTGTCATAGCTTGAGAGATGTTTGTTGCCCGATAAAATCGAGGCGCCGTTTTCTGAGCCATAACAATCAGTATGTGGAACGCACGGAATGAACGCCAACCGCACACCCAAAGGCAGGACCTTGATCATCGGCGGGTCCATGGCCGGGCTGTTCTCGGGGCTGCTCTTACATCGTATCGGCTGGGATGTTCATATTTTCGAGCGCGTCGATGCCGAGCTTGCCAGCCGCGGCGCCGGCATTGTGACGCACCGCGAGCTGATTGGCGCGCTCGGCCGCGCCGGTATCGATCGCTCCGACGAGGTCGGAATTGAGGTGCCGGGCCGCCGCACCCTGGATCGCGACGGCAAGATCATCGGCCAGCTATCGTTGCGCCAGACAATGACGTCCTGGGGGCGAATCTTTGGGCTTCTGATACCGGTGCTGCCCGAGGACCGCTACCACAAGGGAAAAAATTTGCAGTCGGTGACGCAAACCGCCTCCGGCGTTGCCGCGTCCTTCGAGGATGGCACGACGGAGAGCGGCAACCTGCTGATCGGCGCCGACGGAATTCACTCCACCGTGCGCCAGCAACTCGCGCCCGAAATAAGCCCCATATATGCCGGATATATCGCCTGGCGCGGTCTTGTCGATGAGGCCAAATTGTCGCCGGAAGCACACGATGCGCTGTTCAATTGGCTCGGCTTCTGCCTGCCGCCCGGCGAGCAAATGCTGGGCTACCCCGTGGCCGGCCCCGAGAACGATCTTCGCCCGGGGCACCGCCATTACAACTTCGTTTGGTACCGCCCGGCGGACGAGATGTCCGAACTGGCGCGTTTGCTCACCGATTCGGATGGCCGACGCAACGAGCTCTCAATAGCGCCCGACCGGATACACCCCGACGTAGTCGCCGAGATGCGCGCGGCGGCCGACAGCCTGCTTGCGCCGCAGTTTAGTGAAGTCGTTGGCCTGACCGAACAGCCCTTCTTTCAACCGATTTACGATCTCAAGGTGCCGCGAATGGCCTTTGGCCACGTCGCGCTATTGGGCGATGCCGCCTTCGTCGGGCGGCCACATGTCGGCATGGGGGTCACCAAGGCAGCGGGCGACGCGGTTGCACTGGCGGACGCCCTTCTCGAAACGGAGCATGACGTGGAACAGGCGCTTAAGCTGTTCGAAAACGCGCGCCTGCCGATCGGCGCCGCGGTCATCGCGCGCGCCCGGCATCTCGGCGCCTACATGCAGGCGCAGATCAGCACCGATGAAGAGCGCCGCATGGCGGAAACCTTCCGCACCCCCGAAGCGGTGATGAAGGAAACCGCCGTGGCGGATTTTCTGGCGCACCTGGATGGATGAGATGTTTGCGATTCGGGAACGTGCGATCCCCTACTCCAGCACGAACTCCTCGATCATCGGATTGAGGCTGGCGGTCAAGCCGCCGTCGACCATCAGGTTGGCGCCGTTGACGAAGGCGGCCTCGTCGGCGGCGATGTAGGCGGTGGCGGCGGCGATGTCCTCGGGCTGGCCGACGCGGCCGACCGGATACCAGCGCGCCAGGGTGTCGAAAATCTCCGGGTTCTTTTGGCGCCGGATGCGCCAGGTTTCGATATCGGTCTCGATGGTGCCCGGCGAGATCATGTTGGTGCGGATGCCCTTCGGGCCGTACTCCCCGGAGAGTGTCTGGGTCAGGCTGTAGAGCCCGGCCTTGGCGGCGCTGTAGCCGGGATTGCCGAGCGCGACGAAGCCGTTGACCGAGCCTATGTTGACGATCACGCCGTGGCCGCGCGCGACCATGCCGGGCAGCACCGCCTTGGCGGCCAGGAAATGCCCGCGCAGATTGACCGCGATCTCCTTGTCCCAATCCTCGGGCGCGGTGTCCTCCAGGGAGCCGCGTTGCGCCCAGCCGGCATTGTTGACCAGCACGTCGAGCGGCCCGAGCGCCTGCTCCGCTTCCGCCACCGCGTTTTGGACCGAGTCCCAATCGGTGATATCGGCGATGACGGCCGCCGCGCGGCCGCCCGCGGCGGCGACCTGGCTTACGGTTTCGTCGGCCGCCTGGCCGTTTTTGTCGAGCACCGCTATGGCGCCGCCTTCGCCGGCGAGGCGGAGAGCTATGGCGCGGCCGATGCCGCCGCCGCCGCCGGTGACCATTATTGTCTTGTCCGCGTAGCGTTTCACGGCGTTTCTCCTTGTGGATCGAAGACTTTCAATGCCTCGCGCACATGGTCGAGGGCGCCGAGCGCCATATGGCCGTAATTATAGAATGCGATGCCCGCCGCGCCGGCCTCTTTCAGCGCCTTGGCGGCGGCCACGGTCTCGGCGCCGTTGGCGAGGTCGGGATAGGTCGGGCGCAGGATGAAATTGAGCTTGGCATCCGGGCCGGCGCGCCGGCGCACGTCGCCGGCATCGACCGCCACCGCCTCGGCGCTCGGCTCATAGGCCGGTATCTCCAGCACATCCGCGACCTCGGCCAGGCGCTTCAGATCGCTGCCCTCGAACCAACTCGCCGCCGTCGGCCGCTGCACGGTGGGAATGACGGCGAGCTCGGTTTGCGCGGGCACCGCCTCGCGCACGCGCGCCACCAGATCGCTGACCACATTGCAGCGCCAATTCAGGAACGCCGCCCATTCGGGGTCGGTCACCAGATCGGCGATCAGCCATTCATAGGCGGTCTCGTCGGGCACCGCCTTGGCGCCCTCGAAAAAATGATCGATCGAATCCATGCACTGGCGTCGAAGACGCGCGACGTCGATGCCGGCCTTCCCGGCGCCAGAAACGCAAGCATCGGAAAAACACAGGCCGAGCAGCCATTTGACCCAGCGATTGAGCGGCAGCAGCGAAAACTCATGGTGGAAGCCATGCTCATAGGGCAGGAATCCCGGCGTTTCCAGGGCGATGCCGTCCAATTCGTAAAGCTCCGCCATATCGGCGCAGAGCGTCGCGACATATTCCTGCACATCCTCGAAGGCGGGGCAGAGATTGTAGTGATAGGGATCGCCGTAAGCGTTGCGTACGGCATATTCGGGATGGCGAAGGCCCAATTCCATATTGTGCAGGCAGACGGTCCAGGCAACGCGCTTGAAATCGGGCGCGCTCACGCGCAGCTCTTCGAAGAAATCATGCTCGGCCAAGACGCTGTTCATTATGGGGTGGATGGCGCCGTAACGCTCCTGGCGCGGCAGGAAATAGACCGTGCCGTCCTCGGGAAAATAGACCCGGCGCTTGCGCGCATGCGGGCGCAGGAATTTGCCGGCATGATAGCTGGCGGCGAGGGTTATGGTGTTGATGCCGCAGGCGCGGTAGCGCTCGAGAACATTCTCCACCCCCTCTTCGTTCAAATCCCAGGCATAGGTGTACATGCCCTTATACATAGGCTATCTCCGAATCCTGTTGGCGCCGCGATTCCCGCTTGCGATCCTACTCGACACCTGCATCCCCGCCAAAGGTGATATGTTCACCGCCCTGCCCTAAGCCACAAGAATCAGGTTACCCAAGAATGTCCGAATTCTCGTTTCTCAACGCCGCCGCCGTGATCGTCACGCTGGCCGCTCTGTTCGGATATATCAATCACCGCTGGCTCGGCCTGCCGCACGCCATCGGCATCGTCGTCATCGCCCTGTTGGCGTCGCTCGGCGCCATCGCGCTCGACGCCATCTTTCCCGCCCTGGCGCTTCAGCAATCGGTGCGCGCCATCCTCGCCGATATCGATTTTCACGATGTGCTGATGAAGGGCATGTTGAGCTTTCTGCTCTTCGCCGGCGCGCTGCACGTCAATCTCGACGATCTGCTGAGCCGCAAATGGGCGATCGGCACGATGGCGACGGCGGGCGTGTTGATGTCCACCTTCATGGTCGGCTTCGCCGTCTACGGCGTCTCCTCGGCGCTCGGTATCGCCATCCCACTGACCTATTGCCTGGTGTTCGGCGCGCTCATCGCGCCGACCGACCCGGTGGCCGTGCTCGGCATCCTCAAAACGGTCAAGCTGCCGCAATCGCTGGAGGCCAAGATCGCCGGCGAGAGCCTGTTCAATGACGGCGTCGGCGTGGTGGTGTTCATCATCATGGTAGCGATCGCCGGTGGTGGCGGCGGCCACGGCGGGGAAAGCGTCGGCGCGCTGGATGTCATACGCCTGTTCGCGCAGGAGGCGCTCGGCGGCGCGGCGCTCGGTCTGGCGGCCGGCTATATCGCCTACCGCGCCATGAAATCGATCGATGAGCATAATCTGGAGGTGCTGATCACCCTGGCCCTGGTGATGCTGACCTATGGCGTTGCCGCGGCATTGCATCTCTCGGGGCCGATCGCCGTGGTCATCGCCGGGCTCTTAATCGGCAACCGGGGAACGCGCCTGGCGATGAGCGAGAAGACGCGCGACCATGTGCAAAAATTCTGGTCTCTCCTCGATGAGATCATGAATTCGGCGCTCTTCCTGCTCATCGGCTTCGAGGTTTTCGCGCTCAGCATTTCCGGCAATGTCGTGGCTCTCATGATCATCGCCATCCCGATCGCGCTCGCGGCGCGCTTTATCAGCGTGGCGACGCCGCTGACGCTGCTGTCGCTGAGGCGCGATTTCACCAAGGGCGCCATCCCGGTGCTGACCTGGGGCGGCCTGCGCGGCGGCATATCCGTCGCCCTGGTTCTTTCGCTGCCGCAAAGCGCCATCAAGGACACCCTCCTCGCCGTCACCTACGGCGTCGTCATCTTCTCGATCGTGGTGCAGGGCCTGACGGTTAAATTCGTCGTCAAGCATATGGTGAAGTAGAATATTTAATTGCGCCGCCACCAGGCGACCGCCACCGGCGACGCCTTCCAGCGCCCGAGCACCGCCAGCAGCAGCAGCCAGCCGGCGAACGCCCAGACGGTGAAAATGAAGGCCAGCGTTTCGACCGTGACGCCGGCATCGAACAGCCAGCCCATGACGGCGGGCGCCAGCGCGCTGACCAGGATCATGATCGCCATCACCACCGAACGAATGGCGCCGAGATGATGCACGCCGTAAAGCTCCGCCCAGATCGCCGTAAACGCGGTAAACACCATGCCCATGCAGAGGCCGAGCCCGGCCATGAACAGCATCGCCGCCGCCGGGTGAGTGAACAGCGCAAGAGCCAGCATCGAGACCATAATGGGGAGCAGCGCATAGGGCGCGATGCGGATTGCGCCGATGCGGTCGATCAACGGGCCCATGACCAGCGAACTGGCGATAGAGGCGGCGGCATAGGCGGTGAAACAGGTCGCCAACCAGGCCAGCGACCAGCCCTTGACCTCGGCCAAATGGGCCTGGTGGATCAACAGGCCGGTAAATATGAAGGGCGGCGCCAACATGGCGATGTGAATGAGATAAAAGCGCACATCGCGCAGCACTTCGGCTTGCGTCCATTGGCGGCCGCTCCCACCCGAGGATGCGGAGGGCTCGGCGAGGCGCGCCAAATAGCTCCGGTGGCGCTCGCCATGGCCGCGCAGCAGCCACACCAGAGAAGGAATAAACAGCGCCGCGCCGATGCCGGCATAGACCAACCAAGCGCCGCGCCACCCCAGCGCCGCCAACAGGGCGACGGAGAGCAGCGGAAACACCGCCTCGCCGAGGGGATGGCCGAGCATGGCGATACTGATCGCCTTGCCGCGCCCGCTATCGAAATAGCGCGCCATGCTGGTCATATAGGTATGGGTGAGCAGGCTTTGGCAGCTGAGACGCAGCATGAACAGCGCCACCGCCAACAGCACCACCGAAGGCGCCACGCCCATGACGATACAGGCGCCGACCGCCGCCACGCCGAGCAGCGCCACCCACAGGCGCAAATCGACGCGGTCGATAAAGCGCCCGAGCCAGATCAGCAGCACCCCGGCGGCCAGGGAGGCGAGCGAATAGACCAGGCCGAAATCGCCATGCGAGAGCGCAAAGGCGGCGCGGATCTCGGCGCTGAAGATGCCGATGAAATAGGTCTGCCCGAAGCTCGAAAAGAGCGCCACGAGCAGGCCGAAAGCGAGAAAGCGCCGATATTGAATAATGAAACGAAAATAGCTCATCTCTACGATTTTCTAACGCGCCCGGCGCGGCGGAGCAAACATCGCGGCGCCTTATGGGCGTGCAATTTGGGCCGGGCTCGATAAAATCCGCGCGACACCAATTGCAGGGTTGAACAGCATGAACATCAACAGCGCCTTCGACGGCGGCAATATCGCCTGTCTCGATTGTTCCCAAGCCACCGATATACGCCTTGAAATCCGAGCCGACCGGGAATCGGAATTTTTCCAATGGTTCTATTTCCGCCTGAGCGGCGCCAAGGGGCGGCCTTGCGAATTGAAGATCGTCAACGCCGCCGCCGCCGCCTACCCCAAGGGCTGGGAGAATTACCGCGCCGTCGCCTCTTATGACCGCGAGGATTGGTTCCGCGTTGCCACCGATTATGACGGCAAGATCCTCACCATCCGCCACCGCCCGGAGCGCGATAGCGTCTATTACGCCTATTTCGCGCCCTATTCGATGGAGCGCCATCACGATCTGCTGGCGCGCTGCCTGACCTCCCCCATCGCCGCCCTGGAAAGCCTCGGCGAGACATTGGACGGCCAGCAGATCGACCTCCTGACCATCGGCGAGCCGGCACCGGAAAAGCACCTGCTGTGGGCGCTGGCGCGCCAGCATCCGGGCGAGACCATGGCCGAATGGTGGATGGAAGGCTTTCTCGAGCGCCTGCTGGACGGCGGTGATGCGGTGGCCCGCGCGCTGCTCGACAAGGCCGTCTTTCACATCGTTCCCAACATGAATCCCGACGGCAGCCGGCGCGGCCATTTGCGCACCAATGCGGCCGGCATCAACCTCAACCGCGAATGGCAGGAACCCAGTCAAGAGAAAAGCCCGGAAGTCTATTGGCTGCGCCGGCGCATGGAGGAGACTGGCGTCGGTTTTTGCCTCGACGTGCATGGCGACGAGGCGATCCCGCATAATTTCATCGCCGGGCCGGAGGGCGTGCCGTCGTTCAGCAAGCGTCAGGGCAAGCTGCTGGCCGCCTACAAGAAAGCGCTTCTCGGCGCCAATCCCGATTTTCAGCTTGAGCACGGCTACCCGGCCAACAAGCCGGGCAAGGCGAACTTGAAAATCGGCGCCAACTGGATCGCCGAGCGCTTCGGCTGTCTCTCGATGACCCTGGAAATGCCGTTCAAGGACATCGCCGACGTCGCTGAGCAACGCCAGGGCTGGTCGCCCGCCCGCTGCCGCGCCATGGGGCGCTCGAACCTCGACGCCATCTATGCGGTGCTGGGTGATCTGCGCTGAGGGCGGCGCCGCATGATAATTCGGGACGAATCGCGGGATGATATCCGCGCCGTCAGGCAAGTGATTGTCGCGGCGTTTGGCCGGGCCGAGGAAGCCGACCTTGTGGATATGTTGCGCCAATCCGGCGATGCGGTGATTTCGTTGGTGGCCGAGGATGACGGAGAAATCGTCGCACAGGTCATGTTTTCGCGGCTGCGTGCGCCCGCCCATTGTGTCGCGCTGGCACCGGTTTCGGTAACGCCGAGCCGCCAAAAACAGGGCTTTGGATCAAGGCTCATCCGCCACGGCATTGCGCGCGCAAAGCATGACGGCTGGCGGGCCGTGTTCGTTCTCGGCGAACCGGAATACTACCGGCGATTCGATTTTTCCGGCGCCCTGGCCGGGAAATTTGAAACGCCCTATCCGCGGCCATACTTCATGGCCTTGGAACTTACGCCAGGCTGCCTGAGCGAAGGTCGCGGAGCGGTGATCCACGCACCGGCCTTCCGTACACTGGACTGAGCATCAGGTTCACTGGTTTTCAATGACTTCCTCGGTGGTCACCATGTTTGCGGCGCGCGGGCAATCTTCCGGCTGCCATTCGGCTATCCGGCGCTCGGTCTCGGCGATCTGCTCGGCGCTGAGCCGTTTCGATAAATTGGGCATGTCGCTCGGCGCGGCACCGACACCGCCGGCATTGGCGACCCCGTACCAGAAGTAGGAGCGGGCGAAATCCTTGGTCACGCCCGAGCCGGTCCAGTATTGGGAACCCAGTTTGAACTGCGCGCGGGCGTCGCCGCATTGGGCCTTGGCCTGCAAATCCGCCATATCCTGGCGCTCATCCCGTTGGCGCAGTTGTCTTGCCGTCTCGGCGCGCGTGACCTTGCCGTCCGGTCCATAGGTCACATGCATCGCGTCACTGGTGCTGCCCCATGGGTGGCGGTAGACATGGATCGGCCCATTCTCGCCACTTTCGCTATGGTCCGGCGCGCCCAGCGCGCCCTCTACCTGTTCGCGGGTGGCACCGATTTGGACCACGGAGAGATCTTCGCGCAACTCCCTCTGCTGGCGCTGGCGAAGTTGCGAAGCCGTCTCGGCGCGCGTGATCATATCTTCGGGTCCATAAGTCACATACATCACGACACGCGCGCTGCCCCGTTGGTGGCGGTACACTTGCTTCGTTCCGTCGCGGTCACTGTCGCTGTAATCCGGCTCGCCGAGCACCTCCTCTACCTGCGCGCGGGTGGCGCCAACCTGGATTACCGAGAGATCTTCCTGCAATTCTCTGCTCGCACGCTGCCCGGCGGTCTCGACGCTCACGACCTTGTCATCCGGTCCGTAGGTGATCGACAGTTCGCCTTTCTGGTCCTCGTAAAGATTGTGGACCAGGACCGGCTGCGCGACGACCGCGCCAAGCAAAACCAACAAAAGAACACCGGGGTGGGTAAAGATGCCCGTTGCGCGTGCCGGGCTGCCTCTCGTGGTTTGGGGCGCGAGTCCCATATCGTATCGATAGGTATCGATCCGCCCGGTTTCCGTCGCCACGCTGGCGATCGGGCTGCCGAGAACCTCTTCGACCGTCGCCCGGTCGGTGTCGGTCACGATGGTCGAAAGGTCGGTCGGCGGGATGCCGTCGCGTCGAATGGCGCCTGAGCAGCCGTGCAGCAACAAGGCGAGGACCGCCACGACGAGCAGCATTGCCTTCGCTCTCATGATCTCCTCTCCCCGGCGGGTGGCGGCGATTTACGGTCCTGCGACGCGCTTCGCCTGCCAGAAGCTCATACAATCATGATATTCCGAACTGCTTATTTCTCCCAAGGCCGAATCACCGGCAAACTTTCCCTTGACCCGGACCGGCCGCACGTCGCCGGCATAAACGGAAATCTTGTCGAATGAATCGAGCTCGGCGTTAAAGGCTTCGGTTCTGGCACTGGCTCTGGCCGCGCCGGCAGACCAGTAGCCTTCCAACACGCCGTCCTTCACCGTGAATTCGAACTTCGAGGCGCCGAAGCACAAGTTACTATTGGCTTCGCCAACCCATTTTCCGTCGAATTTGCTGCTGTCCGCCGAAGACGGATCGCTTGTCGTGAGCAGGAGTATTACAACGCCGATCAAGCCAACCCATCTTATGATTGTCTGACATGTACTGCGCATCACATACCCCGTTTCCTGGCCGGCGGCTTCAAGACATGCCGGCTGTCGTTGCTGCTCCGGCCAATGTCTTCGCGGCGCCGGGCAATGCGAAGCGGTTTGGATTTCCGGCGCTGCCCGATCAACTGAAGCGTGGCGCCGATAAATGGCGTGGAATCCGTGCGAGAGCGGGTGGTCTCGATAGTTGCCGAAACCATTCGGTTGGATCGCGAGGTGATTGAGGTGGGTTTAACGCTCAACGCGGCGGCCCGGAAAATCCCGGCGATCCGGCGTGCCGCCCATGTGATCGTTCTAATCCTGGCCGGCACGCTCGGACTGGCCGGCGCCGCCGCCGGCGCCGACACCGTCGCCTTCGATGTCGATTTCGCGGGCACGAAAACCCGGGTCAGCGCCTATCTCGACCGACCGGACGGTGACGGTCCGTTTCCGGCGGTTATCATTCTGCACGGCTGCACCGGGCTCGAGAAGAAAGAGGGCGGGTGGATTTGGGCGGGGATAAAACGCCACGAGCGCTTTCTCCGCCAAGCCGGATTTGTCACGCTGATCGTCGATTCGCACGGCAGCCGGGGGATGTCGACGGCGCTCGCCCTGGCCAAGTCGTGCTGGGGCGGCAAGGGCTATGCGGTGCGCGTCGAGGACAGCTATGCGGCGCTCGCTTTCCTGGAGGGCCTGCCCATCGTGCGCCGCGGCGCCGTGAGCGCGGTCGGGTTCTCGCAAGGCGGCGGCGTCGTCCTCAGGGCGCTCGACCTCGGCCGGGCCGGCCGCGAAGAGGGCGCGCTTGCCGCCGGCGTCGCGTTCTACCCGCCATGCGAGCCGACCGGGGGGCTCTACGCCCCGCTGCTGATTTTGATCGGCGGCGCCGACAACATCACGCCGCAATCCGCTTGCCAAACGACCAAGAGCATGGCGTCGCAAGCGGTTCACGGTTCGCCGCTCGACATGTTCGTCTACCCCGGCGCCCACCATGCATTCGATTTTCCGCTCGATCGCCGAATTAAGACACCGATGGGAACGATCGCGCCCGACCGCGACGCTTTCCGGGACGCGCAGGACCGCATGCTGCGCTACCTGCGCCGGGCGGTTGGGCAATAAGGCCGGCTGAAAAACAATCCTGCTTCGCCCGAGCGCCGTTCGCCATGGTCACGCCCGCTGGCGGTAATAACCGTTGTTGCTACAATGGCCGGGTAGCGGAGTCGAACATATGGGTAACGTCAACAAATCCGTACTTCCCGCCCGTGTTCCGGCACTTGCCGAGCTCGGCCACATATACATATAGGGCCGGAACGTGGAACAGGACTATGTCGAGGCGGCGAAGTGGACCCAAATGGCCGCCGACCGGGGCGACGCCAGGGCCCAGTTCAAACTCGGCTACATGTACGCCGAGGGCCAGGGCGTCATCGAGGACCTTGGCGAGGCGGCGAAATGGTATCGCAAGGCCGGCGAGCAGGGCCAAGCCATCGCCCAATTCAACCTCGGCCTGATGTACGCCGAGGGCCACGGCGTGCCCGAGGATCTTGGCGAGGCGGCGAAATGGTACCGCATGGCCGGCGAGCAGGGCGAGGCCGTCGCCCAGTTCAATCTCGGCCTGATGTACGCCGAAGGCCAGGGCGTGCCCGAGGACCTTGGCGAAGCGGCGAAGTGGTACCAAATGGCCGCCGAGCAGGGCCAGGCCAAGGCACAGCACAATTTCGGCATCATGTACGCCATCGGCCAGGTCGTGCCTGAGGACTTTGTGCTGGCCCATATGTGGCTCGACCTTTCGGCGCGCCAGGGATATGCGAGCGCCACCGGCAACCGCGACATCGTGGCCGGCAAAATGACCCGCGACGAGATTGCCGAAGCGAAAAAAATGGCGCGCGATTGGTTGGACAAGCGCGACGCCGCGACAGAGGATTCCGAGAGCGCCACGGCGGAGCCGGAGACCGGTGCGGAGGCGGATTCCGGCGCCGAGGCAAGCGGCGACAAATCGCAGGAGCCGGAGATCGAGTTGGTGCTCCTCGATGAAGAGCGAATCGCCCTCAAGAATTTGAAAGTAAGGGCGCGCCCCGGCACCTCGTTCGCGCGCCTCGCGACATTGAAGAAAGGCAGCCATGTCTGGGTGACGGGCCGCACGCCAAGCGGCGAATGGTGCCGCGTGGCGCTTGATGGTGGTGACGAAGGGTTTGTTTTCGCCAAGCTGTTGGCCGCCGCCGCCAGCCAGCCCGGGGAGAGAGCCCAGGCACGGGAGGCACGGGAGCCACGCGAACCCGAGGAAATCGAAATCGTCGAGGTGCAAGAGCCCGAGGAGCCCGAAGAGCCCGAAGAGCCCGCGGCTCCGCCGCCGCCGCCGCCGGACTTCAAGGCCGGATTGGCGGCCTACCGTCGCGGCGACTTCGCGGCGGCGCTCGACGAGTTTCGCCCGCTCGCCGAGGACGGCCAGGCCAACGCCCAGAACAATCTCGCCTTCATGTATGACGAAGGCCACGGCGTGACGCGGGACCATGGCGAGGCTTTGAGATGGTACCGGAAGGCCGCCGAGCAAGGCGTCGCCAATGCCCGCGCCAGACTCGGCATCATGTATGCCGAGGGCCTGGGCGTCGGCGAAGACCGCGACGAGGCGGCGAAGTGGACCGGCATGGCCGCCGAGCAGGGCGTCGCCAATGCGCAGGCCAGACTCGGCGCCATGTTCGCCGAGGGCCGGGGCGTAACCACCGACCATATCGCGGCGGCGAAGTGGACCCGCATGGCCGCCAAACAGGGCTTCGCCGAGGCCCAATCCAGACTCGGCGACATCTACGACGAAGGCCGGGGCGTGCCGGTGAACCATGTCGAGGCGCTGAAATGGTATCAACTGGCCGGCGAGCAGGGCGTCGTCGAGGCGCAGACCAGACTCGGCTACAAGTATGACGAGGGCGTCGGGGTGACGCAGGATCTGGCCGCCGCGGTGAAGTGGTACCGCATGGCCGCCGAGCAGGGCGACGCCGGAGCCGGGGCCAGGCTCGGTCATATGCATGACGAGGGCTACGGCGTGCCGGTCGACCATGGCGAGGCGGCGAAATGGTACCGAATGGCCGCCGAGCAGGAGGGCGATGCCAAAATCCAGACCAGACTCGGCCATATGTACGAGGACGGCCAGGGCGTCGCCGAGGACCATGGCGAGGCGGTGGAATGGTACCGGCTGGCCGCCGACCAGGGCGTCGCTGAAGCGCGCACCAGACTGGGCTATATGTACGCCGAGGGCCTGGGCGTGGCGCAAGACCATGGCGAGGCGGTGAAATGGTACCGGCTCGCCGCCGACCAGGGCGACGCCAAGGCGCGCTTCGGCCTCGGCTATATGTATGCCGAGGGCCAGGGCGTGGCGCGGGACCATGGCGAAGCGTTGAAATGGTATCGCAAGGCCGCCGACCAGGGCGATGCCAAGGCCCAGTTCAACCTCGGCTATATGTATGCCGAGGGCGAGGGCGTGGCGGTGAATTACGGCACAGCGGCGAAGTGGTACCGAAAGGCCGCCGAGCAGGGCTTTGCCGCGGCTCAGGTCACCCTCGGCTATATGTATGACGAAGGCCACGGCGTGCTGGTCGACCGTGCCGAGGCGCTGAGATGGTATCGCATGGCCGGCGAGCAGGGCGTCGCCAAGGCCCAGGTCAGGCTGGGCTATATGTATGACGAGGGCCTCGGCGTGCCGCAGGATTATGGCGAGGCGGCGAAATGGTACCGGATGGCGGCCGAACAGGGCGTCGCCCAGGCCCAGCACGATCTCGCCAATATGTACAGCCACGGCCAGGGCGTGGCGCAGGACCATGGCGAGGCGGCGAAGTGGTACCAAAAGGCCGCCGAGCAGGGCCGTACCGCCGCCCAGACCAATATCGGCCTCATGTACGCCGACGGCCTGGGCGTGCCGCGCGACTATGTTCAGGCCCATATGTGGTGGAGCCTTGCCGCCAACCAGGGAGACCAGGGCGCCGCCTTCGCACGCGAAGCCGTGTGGATCATGATGACCCCGGCGGAGATCGCCGAAGCGGAAAACTTGGTCCGCGAGTGGACGCCCAAATGACCACGGCAGGCCGGCGCGCTATTCTCCCACAGGTTATTTTTCCGTGGGTTTGAAATCGAGCGACGCCGAATTGATGCAGTAGCGCAGACCCGTCGGCTCGGGGCCGTCTTCGAAAACATGGCCCAAATGTCCGTCGCAGCGGCCGCAATGCACCTCGACGCGGCGCATTCCGTGGCTCGTATCGGCGACCTCCGCGACGCTCTCCGCCGCCACCGGGCGCCAAAAACTCGGCCAGCCGGAGCGCGAATCAAATTTCGTGTCGGACGCGAACAATGCCTCCCCGCAACCGGCGCAAACATAGTCGCCGGAAGATTTTTCATCGCAATATTCGCCGCTGAACGGCGGCTCGGTCCCTTTCAGGCGCAGGATTTGATACTGCTCGGGCGTCAGCGCGCGGCGCCATTCGGCGTCGGTTTTAACGATTTTCTCGGCCATAAAATTTCCTTCCCCGCCGGATATTACACCATCTCACGGCGCAAACTTGTTTGTTTGCCCTCAGACGCCGGGCGGCCGCATCCGCTCCATGTGACTCCCTGGGGGCTACCTCGCATAAGCTCGGGCGCGCGGTCGCGCTTGCCGGAAGGCGTTGCGCGATGCGCATCGCCTTCCGGTATTACACCATCTCGCGGCGCGCACTTACGAGATAAAGCGGGTCCGATTCGCCCGGCGCCGGCGAGAGGTCTTCGAAGGCGAGATCCCGGTAGCCGCCGGCGGTGCGCAAATAGATCTCCAGCAGCCGCGCGTGATCGGCATCTCCGACGCCGCGCCAAATGGCCACCGCCTTGGTCGCGAACAGCCGGTTGGAGAAGGATATGGCGAGCAGCGCGCCGGGTTTCAGCACGCGCGCCACGTCGGCGAAGACCTCCACCGGGCGGGTCAGATATTGCACCGAGACGGCGAGGATACAGGCATCGAAGCCGCGGTCCGGGAACGGCATCACCGGGTTGGCGTTGAGGTTGTGGATCAGCCGTTCGCTCAATTGCGGATTCTCTTCCAATTCGGTCAGGTTCATGCCCAATCCGACGACACGCCCGAAGGCGGGCGCGGCCGGCAAATGCGACGCATAGCTCGACATGAGATCGAGAATGTCTCCGCCCGCCGGC
>CAJXFT010000040.1 GCA_913053235.1 uncultured Alphaproteobacteria bacterium
GTTAAGACAGGGAGTATTCTGCACATTTTGCCGAGATAATTAAATAATACTTAAGACTAGCTAACAAAGAATTAACAAAATTAACACCATTTACATTAAATGGGCCAACCCATTGTGGCGCAACAATTTTTTTCAATTTAAATGGGGCGGCGGGCGGAGATGCGGGCTCAGGCGCCATTCGGCATATTTCAACGAGCGCACGATAACCAGCGTCAGCGCCAAATACATTAGCGCCGCCATGAGATACAGTTCATAGGGTGCGAAGGTGCGCGCAACGATGACCCGCGCCACGCCGGTCAGGTCGAGAAGGGTGATTACGCTGGCCAGCGCGCTGCCCTTGAGCATGAGGATGATCTCGTTGCCATAGGCCGGCAGGGCGAGGCGAAAAGCGCGCGGAACGGTGATGCGGCGCAATATCAACGGACGCGACATGCCGAGCGCGCGCGCCGCCTCGATCTCGCCATGCGGCACCGCCTGGATGGCGCCGCGCAATATCTCCGCCGTATAGGCCGATGTGTTTAGCGAGAAAGTGAATATGGCGCACCAATAGGCTTCCTTGAAAAATGGCCAGAAGATGCTCTCGCGCACCGCTTCGGACTGGCCGAGGCCATAATAGACGATGAAAATCTGCACCAGCAGCGGGGTGCCGCGAAAGACGAAGATGAAAGCGTAAACCGGCATCCAAAGGGCGGCGAACCTGGAAACCCGCCCCAGCGCCAGGGGAATCGCCAGGCAAATGCCCAGCGCTAGAGCCAGGGCGACCAACTGTACCGTCATCGCCATGCCGTCCAACAGCGCCGGGATGCTGTCGATCATCAGTTGCAAATCGAATTCCATGCGCCTAACCCATGCGCACGCCGCGCTGGGAGCGGCGCTCGGAATATTGCAATACGATCATCGAGACGATGGTAAAGGCGAGATAAATAATTGCCGCGGCCAGGTAAAATTTGAAAGGCTCATGCGTTTTTCCGGCGGCGGCGCGCGAGGCGTACATCAGCTCGTTTAAATTGATCACCGAGATCAGCGATGTGTCCTTGAGCAGCACCAGCCACAAATTGCCGAGGCCGGGAAGGGCAAAGCGCCAAACTTGCGGCAGCATGACGCGGTGGAACATTTGCAACCGCCCCATGCCGACGGCGTAGGCGGCCTCGACCTGCCCCTTGGGAACGGCGAGAATGGCGCCGCGAAACACTTCGGTGGCGTAGGCGCCGAAAACGAAGGCGAGCGTGAATGTGCCGGCGATAAAGGGCTTAATATCGACATGGGATTCATTGCCGAGCCCGCGCCAAATATCCTGCACCAACTGGGTGCCGCCATAAAATATGATAAGAAGAAGAACCAGCTCCGGCAGGCCGCGGACGATGGCAGTGTAGCCGGTAGCCGCGCCGCGCAGAATGACCGAATTCGACAGTTTGGCGGTGGCGCCAATGATGCCGAAAACCAAGCCGAGGGCGAGCGACGCGAAAGCCACGCGAAGCGTCAGCCAGGCGCCATCCACAAGCAGCGGCCCATAGCCGTGCAGTTCGATCACGCGCCCGGCACCTTCTCCAGAGAAATGAAAGCGCCCCGGGCCGTCATGGCCCGAGGACGCTTTTTCTCAAATCCTGGCCGTACTACCCGCCATAGACATCGAACTCGAAATATTTGTCGTTGATTTTCTTGTAGGTGCCGTTGGCGCGAATGGCGGCAATGGCGTCGTTGAGCAATTTCTGAAGGTCGGTATCGCCCTTGCGGATGGCGATGCCGGCGCCGTCACCGAACCATTTCGGGTCGGTAAAGTTGGGGCCGACGAATTCGGCATCCTTGCCGGCGTCGGTTTTCAGAAAGCCGTCGTCAAGCGCCACGCTGTCGGCGAGAAGCAGATCGACGCGCCCGGCCGTGAAGTCGAGATAGGCCTCGTCCTGGGTGCCGTATCCCTTGATGTCGATGATATCGCCGTAATTGTCCTTGAGGAAATTCTCATGGATGGTGGCGCGCTGCACGCCGACCGATTTGCCCTTCAGCCCGGCCTCGTTGATTTCGATGCCGGAGCCCTTCTTGCGCACGAACTTGGCCGGCGTCGAATAATATTTGTCGCTGAACGAGACCTTCTTCTTGCGCTCCTCGGTGATCGACATCGAGGCGATGATGGCGTCGTATTTGTTGGCCAGGAGGGCGGGGATAATGCCGTCCCAATCCTGCGGCACCAATTCGCATTCGGCGTTCATCTCGGCGCAGACGGCCATCGCGATATCGATGTCGAAGCCCTTCAAGGTGCCGTCCGGCTCCATCCAACTGAACGGCGGATAGGCACCCTCGACGCCGACGCGGAGCTTGCTCCAATCCCCGGCCTCGGCGATTCCGGCCGATAGCGCCAGCGCGGCGGCGAGGATCATGGCGGTCAACAGATTGCGGATTTTCATTTTCATCTCCCGGTTTTTGTTTCCAGCCTCAAGGTTCCGACTTCCCAAGGGCCCGGTCAAGGCTTCAAAGGTTAAAATTCGCCGGCGGCGAGAAACTGCCGGCAGCGCTCGGAGCGCGGCGCGTCGAACACTTGCGCCGGCGGCCCCTCCTCTTCGACCCGTCCGTCATGCAGGAACATCGCCTTCGACGAGACCTCGCGCGCGAACGCCATCTCATGGGTGACCATGATCATCGTCCGGCCCTCTTCGGCGATATCGCGGATCACCTTCAGCACCTCGCCGACCAGTTCCGGGTCGAGCGCCGATGTCGGCTCGTCGAACAGCAGCAATTGCGGCTCCATGGCGAGCGCCCGGGCGATCGCGGCGCGCTGCTGCTGGCCGCCGGAAAGATGCGCCGGATAATGGCCGCGCTTGTCGGTCAGCCCGACCCGCTCCAAGAGCGCTTCGGCGCGCTCGCGCGCCTCGGCCCTGGATAATTTCAGCACATGCAGCGGCGCCTCAGTCAAATTCTGCATGACCGTCATATGGGTCCACAGGTTGAAGCCCTGGAACACCATGCCGACGGTCGAGCGGATGCGGTCGACCTGGCGCGCGCTTTCGGGAGCGAGCCCCTTGCGGCCCTTGTTTTTCATGCGGATCAACTCGCCGCCGACCCAGATGCGCCCGGCATCGGGAACTTCGAGAAGGTTGATGCAGCGCAGCATGGTGCTCTTGCCCGAGCCGCTGGCGCCGATGATGGAAAGCACGTCGCCCTCGCCGGCGGTGGCGGAGACGCCCTTCAGCACTTCGAGCGGGCCGAAGCTCTTATGCAAATCCTCGACCGCCAGCGCGTTGCCGCCATCGGGAAACTGATCACCGCCATATTGCGTCACGTCGCTACCCTGCACACACTGTCCGTCTGATATCCGGTAATCACCCGCCGCCAACCGCAAAGCCTGTCATCGAGCGCCGGCTCGCCGGTATCGACACGCAGCAGATTATCCCTGAGCGAGGCGATTTTCTCCATCGTCGCGGCGACGGTGATGTGCTCGATTCCGACGCGCGCGATCACCCGGGCGCTGATCTGCTGGTTGCCGCGGCCGAAAAAATGCCCCTGGCCGCCGATCGGCGTCACGGCGATGGCGCCGCCGCCGTCGAGGGCGGCGAGAATCTCGCGCTCGCCGGCGTCACCGGCGATGCGCGCGCCGTCGCGCAGGAGATCGACGCCGAGCAGGGTTTTTTCGACGCCGATGCTGTCGGCGACGGCGCGCATGGTGGTGCCGGGGCCGAGGATATAGAGCCGCCCCGGCTGCATCGCCTGATGGATACGCGCCGCGATACCGGCCAGCGCCGTGCGGTCGCTGCTGACGCCGCCGGCCTTGCTGCCCTGCACCAGATCGGGCAGATGGGGCACGTCGAGATATCCGTAGAGCTTGGCCGAAACCGCGCCGTCGCGGAACGCCGCCTCGTCGATATCCATCACCTCGAGCTGGCGCAGCGCGATACCGCCCTGCATATAGCGCAGCACCATGCGGGCGGCGGCTCTTGGGTTTGTGGCGTACACGGCCGAGTGCATTTTCACCCCGGCGGGAATACCGACGACCGGCACCTTGTCGCCGACCGCGCGCACCATGTCACGCGCCGTGCCGTCGCCGCCGGCAAACAGAATGAGATCGACCGCCAGCCCGGCCATCGCGCGCGCCGCGCGCACGCTGTCCTCGGCGACGCTGTCCTTGCCGGTGGAATGATCGACCAGTTGCGGCGTAAAGCCGGCGGCGCGGGCTTCCGCCTCGCCCATCTCGCCGGCAGCGGCGAACAGCTCAAGCGGCGCATCGGCCGCGGCGGCGATGGCGCCGAGCGCTTCGCCTGCGCGCGCCGGCGCTTGCGGCCGGGCGCCCAGGGCCCGCGCGCGGGCGAGGATTTCGGCCGTGTCAGTGCCCTTGAGGCCGACGGCGCCGCCCATCCCGGCGATGGGATTGACGATCAGGCCGAGGCGGAAGGCGGCCATGGCCGGGGGTCAATAGCCTCCTTCGTGGCGCTCGATCTTGCGCCGGTTTTCGGAGGTCCACATCGCCTTCTTGCGCAGATAGCCGCGATAGGTGAAGGCCCAGCAATCCGGGTCTTCCGGCACATCGCCGTCGATGCGCGTGGTGGCGGCGTTGTAGGGCCCGCCTTGCGCCTTTGCGGCGTCGCTATAGGCCTCGTCCGAGATCGCCTCGATCGCCGCCAGCATCTGGTCCATCTCCGCCACCGTCAGCGATTCGCCGGGCTCCATGGTGAACGGCTCGGTCACCAGCATCGGCACATGGCTCGGCATGCAGTGCTGGACGCCGAAATCGACCATGCGGTCGATCACGTCATGGCTGGTGACGCCGGTCTCGGCGAACATCTGCTCGAAGCTGTAGCGCACCTGTTCGAGCTTGGGGTAATTGTTGGCCGGCCACGGAATGGTGACGCCGCGCACGGTGCGCATCTTGGCCAGCATGTAGTTGTTGTTGAGCACCGCCGTCTCGGCGACGGCGCGCAGGCCCTCGGCGCCGAGGCTCATGACCCAGGAATAGGCCTTCAACACCGCATGCACATTGCCGATGAAGGCGCGGATGCGGTCGATGCCCTGGCCCGGGTCGTAATCGAGGCGGTAGCCGCCCGAGCCATCCTCGGCGACGATCGGGCGCGGCAGGAATTTGCGCAAGAAATCCTTCACGCCGACCGCGGCGCAGCCCATGCCGAGCGAGCCGTGCGGCGCGGAGAACGTCTTGTGCAAATTGAACTGGCACATATCGAAGCCGGTATCGCCGGCGCGCACGACGCCCAAGAGCGGGTTGCCGTTGGCCTGATCATAGGCACACAGACCGCCCGCCTCATGCACCAGATCGACGAATTGCCGGATGTTGGGATTGTACTGCCCGGTATCCTCCGGGTTGGTCAGCATCAGCCCCGCCGTGCGTTCGGAAATCGCCGCCTTCAGCGCATCGACCCCGGCGAAACCCATCTCGCCCGGCATCAGCGTGATCACCTTGAAGCCGGCCACCGAGGGCGTCGCGGCGTCGGCCGGGTGCGATGCCGCCGTGGTGATGATCTCGTCGCGCTTGCCGAGATCGCCGCGCGATTCGTGATAGGCGCGGATCAGGCAGGCATTGGTGTAAATGCCCTGGGCGCCGCTCGCCGGCTGGAAAGTGAACTCGTCCATGCCGGAGATTTCGCACATGATGCGGTTGAAGCGGTACATCAGCTCAAGGAGGCCCTGCAGGCTGCCGACATCCTGCAACGGATGCAGATCGGCCAGCTTGGCGCCGCGCGCCATATGCTCATGCGCCTTGGGACTGTATTTCATGGTGCAGGTGCCCATCATGTCGGTGGTGACGTCAAAGCCCATGCACATTTGCGAAAGACGCAGGAAATGGCGCAGCACGCGGTGCTGCGTCACTTCCGGCAGATCGGGGGGTGCTTCGCGGCGCGCGCCTTCGGGCAGCGCCGCCGCGACATCGCCGACCGCCGCCGCGATCTCGGCGTCCACCGCCGGCGGCACGATGCCGCGCGCGCCCTCTTCGCTCAACTCGTTGATCAGCGCTTCGTTCCAGCGCGCCGCGTGAAAGCCGCCGCCATTGGCGCTCATGACAACACCTCCGCCAACGTATCGACCAGCCGGTCGATGTCCGATTTGCCGTGCATCTCGGTGACGCAATAGAGCGCCGATTGGCCGAGCAGCGGGAAATCGGCGCTCAAATCCTTGCCGCCGAAAATGCCGCGCGCCAGCAGCGCCGCGTTGATATCGCCGACGCTCTTGCCACTGGCCGAGAAATCGACGGTGAATTCCTTGAAGAAGGCGCCGTCCAAATGCGGCACGCCGGCGCCTTCGAGGCCGTCGATGCGCCCGGCGGCGTAGCGCGCGCGCTGCAAAATGCCGCGCCCCAACTCCTCCATGCCGCGCGGCCCCATCAGCGACAGATAGACCGCCGCCCCGATGCCCCACAGCCATTGCGTGGTGCCGGCATAATCCTCCGAATCATGGCGCTTGTCGTAAGAGGTGCGCTGCATGGTCGACCAGGCGAAGCCGATATCGCCTTCCTCGGCGCCGGGCGCGATGCTCATCAGGATCATCGGAAACTCGGCGACGAAGCGCTCCTCGTCGCGGCTGGCGATGAAGCCGGCGCAGCCGCCGCCGCCATACATATGTATGCCGAGCGGCTGTATCTCGCCGCACACGATATCGGCGCCGTAATCGCCGGGCGCCGCCAGCACGCCGAGGCTCAACGGATCGACGCCGACAACCAACAGCGCGCCGGCGGCGTGCACCAGCGCGGCGATCTCGGCGCCGCGCCCGTCAATAAGGCCGAGAAAGGCCGGATTCTCGAAATAGACGGCGCCGATATCACCCGTCAGCTTGGCTTTGAGATCGTCCAAATCGATCAGCCCGGTCGCCGGATCGATGCCGATCAGATCGACATCGGCGACCATTTTGGTGAAGCCGCGAACCTGCGAGCGCAGGCTGGCGCTGACACCGCCCGACAGCAGCACGCCGCGGCGTTCGGTGATGCGGCACGCCATGGTGACGGCGCTGTTGACCGCGGCGCCGATGTCATAGGCCGGCGTGCCGACCACTTCCATGCCGACCAGCTCGCCGATCAGGCTTTGAAATTCGAAGATCGCCTGATTCTTGCCATGGTCCGAATAGGTGCCGCCACCGTAAGCCGTGAGAAATTCGCCACGCCCGGTGATTTCATCGCATATGGCGGGGACGTAATGCTGCCAGCAGCCGGCGCCGCAAAAATTGAGATGATCCCGGCATGACAGATTCCTGCTCAGCATTTCGTCGACATGGCGGCGCAAATCATGTTCGGCGGGCAGCGCGTCGGGCAGGTTCAACAGGCCCTTGACCTGAAGTTCCTCGGGCACCGAGACATACAGGTCGGAGACCTTTTCGACGCCGATTTCACCGAGCAGGCGCCGCCTCGGCGCCGGTGCCGCATTCGGCACATAGGGGTGGATAAAGCCGTTTTCGTCCGTCATCGCGCATGCTCCCCGTTTCTTTTGCGGCCGGTTAGCCGTCGATCATCAGGATAAGCATAAGAGACAGGCTCACAAGAGAGATTGCGGTGGTCACCACGATCGCCGCCGAGGCATCGGCGAGGCGGACGCCGTAATGCCCGGCGATGACAAAGGCGTTGGCGCCGACCGGCATGCCCGCCATCAGCACCGCCACCACCGCCCATAACGGCTCGAGCGGGAATATATATTGCGTCAACAGCCAGACGATAAGCGGAAAGAGGGCCAATTTGGCGACGCTGGAAAGCGCCGCGGACGCGGCCAGTTTGGCGACCGGGCGGCCGGCGAGAAAAAGGCCGATGGCGACCAGGGCGCAAGGCGCCGCGGCCTGGCCCAAGAGCCCCAGCAATCTCTCTATGGAGACCGGCATTTGGGCGCCCGCCGCCGACAGCGCCAGGCCGATCACCACCGCCCACAACAGCGGATTGGTGGCGAGCGCCCTGGCGCTGTTGACCAGCGCGCCGCCCGAGGCGCGGGCGCGGGTGATCTCCAGGATCAGCACCGCGCCGGTCATGATGAAGACTGAGTTTATCAGCACGCTGAGGCTTGCCGGAACCACCGCCGCGCCGCCGAATGCCGTGGCCGCGAGCGGTATCCCGAGATAGCCGTTATTGCCGTAGCTGGCGATGACGCCGCGCATGGCCGAGCCGGCCAGACCGTCGCCGAACAGAAAACGCCCGGCCAAGCCGACGCTGAGCCAGGTGACGGCGATGCCGACGGAAAACGCGGCGATGAAGTTCCAATTGATGATCTCGCCCGCCGGCACGCCGGCCAGGCTGACGATCATCAGCGCCGGCATGGCCAGGTAATAAACGAAATTGTTGAGGATCGGGAAGATGGCGGGCCCAAGAATATTCAGCCGCGCCGCGCCGTAGCCGATGGCGATCAGGGCAAACGCCGGCACCACCGCCGTAAGCAGCGTCTCCACCGGCGCGCCTAGTCTCTTTCCGGATTGGATTGAAGCATATCCAACAATGCCGACCTGAATTACGGCCGGCGCCAAATGACGGGAAACCAATCCTCGCGCATGCGCTCGCCGGTCTCCAGCCCGATGCCGGGATAAGGCGGCGAGGTACGGCCCGGACGGGCGACAAAACGGGCGTCCTCGCCGAGCCAGCGCGGCGCGAAGCCGCGCCGGCGCCCCTGCCCCGGATTGGCCGGCGCGCCATGCACGGTGCGGAAGTGAAAAAGAATCGCGTCGCCCGGCGCCAACGCCCAGGCGCGGATATCGTGTTTCTCGCGTTCGCGATCGATATCGGGAATGGTCTCGAAGCCGCCGCCGTCATAGTCGTAATCGGTGTCGTCGGCAAAGCGGCGGGGGTAGAACAGCTTGCCCCAGAGATGCGAGCCGGCGATGAATTCGGGGCACAGCTCGCGCGCCACCGGATCGAGGGGAATCCAAAAGCTCAGCGTCTGGCGGCCGTCGACACAGTAATAGGGCGCGTCCTGGTGCCAGGGCGTGCGCTTGGCCGTGCCCGGCTCCTTGACCAGGACATGCTCGTGAAAGAATTGCGCGCATCGAGACTGCATCACCGCCGCGGCGACGGCGGCGGCGGGCGATTCATGGACGAAGGCGCGGAATTCGGGGATGCGCTCCCAGTTGCAATAATCGTCGAAAAACTTGCCCTCGCCGTCGCCATGTTCGCCGGCAAGGGGCCCCGGCTCGGCGAGATTGCGCTCGACGCCGATGCGCAAGGCGCTCAGCCAGTCGCCGGCGAAGAGGCCGCGCAGGACCGTGACGCCGTCCCGCCCGTAGGCGGCGACGTCACCGTCACCGACCAGCGTGCTCAACCGATCTCCTCCGACCATTGGGCTATTTTCTCGCCGACTTCATGGGGGAAATCCTCGGTCACAAACAGGAACAGGTGGAATTGCCGTGCAGAAAGAGAAACACCCGCCCCTCGCCGATGTCGGCATAATGCATGCGGGCGCCGCCCACCTCGATGAAATTGGGCTCAAAAGGGTACTCGGCCGAAAACGGCCCACGGCCTGTCATATTCGATTCTCCCTGGGTTCTTATGGTATCAGATAATCACGGCAAAAAAATTCGGGACCGAACCATGGCCGAACAAAACAATGCGAGCGAACTATACCGGTTGAGCGCGGCGCAAGCCGTATCCCTGCTGCGCGACGGAAAAATCTCGCCGCTCGAGCTGGTCGAGGCGTCGGCGGCGCGCATCACCGAGACCGACGGCGCCCTCAACGCCATGCCGACGCTCTGCATCGAGCGCGCCCGCACCCATGCCAAGCGCATCATGGCGAACGGCGCGGTGCTGCGCGACGATGCGGCCTGGCTCGGCGGCTTGCCGATTTCGGTCAAGGACCTGGTGCCGGTCGAGGGGGTGCGCACGACCTGGGGCTCGCCACTCTATGCCGATCATGTGCCGGCGCGCTCCGACATCCTGGTCGAGCGCCTCGAGGCCAACGGCGCCATCGTCATGGGCAAGAGCAACACGCCCGAATTCGGCGCCGGCGCCAGCACCTTCAACGAGGTCTTCGGCAAGACGCGCAATCCGTGGAACACCGACAAGAGCTGCGGCGGCTCGTCGGGCGGCGCGGCGGTATCGCTCGCCGCCGGCCAGGTATGGCTGGCGACCGGCTCCGATCTCGGCGGCAGCCTGCGCATCCCGGCGAGCTATTGTTCGGTCACGGGTTTAAGGCCGAGCCCGGGCCGCGTGGCGCACGGCCCGGCCGACCTCGCCTATGATTTGCTGATGGTCGACGGGCCGATGGGCCGCACTGCGCTCGACACGGCGATCTTTCTCGACGCCATGTGCGGCGCCCATGTCGAGGATCCGATTTCGCTCAGCCGCCCGCCCGAGCCGTTCGCCAAGGCGGTGCGCGAGAAGGAAAAGCATGCGCCGCTCCGCGTTGCCTACAGCCCGGATCTGGGGCAGTTCCCGGTCAACGCCGAAGTGGCCGAGATCTGCGCCGCCACGGCGCGGCGCTTCACGGCCATCGGCGCCGAGGTCGAGGATGGCGGGCCGAGCTTCAAGGGCGCGGTGGAAATATTCCAGACGCTCCGCGCAGTGCTGTTCTCGGCGATGAAGGCCGATCTCCTGCGCACCCGGCGCGATGCCCTCAAGCCGGAACTTATCTGGAACATCGAAAAGGGCATGGCACTCCAGTCCGACGAGATCGGCGGCGCCGAAATCGCCCGCGCCAGGCTCTATCGGCGCATGGCGAAATTTTTCGACAGCCATGATCTGCTGCTCTCTCCCACCGTCATCGTGCCGCCATTCGACGTCGATATCCGCTATATCGAGGAAGTCGACGGCCATAAATTCGACAATTACGTCGACTGGCTGGGCATCACTTTCGTCATCTCGCTGACCGGCTGTCCGGCGATTTCAACGCCGGCGGGCTTCACAAGCGACGGCTTGCCGGTCGGCCTGCAAATCGTCGGCCCGCCCGGCGCCGAGGCGCGCGTCCTCGCCGCCGCGGCGCTGATGGAAGAGGAAATGGGTTTGTCGGGGCGGGTGCCGCTCGACCCGATAACGCCCGGCGCCTAGACCGGTTTCTCGAGCTCAATGCGTTTGCGCACGAGATACCAGACGATCAGCGCGCCGACCATCTTGCTCGCCGTCATCGCGAGGACGCCCGGCGCTGAGAGCCAGCCCATCATGCCGAGAAAGACGACGCTGTCGATCGGCGTCGCCACGGCGCTGGAAAAAAGGATGCGCTGGGCGAAGGGCCGCTTGGTGAAGCTGTAGATCAGCCAATCCGCCAGCTCGCTGATGGCGAAGGCGGCGACCGAGGCATAGGCCACCTTAGGGCCGGCCAGCTCATAGGAAAGGTATCCGGCGACCAGCATTGCGGCCAGCACCCAATGGCCGACTACGCGTTGGGCGAAATCGCGCGCGATGAAGATCAGGCCGACGACCAGGGCAACCGGCGGCCACATCTCGCCGCCGCCCATGTCGATTGGCTGCACCACGGTGAACAGCCAATTCACCAGCACGATCAAGCCGATATAAAGCGCGCTCCAGAACAGGGCGGCCGGGCGCATGATCTCCGACAGGGTCGGCACGCTTATCTCTCCTAGCCTCTGCCGCGATAGGGCGCGACGCCCTGATCGGGCAGCCACAAACCCTCGGGCGGCGAGCCGGACTGATAGAAAATATCGATCGGCATGCCGCCGCGCGGAAACCAATAGCCGCCGATCCTGAGCCAGCGCGGCGCCAGCACCTCTTCGAGCCGCTTGGCGATGGCGATCGTGCAATCCTCGTGGAAGGCGCCGTGATTGCGGAACGACGCCAGATAAAGCTTCAGCGATTTGCTCTCGACCAAACGCGCCTCGGGCACATAGTCGATCACCAGATGGGCGAAATCCGGCTGCCCGGTGATCGGGCATATCGAGGTGAATTCCGGGCATGTGAAGCGCACGGTATAATTCGTATCCGGATGCGGGTTGGGCACGCTTTCGATGACCGCCGCGTCGGGCGATTGCGGCAGCTCCGTCTTTTGCCCAAGCTGGCTCAGGCCGTCCGATTCTTGCTCTGTCATGGCCTCACCTGCCCTTGAAATCGGCGGCGCGCTTTTCGCGGAAGGCGGTGGTGCCCTCGACAATATCCTCGCTGCCGCCGAGATCGTAAAACGAACGCGATTCGAGCCTGAGCGCATCCGCCATCGGCATGTCGAAGGCGCTCAGCATGACCCGCTTGGCGTAGCGCTGCGCCAGCGGCGCGCGGGCAGCGAGCAGCTCGGCGAATTCGAGGCTGCGCGGCACCAGCTCTGACAGCGGATAGATGCGGTTGACCAGGCCGATGCGCAGCGCATGCACCGCGTCGATGCGCTCGCCTGAGAGGATTATTTCCATGGCGTTGCCGAGTCCGACGATTTGCGCCAGCCGCACGCAGCCGCCGTCGCACGGGTGAAAGCCCCAACTGACATCCTGATGGGCGAATTCGGCGTTGGGCGAGCAGAAGCGGATATCGCAAGCCTCGGCCAGCTCGAGCCCGCCCGAGATGGCGTAGCCGTTGATCGCGGCCAGAATCGGCTTGTCGATGTCGAGGCCGCGCGTGATGCCGCCGAAGCCGGTGCCTTCGGTGTAGCGCCGGCGGAATTCCGCCGCCGGGCGGGTGGCGTAATCGATGGTGTAGGTCTTCAGATCGGCGCCGGCGCAAAACGCCTTGTCGCCGGCGCCAGTGATCACCGCCACGCGCGCCTCTTCGTCGGCGGCGAACCGGCGCCATATCTCGGTCAAGCGGTCATTGGCTTCGAAATCGAGCGAATTCATCTTGTCGGCGCGCGCGATCGTGATCAGACGGACATGTCCATGCTTCTCGTAAAGAATATCGCCGGCCATGCGCCGTCCCCCTCCGCTACCAGGCCGACCAGCCGCCATCGACCAGCAAATTGGCGCCATGCACCTGATCCGCGTCCGACGACGCCAGGAACACCGCGGCGCCGGTGAGCTCTTCCGGATCCATATGGCCGATGCCGGTCGGCGTCAGCGACGCCTGATGCTCGTCATAGCCGGGCTCGGCGCGATAGGGCGCGTTCATGTCGGTCTTGATGTTGCCGGGCGCCAGCGAGTTCACATTGATGCCGTCTTTCGCCAGTTCCAGGCACAGCGCATTGACCATGTTGACCTGCCCGCCTTTCGACGAGCAATAGGCGCCGGAATTGGGAAAGCCGCGCACGCCGGCGATCGAGGTGACGTTGATGATCTTGCCGCCGCCCTTGGCCTTCATGCCCGGCACCACGGCGCGCGCCATGAAGAAACTGCCCTTCATGTTGAGGTCGACCTGGGTATTCCAGATCTCTTCGGTGGTTTCCTCGATGGTGGTGGCGAAGAATATCCCGGCATTGTTGACCAGGATGTCGGTGCCGCCGAAGGCGGCCTCTACTTCGCCCACCAAGCGGTCGCATTCCGAGACTTGCGCGACGTCGGCCTGAAACGCCTTGGCCTCGCCGCCGGCGGCGATGATCTCCCCGGCCACGGCCTCGGCCTTGTCCAAATTGGTATGGGCGACGACGGCGACGCGCGCGCCCTCCTTGCCGTAGCGCCTGGCGATACAGGCGCCGATGCCGCGCGAGCTGCCGGTGACGATGGCGACCTTACCCTTGAGTCTCATGGCTTCACCTATTCCCTATCATGTATCGCGCGAGCTTAGTCCGGCGCAGCGCGCAGTCAATGACGGCACCAGTCTCAGGCGACTTCGGAAAGCGGCCAGCCGGCCGCCTCGGAGCGGCTCAGCGCGGCGCCGATATCGCTCAGGCTGTTGAGGCTGTGCACGCTGCGGAAATCGTCGACATGCGGCAGGATCACCCGCACGCCGCGCGCCTCGGGGCGAAATCCCTCGAAGCGCAGCAGCGGGTTGAGCCAGATCAGGCGGCGGCAGGATTTGTGCAAACGCTCGATCTCGCGCTCCAGCCCGTCGACATCGCCCCTGTCCAGCCCGTCGGTAATCAGCAACACCACGGCGCCCTGGCCGAGCACGCGGCGCGACCATAGGCGGTTGAAATCATGCAGGCTGGCGCCGATCCGCGTGCCGCCCGACCAGTCGAGCGCCGCCTGGGCGACCCGGTCGAGCGCCACATCGACGTCGCGATATTGCAGATGGCGCGTGATATTGGTGAGCCGGGTGCCGAAAATGAAACTGTGCACGCGGTCGCGGTCATTGGTGATGGCGTGCACGAAATGCAGGAACATGCGCGAATAGCGGCTCATCGAGCCGGAGATGTCGCACAGCACCACCAGCGGCGGATGGCGGGTGACGCGGCGGCGGTATTTGAGCGGCATCATGGCGCCGGAAGTGCGCAAGCCGGCGCGCAGCGTCGCCCGCATATCGATCCTGGCGCCGCGCTGATCGGCGGCGAAGCGCCGCGTCGGGATATCCATGATCGGCAGGCGCATTTCGGCGATGGCGCGCTTGGCCTCGTCGATCTCGTCCCGCGACATGCTGTCGAAATCCATTTCCTGCAACAGCTCGAGGGCGGAATAGGTCAGCCTTGTGTCGAGCTCGACCTCGATTTCTTCGTCTTCGCGAGGCGTATCCGCATCGTCGGGCGACAGCGCGTCGGCGACCCGGCGGCTGATTTTCTCCTGCCCGTCCTTTTGCTCGGCGCCCGGCACCGTCGCCGCCATCATGCGCCTGAGCTCGGCCGGGTTGCGCCAGAACAGGCGAAACGCCTGGTCGAAAACCAGCCGCTGGGCGGCGCGCTCGACGAACACGGCATGCAGCGCCCAGTAAAAATCATGGCGCGGCGCAAGCCCGACAAGAGCGGCGGCCTGAACCGCCTCCAGGGTCTTGCCGGGGCCGACCGGCAGCCCGGCGGCGCGCAGCGCGCGGGCAAAATGCATGACGTTGAGCGCCAGCTTGCCGCCGCCCGAAATATCGACCGGTGCCAGGCGCTTCATTCGCCCCCCTCCCGGCCGTCAGCCTCCCGGCCGTCGCCCGCGCGGCCGTCGCCGTCGGCAAGGCGAAGCGCATCGGCGACGGCGTCACTGTCGCCGCTCTGCTGGCGCTGGAGAATATGCGCGATGCCGGCGCTGGTGTCCTTGGGGTCGAGTTCCTGGCGGTCCATTTCGATCAGCGTCGCCGTCCAATTCACCGCCGCCGCGACGGACGCATCGCCGCGGAATTCCTTTTGCCGCAAATCCTGCACCAAAGCGTCGAGGCTCTCGGTCAGCCGGCGCGCGATGCCGGGCGCGCGTCGCTTAAGAATTTCCGCCTCGCGCACCGCGTCCGGATAATCGATCCAATGGTAAATGCAGCGCCGCTTGAGGGCGTCGTGAATTTCACGCGTGCGGTTGCTGGTGATCACGACAATCGGCCGCGCCGCCGCGCGGACGGTGCCGAGCTCCGGCACGCTGACCTGAAAATCCGAGAGAATCTCCAGCAGATACGCCTCGAAGCCCTCATCGGCGCGGTCGATTTCGTCGATCAACAGAACCGGGGCGCCGGCGGCGCTGGGCTCCAATGCCTGGAGAATGGGGCGCTTGATGAGAAAGCGCCGCGAAAAAATATCGGCGGCGACGGCGTCCCGGCCGCGCTCCCGGTCATGCTCGGCGAGGCGGATTTCGATCATCTGAGCGGCGTAGTTCCACTCATAGACGGCGGCCGAAGCGTCCAACCCCTCGTGACATTGCAGGCGCAAGAGCGGGCGCTCCAATTGGCGTGCCAGGGTGATGGCGAGCTCGCTCTTGCCGACGCCGCTCTCGCCTTCCAGCAAAAGCGGGCGGCCGAGCTCGAAGCAGAGGAACAGCGCCGTCGCCAAACCGCCGTCGGCGACATAGTCGCCGCGCCGCAACAGCGCGCGCACGCTTTCAACCGAATCCGGTGTTTCCCTTGAGCCCATTCTCACCACCTGGCGCGGCGATCGAACATATCAACTTCCCAAACCGCGCCGATTGCCGCAAAGTAACGTTTCCTCTGTTCGCCTCAAAGGCTTAACATTCCCGGCAAGGGCGCGAAAGCGCCGCCGCCCGAAAACTCCGCCCCAACCCATCGGATACAACAAGAAAACAGAAATGTCCCTGCTTCCTCTGGTTCTCGCCATCCTGGTCAACTTCTCGATGGGCTCGTTTTACGGCTGGAGCGTGCTGGTCGCGCCGCTTGAGGAATCGATCGGCGCCACCCGTTCCGATATCAGCCTGGCCTATTCAGTCGCCTTCATATCGATGACCGTCGGCATGTTCTGCACGCACAGCCTGCTGCGCATCGCCTCGCTGCCCTACCTGATCTTCGTCGTCTTTACCCTGGCCGGGCTGGGCTCGGCGCTGGCCGGATATTTCGAAGCGCTGTGGAGCCTCCTTATAGGTTATGGAATTCTGTTCGGCTTCGCCGTCGGCGTCGCCTATTTCCTGGCCATGACGGCGGCCAGCCTCGACCTGCCGATCCGGCGCAGCGTCGCGCTGAGCATGAACATGTCGGCCTTCGCCGGCGGCGGCCTGGTATGGCCGCCGATATTCGCGATGATTATCGACTGGCAGGGGCCGCATGCCGTGCTGCTGCTGTTTGCCGTCTATCTCATCGCGATCGGCTCGTTGGGCGGGCTGTTGATGCTCGCCGCGCGCCCGGACGCCCATCCCGGCACGCATGAAGGCGGCGGCCTGTTCAGCGATATTCTCACCGACAACCCCCGCGCTTTCATCCTGCTCTGGCTCGGCTTCATCTTCATCGGCTTCGCCGCCCTGATGTCGATGGGTCACGCGGCCGGGATTGTCGCCGATTTCGGCATTCCCGCCGGCCAGGCCTATTGGGGGCCGATGCTGACCAATCTCGCCTATATCTGCGGCGCGCTCTCGGCCGGCATCGTCTGCGACTGGATCGGCGGCCGGCGCGTGCTGATCGGACTCGCGACGCTGACGGCGATCCCCTTGTTCGCGCTTTACTTCGCGCCTTCCGCCGTCATCAGCCTGATCGCGCTGGCCATGGTCGGCGGCGCCTTCGGCGCCAGCGCCTCGGCCTATCCGGTGACCGTCGCCGGCTATTACGGCGTCGCCCGTCTGCCGCGCGTCTATGGGCGCATGTCCACGGCCTACGGTCTTGCCGGCCTGCTCGGCCCGTTGGCCGCCGGCGTGCTCTATGTTTGGCAGGGCGGCTATGAATACGCCATCCTCATCGCCGGCGTGCTGGCGGTGATCGGCATCGCCAATATGTGGGCGCTGCCCAGAATGAAAGCGCCGGCGCCGGCGCCGGCGCGGGCCGCATAGGTAACTATTAATCAAGCCGCGGCGCGACGGATACTTCGGAAATAAATTCCTCGAACTTGCCGCCCGCCGTCGCCGGCATCTCGTCGAAATATTGGAAAAAGATATCGAACGGGTGGCCGAGCGCGTTCTGCATCACCGATCTGAGCCTGTCCTCCTCGGCCACCGTGAGCGGACGGTCGGTGACAAACCGCGCCTCGATCAGCTTCAGGCTTTTTTGCACCAGTTGATACTGGCGGATCGGCGCGATATCGCGGAAATCGTGAAACCCGGTCAGCGGCCAGCGCGATTCGCCATGCGGCAGCACCAGCATATTGCGCAGGCGGCCGACGACGCGCCGGATGGTGGGCAAGCCCCGGCCGCAAGGACAGGGCTCGCCGGGCTCGGCATAATCGCGAATTTCGTAGCGGATCAGCGGCATGGCGAAATTATGCAGGCCGGTGACGACGACGCGCCCGACTTCGCCCGGCGGCGTCGGATTGCCGGCATCGTCCAGCACCTCGACCATAATGGTCTCGCTTTGCACGTGAAACAGTTCGCCCTCGGAGCATTGCAACGCGATATAGCCGACCTCCTGCGAGCTGTAATTGTCGACAATCGATACGCCCCATGTCTCGCGGCATTTGTCGCGCAGCTTCGCCGAGACCATCTCGCCGATGGTGCGGATTTCCTTGAGCTTCGGCAGCGCCATGCCGTTGGCGCGGAAATATTCGGCGAGCGCCGCCAGATTGGCCGGATAGGTGAGCAGATATTGCGGATTGCGCTCGGCCAGCCATGCCGCCTGGGCGCCGACATCGGTGCCGAGACTCAACACCGCCGAAGCGCCGGTTTGATGAAGTTTGGCGGCCGGCCAGCCCCAATTGGCATGATCCTCGCCCCTGGCAACGCTGCCGCTGTCGGCGGCGATGGCGCGGATCGAGCATAGCTTGCCGGTGAAATCGCGGCGATGCCAATAATGGTCGCGCATGGTTACGGCCGACCAGAAAATGCGCGAGGCGGCGGTGCCGATGACCTTCACCGGCTGGCCGGTCGAGCCCGAGGTCTGCGTTTCACCGAGCGGATAATGCGCCCGCGGAATTTTTTGGCTGACCAGATCGGCGGCGTTGTCCTGAATATCGCTGCGCTTGAGAATCGGCAATCGGCGCCAGTTTTCCAGCGTCAGCCCGAACATCGGATCGAACAGCTCGCCGCCGATTCTGCGTTGGTAATAGGGCACGTTTGCCTGGGCATGGGAGAGCAGCGAATGAAGCTGCACCAATTGATTGGCGAGCAGCGTCTCGACCGGCAGCCATTGGGCCTGTTTGAACTGTGCCAGAATCGGGCCGAGCGCCTTTGCGCCGGTGCCCGGCAGCCGCGGCCAGTGGATGCCGGAGAGCGTCTCGGAGCCGGTCGGCTCGCCGCCGTTCGTCACACCGCCTCGAACAACAGCGTCTGGCAACGCTCGCCGAGTTCATATTCCGGCACATGGCAACGCAGTTCGCGAAAATATGGCGCGCAGGCGCGGCGTGCCTCCGCAAGCGTGAAAAAGGTAAAGCGCGTATCGATATCGCGGTACGCGTCGATGGTGGTAATCGTCTCCAACGGCCAATTCAGCCGCTGGGCTAGAACCTCCGGGTCGGGCATGGCGGCGTGCCAGCTATTCCAGATATCGCCGAGGCGAACGCCTTGCTCGGCGCCGCCCTGATCGACCAGACTGACCTGGAAGGCGTTGAGGAAATCGGTGTTGTCGCTGAAGAAGCCGACATCGTCCCAGGTCACGGTGAAGGTATCGGAGGCGGTGTCGGAATCAAAATAGATCAGGTTGGAGCCGGTCGAATTGCCGCCCTCGGTCGCGGTGGCGGGGCCGGGGCTGGTCTCGACGTCGGCGAAGAAGGGCGCGATGATCGGATTGGAAACCGAGCCGGTGATCGGGAACGGCGTGAAGGTGCCCTGCGAATTGCCGAACGTCAGGTTGCCATTGTCGTTGATGAAGACTTCGCTGAAGCTGTTGCCGCCGAAATTAAGGCCGCTCTCGAATACGGCGCTGATATCGACCTGTGTCGAGCCGTCGTCGCTGCGCGCCAGGCTGCCTTCGCCGAAGCCGGCGTCGCCGCCGAGGCCGTTGAGCAAATTCGTGCCCAACGCGGAAGCGCCGCCGTCGCCGAACAGCACGTCGTCGCCGCCGCCGCCCGACAGGGTATCGTCGCCGGTGCCGCCGAACATAATATCGTCGCCGCCCACCGTGGCCGACAGGTCGGCGGAAATCAACAATCCGCTATCGAAGGAGAAGTCGCTGGTATCCGATACCGCGATCTTCAGCGTATGGGTGGTCAGCAATTCGTTGAGGGTGCCGGTGATCGTTTGCGGCGCCGTGACGCCGTCGAATTCGGTGGTCAGGACGTTGCCGGCGTTATCGGTGAAAAAACTTTCATTGACGCCGTTATTGAACAGCAGCGGCGAGTCGTCGCTGAAGGTGCCGATGTTGACGCCGTCGAGGAACACCGCGCCGATATCGGTGATGCCCTGATCGGGGAATTCCTCGGTGCCCCACATGAATTGGAAACTGATTTCGCTGATTCCGGTTTCGACGGTGAAATCGAACTCGAGCACCGTGGCGTCGGTCGACGTACCAAAGAACCCCTCATCGGAAAGGACGCTATCGAGATCGGCGTCGCCGGACTGGCTGGCAAGGCCGGTGGCGGCGGTCGCCGTGTTGGTGGTGCCCGGCGTGCCGGTGCCGCTGCTCAGCATTATGCCTTCATTGAGGGAGAAGGAGACGCCGTCCACCTCGCCGAGGAAGACGCCATCGAAGCTCGAGGCCGAGCCTTCGCCGACGGTTTCATTGCCGATAAAGCTGGCCGAGCCGGCGACGATATTCACGCCGCTGATGCCGCCGAGGAGAGCATTCGCAAGCGTTTCCGCGCCGCCCGCCGTGGCGCTGTTGAATTCGTTGAAATTGCCGGCCAGCCCGCCGTCACCGCTCAGCACGTCATTGCCGGCGCCGCCGTCAAGGGCGTCATTGCCGGCGCCGCCGGACAGCGAATCGTCGGCGCTGCCGGTCGAAAGCGTGTCGTCGCCGGAGCCGCCATCGGCGACCAGGCGCTTGGAGGCGCTTTCGCCGTCCAGCACGTCGTCGCCGGCGCCGCCGCTGAAGGTCACCGAATCATTGGTGATGTCGGTGCCGTCGAGATTGCCCACCGTGATCGCGTCGCCGCCCGAACCGCCGGATATATCCAATGCCTCGACATTGGTGATATCGAGATTGAAGTCGCCGGCCGAAAGCGAGACATTGCCGCCATTGGAAGTAACCGAAAATGTGTTGGCCGCGGAGGAATTGCCGCTTATCTGCACGGTGTCGAAACCGGCGCCGCCGTCGATAACGGCATTGCCGTCGCCGAAGCTCCAACTCAATACGTCATTGCCGGGGAGCCCGCTGATCACCGTCGGGCCACCGCCCGTGGCGTTGTACACCGGGGGGGTGTACACAGGAGTATAGTCGTTGGTCGGGGCAACGAAGCCGCCACCGCCATCGTCATCGTCGATAATCGAGCCGCCGTAACCGTAGAGGCCGCCGCCATCATCATCGACAAGGAAATCATCCGCCTCGGGTGGACCGTCATACACATCGCCTAGCCCGGATTATTCACGGCGCGCCGTGAATAATCCGGGCTAGTTGTAAGTATTAACAAAATGTTGATTGTGAAACTAATATTCGGTTTACATCGCTAACGA
>CAJXFT010000041.1 GCA_913053235.1 uncultured Alphaproteobacteria bacterium
AATACAGAATCACAAACGATTCCAACGAATCAACTTCTTTCCGGACGGACACTAACACCTTACCGGCGGCAGGGCGGCGGCGAGCAGGCGGCCGACGGTGATCATTTCGGGAATGGTGGCGGTAAACGCACCGAGGGTGGCAAGCAGCGCCTCGCGCGCGGCGCCCGTGTGCCGGCCTTCGGGCGAATCATGCGCCGCCAGTTCGACCGCCAGGCGGGCCGCGGCAGTGTCGGCGCCGGTGGCGATGCGCGACGCATCGGCCTCGATATCGCCATTTAGGAACAGCGGCTCGAGGGCTTGCGCCGAGACCATCAGATAATCCGGCCAGTGGGCAAGATGGCGGTAGAGCGTGGGGACGATACCGCGCGAGCCATCGTCGCCGCTGACGCGCAACCGCCTGACCCGTTCGGCCAGGGCCGGCGGCATATCCTCCAACTGCACCACGGGCGGCAAAGCGGGAAAGGTCGCGGTCGCGACAGGCGGGCCGTCGGCGGAGGCGTCACTTCCGCCTGCCTCGTCCGTCGCGAGCAATGTCATGAGCACGCGGACGGCGATGATATTGTGCGGATTGGCGGTGTTGTAGGCGGTGGCAATATAGGCGATGGCGGCGAGGTCCATCTCCGTGAGGCCGAGCGCTTGCGCCGCGTCCGGCGTGAGCGGCGGCAATTGGGCGGAGAGCGGCGCCGCCGCCGCTTCGCGCGCCGCCCGGCTCAGCGCGCCCGAGCGCATCGCCGGCGCCAGCACCCGCCAGCTCCATTCGAGAAGCCCGTCATGGGTGGCGAGATGGCGGTAGATCAACGCCACCATGGGCACCCGGCAGCACGCCTTGATCTCTTCATAGATGGCCTTCACTTCGACGCCGGCCTCTTGCTCGGACAATTCGGGCAGTCTCGCTCGGTCCGCCATTTTCGCCTCCCCCTGGCGCCTCTTCGCTCTATATACTGGTGCCATGAAAATCGTAACCGCGCGGCCCATCGATAACGACTCTTTTGCACCCTACGGCCAGCTTCTCGACGTTCCCGCGGGCCCGGGACGCTATGATTTCCAGGCCGAGCTGTTCAACGGGCGCGCCGATGCGCGGCCCAACCTGCTGCTGGCCAGCGCCGAGGCGAGCGCGCTGCCGCTCAAAATCGAGCGCATGGAGCGCCATCCGCAATCGAGCCAGGCTTTCTTTCCGCTCGAGGCGGCGCGCTACATCGTCATGGTATGCCCCGACGCGGCCGACGGCGGACCCGACATGGCGCGTCTCGACGCCTTCATCGTCGGCGCCACGCAAGGCATCAATTACAATCCCGGCATCTGGCACCACCCGCTGACGGCACTCGACGGCGCCGCAAAATTCGCCGCCCTGGTGTGGGAAAACGGCACCGAGGCCGACACCGAATGGTACAGCCTGGCGCCCGACCAGCGGCGCCGCATCGAAAGCTAGTCCCCCCCCCTCTTCACTCTCCTGTTACCCCACTTGTTGGCCGCGCGCTCTATAATCCGGCGGCAACGGCAACAGCTCTGGAATGGGAAAGAAGATGCCGCGAATCGCGCAACGCTGGGCCGCCCTGGCCGTCATATTTATTTTTCTCGCCGCCCCCGCCACGGCTGGCGAATGGCCGCATCCCGGCACGCACAGCCTGGCCAGCGATAAATCCTTCGCCCGGCTGGTCAAGGCGCTGAACGGCGCGATCAAGGAAAACGGCATGTTCGCCGTCACAAAGGCCAGCGCCAGCGCCGGCGCCAAGCGGCGCGGCATCGATATCGCCGGCAACATGGTGATCGGCGTGTTCCGCAACGATTTCGCCGTGCGCATGCTGGCGGCGAGCGTCGAGGCCGGCATCGAAGCGCCGCCGCGCTTCTACATCACCGACGATGGCGACGGCAGCGCCACCCTCACCTACCGCACCCCCTCGGCAATATTCGCGCCCTACGGCACGGCGGCGCTCGACGAGATGGCCGGCGAGCTCGACGTGATTTTCGCCGCCATCGCGGAGCAGGCGGTGGAAGATTAGGGACCTCCGCGCCGTATTTCACTCTTTGGTAACCCCTTCCGGCGATAGTTGGCCATCCATTTCCCCGTGCCCGATCAATCCAAGGAGAAACTCAAGATGGCCGACACGATCTATCAGAAAATCGGCGGTGAAGCGGCGGTCAACGCCGCCGTCGACATGTTCTACCGCAAGGTCCTCAGCGACGACCATATCAGCGGCTATTTAGACAATACCGACATGGACGCCCAGCGCGAAAAGCAAAAAGCCTTTCTCACCATGGTGTTCGGCGGACCCAACGAATACACCGGCAAGGACCTGCGCACGGCCCATGCCAAGCTCGTCGAGCAGGGCATGGACGATTCGCATTTCGACGCCGTGGCGGGCCATCTTCAGGATACGCTGAGCGAGCTTGGCGTGCCCGCCGATATCGCCGGCGAAATCATGACCGTCGCCGCCGGTACGCGGAGCGAAGTGTTGAACCGCTAAGCGCCGTCATATGGCCACCGTCCAGTTCAACGACAGCGCTTACGAGGGCCAACCGAGCGAAACCGTCCTCGACACGCTGCTGCGCCATGGCGAGGAAGCCAACTATTCCTGCCGCAAGGGAAGTTGTCTGAATTGCATGATGCAGGCGGTCGAGGGCGCGGTTCCTGAAAAAGCGCAAGCGGGCCTGCGCGATACGCTGCGCGCCCAAGGCTATTTCCTGTCCTGCCTGTGCCGGCCGGAAAGCGATATCAGCGTCGTCCAGGGGGAAGACGCCGCGCTCTACCAGCGCGCCGTGATTCTCTCGCGCGAGCTTTTGGCGCCCGACATTTGCCGCGTCGTATTGGAGCCGGCGACACCGCTTTACTACCACGCCGGACAATTCCTCAACTTGCGCCGGCGCAACGGGCTGAGCCGCTCCTACTCGCTCGCCTGCGTGCCCAATCTCGATAGATATCTGGAATTCCACATCAAACGCTTAGCCGGCGGGCAAATGAGCAACTGGGTATTCGACGAGATGCAGGTCGGCGAAAGCGTCGATATTCAGGGACCCAACGGGTGCTGCTTTTATCTGCCCGGCGATCCCGGGCAGGGCTTGCTGATGATCGGCAACGGCACCGGCCTCGCACCCCTGGCGGCGATCGCGCGCGACGCGCTGAATGACGGCCATAATGGCCCGATCCGGCTTTATCACGGCTCGCGCGCCGAGGGCGGGCTTTATCTTCAGGATAGGCTGCTCGATTTGGCCGCGGCGAACGCGAATTTCAGCTATACGGGCTGTCTTTCCGGAGCGGCCCCGCCGCCCGGCCATGCCCGGGGACGCGCCGAGGAGGTTGCCTTCGGTGAAATCCCGGACCTCGCCGGCTGGCGGGTTTATCTGTGCGGCAATCCGCCCATGGTCGAGGGCGCCAAGAAGCGCGCCTTCCTGGCCGGCGCCGATCTCAAGGAGATTTACGCCGATGCGTTCGAGTTGAAGGAACTCCGCGCCGCGCCGCGCCCGGCCCCTGCCTGAACCGGCGCAAATGGGCGCTTCGAAACGCAAGGTCTTGACTTATTGGGCTCAAAGCCTCATATGCCGTCTCAGCGACACTCCTATTAAGGTCGTATTTTGATCGATCGCCGGCGCGACACCTATTCAGCCGGGCAGGATTTTTTCCGACAGATTCAGGCGTTTCGTTAGGCCGGCATCCGCCGTCATGGCCTTGCCGGACCACAATAATTCAATAAAGAAAGACAATCCTTACATGACCGACTTCAGGGGCCTTGAACTGGCCCAGCCGATCCTTCGCGCCATCACGGACGAAGGCTACACCACCCCCACACCAATCCAACTCAAATCCATCCCGGCGCTCCTCAAGGGGCGCGATCTCCTGGGCGTCGCCCAGACCGGCACCGGCAAGACCGCCGCATTTGCGCTGCCGCTGCTGCATCGCCTGGCGGATAACCCCGGCGCGGCGCGGCGCGGCCAGCCGCGCGCGCTGATCCTGGCGCCGACGCGTGAATTGGCCGGCCAGATCAATGACAGCTTCACAAGCTATGGCCGCTACTTACGCCTGCGCTCCACGGTGGTCTTCGGCGGCACGGCCGTTCGGCCGCAAATCCGTGCGTTGAACCAGGGCGTCCATGTGCTGGTCGCCACGCCGGGGCGCCTCCTCGACCTGATGAACCAGGGCCATGTGCGCCTCGATGGCATCGAGACCTTCATCCTCGACGAAGCCGACCGCATGCTCGACATGGGTTTTCTTCCGGACGTCAAGAGGATTACCGCGGCGCTGCCGGCGCGGCGTCAGACCTTGCTGTTTTCCGCCACCATGCCGAAAACGATCGAGAAACTGGCCGACAGCCTCTTGAGCGATCCCGAGCGGGTCGAAATCGCCCCGGCGGCGAGCACCGTCTAAAAGGTGGTGCAGCGCGTTCTGTTCGTCGCCAAGGACAAGAAACGCACGCTCCTCAGCGAATTGCTGAACGACGAGGACATAAGCCGGGTGCTCATTTTCACCCGCACCAAGCACGGCGCCGATCGTGTGGCGCGGCACTTGCACCGGGGCGGGGTCGCTGCCGACGCCATTCACGGCAACAAGGCGCAAAATGCCCGCCAGCGCGCCCTCAAGAGCTTTTGTTCTGGGCGCATCCGGGCGCTGGTGGCGACCGATATCGCGGCCCGCGGCATCGATGTCGAGGGCATCACCCACGTCATCAATTTCGATCTGCCCAACGAGCCCGAAAGCTATGTCCACCGCATCGGCCGCACGGCGCGCGCCGGGGCCGGCGGCGTCGCAATCTCGTTTTGCGACCATGACGAACGCGCGTATTTGAGCGATATCGAGAAGACCATTCGCCAGTGCGTGCCGGTTTTCGCCGATCACCCGTTCCACGCGGCGGAGATCCAGAATGCCGCCGCCACGGCCAAGCGCGGCGCCGAGCGCAACAAACGGCCCGGCCAGCGCCGCCGCAATTCCCAGCGCCCAAGGCGGCGGGCGAACAAGGCGGCGTAAACCGCCATCGACCTTGGCCGGTTTGAGCGCCATAATGAGCGTCAAACACGGCCAAGGGGGGCACGAAAATGCCGAAAGTCGAAGCCAACGGGATCAATATTTACTATGAATATATGGGCGACGGCGAGCCGCTGGCGCTAATCGGCGGCTCGCTGTTCGGGCGCCAGAATTTCGCCATGGTGTGGCAGGGTCTGGCCGAGAATTTCAAGCTCATCAGCTATGACCAGCGCGGCTACGGCCAGAGCGACCGGCCGCTGCAGGCTTACGATGTCGAACTCTGGGCGGACGATCTGGCGGCATTGATGGAGAGGCTCGATATCCCGCGCGCGCATGTCATGGGAACCTCCGCCGGCGGCATGATCGCGCTCAAATTCGCGGCAAAATATCCCGAAAAATGTATCGGCGTGGTGAGCGATTGCGCCTTCGCCAAATGCGACGAGATGCGCAAGATCATGTTCCGCACCTGGCGCCACATGGCGCAAAGCTGGGGCTGTTCGCCGCAATTCGCCGACCATGTCCTGACCCAGGCCGTCGGCGCCGATTATCTCGACGGCCCGAACGGCCCGGCCATCGTCGAAATGGTGCGCACCGTCGTCGGCCTCAACTCGGTCGATACCGTGGTGCAGGCCTGCCTGGCCATGGAAAACATGGATTTGCGCGAGGATTGCAAGAAAATCAAAAACCCGACCCTCGTCATCACGGCGAAAAAGGACATGTTGACGCCGATGGAGACCGGCCCGACAGGCGCCGGCGCGAGCTGGGTGGCGGACAATGTGCCGGGCTGCGAAATCATCGTTTACGAGGATATCGGCCATGCCGATCTGGTCGAGTGCCCGGAATTGACCATCGCCTCGACCATCGATTTCCTGCACCGCGCCAGGGAAAAAGTGCTGGGCTGAGCCTGGCGGCACGTCATGAACGGCGGCATCCCCCATACCACGCGCCACGCCAGCGTCGGCGTCCGCGTGGGTCCGTACCGCATCGGCGGCGGCGCGCCGGTCCTCGTGCAGAGCATGACCAACACCGACACGGCGGACGTCGAAGGCACGGCGGCGCAGGTGCGCGCGCTGGCCGAGGCGGGCTCGGAGCTGGTGCGCGTCACCGTCGACACGGCGGCGGCGGCGGCGGCGGTGGCGCCCATCCGCGAGCGCCTCGACGCGATGGATTGCGGCGTGCCGCTGATCGGCGATTTCCACTATAACGGCTATAAATTGCTGCGCGACCATCCGGCTTGCGCCGAGGCGCTGGCGAAATACCGCATCAATCCCGGCAATGTCGGCTTTCGCGACAAGCGCGACCGCCAGTTCCGCACCATGATCGAGGTGGCGCTCGAGAACGACCGCCCGGTGCGCATCGGCGTCAATTGGGGCAGCCTCGATCAGGAGCTGTTGGCCGAATTGATGGACCGGAACGCCGCCCTCGATACGCCGGCCGAGGCGCGCCAGGTGATGCGCGCGGCGCTCGTCGAATCGGCGCTGAGGAGCGCCGCCCTGGCCGAGGAAATAGGCCTCACCCGCGAGCGCATCGTGCTTTCCTGCAAGGTCAGCCAGGTGCAGGACCTGGTCGCCATCTATGGCGATCTGGCGGCGCGCTCGGATTACGCCCTTCATCTCGGCCTGACCGAGGCCGGCATGGGCTCGAAGGGCATCGTCGCCTCGAGCGCGGCGCTCGGCATTCTCCTGCAGCAAGGCATCGGCGACACCATCCGCGTCTCGCTCACGCCGGCGCCCGGCGGCGACCGCACCCAGGAGGTCGTGGTGGCGCAGGAGATCCTGCAAACCATGGGGCTGCGCGCCTTCACGCCGCAGGTCACCGCATGCCCGGGCTGCGGGCGCACCACCAGCACGCTGTTTCAGGAGCTCGCCGAAAAAATCCAGAGCCATGTGCGCACCCGCATGCCGGAATGGCGCCAGACCCATGTCGGCGTCGAGGATATGCAGCTCGCCGTCATGGGCTGCATCGTCAACGGCCCCGGCGAAAGCAAGCATGCCGATATCGGCATCAGCCTGCCGGGCAGCGGCGAAGCCCCGGCGGCGCCGGTTTTCGTCGATGGCGTAAAGACGGTGACGCTGAGAGGCGAAGGCATCGCCGAAGCGTTTCAAAGCATCGTCGAGGATTATGTGGCAAGCAAGTATCCGAGGCGTGACTAAACGCCCGGAACAGGCCCTTCTTCCCCAGCGGGGAGGAAGGGTTTGGGTTGGAGGGGAGAGCCAAGCGCGCTCCGCGCGCTAAGTTTGCCCCTTCTCCCCACCCTCTTCCCCTCGGGGAAGAGGGACTTATTCCGAGCGCTCCGCAAGCACCTCGTCGAGCGCCGTCAACACCTGTTGCGGCGTGAAGGGCTTGGGCAGGACGCGGTCGGCGCCGAACTTCTGCGCCAAATCGAGCAATTGCATCTTGTCGATATTGCCGCCGCCGGACATGGCGATGATCTTGACACCCTGCTCGGCGCGGCGCAGATCGCGAATGGTCTCGATGCCTTCGCGGTTGGGCATCAGGATATCGGTGATCACCACGTCATGGCCGCTCTCCTTGAACAGGCGCATGCCGACGCTGCCATCCTCGGCTTCGGTCACCTCGACATCGGCGCGCTCAAGCACGGCGACAATCGTCGCGCGCACCAGATCATCGTCATCTATGACCAGAATCTTAGGCTTTTGCCCATCCGGCATATGCGAACGAACCTCCCCGCCACTTCTACTATTTGGTGAGCTATTTATGCTCCAATATCGTATGCCGCCAAGCCAGGGTCAAGAGCGGTGGCACCAATGTGAACATCGATATTTTCCGGCCGCACACGGGACCGCCGGCGCCGCGCGGCGCTGGGCAACGCTGGGAAACGCCGGGAAAGGCGGGGAATCGCGGGGAATCGCGGGGAATCATTGCGTCCGCTTCGGCAAAGCGGCAAAATCGCTTGATCCTCGATTGGCATTGAGTGAATATTGACTAATATATTCACTATTCAATTGAGCGGCTGTCCGCGGTGCCGGAATGAGCGCCGTCCGGCGTTCCGTAAGGATGGGGGAATTTGGCGATGAGCGAAGCAAAGCAGCCCTATATCTGGGAAAAATCCTATCCCGACGATATCGATTGGCGGGCGCCTCTCAGCGCCCAGGCGCTGCCGGAACTGATGGAAAACGCGGCGGCGAAATACGCCGCCAACCCGGCCATCGATTTCATGGATCGCATTTACAGTTTTGCCGAGCTCGGCGCGCTGGTGAACCGCGCCGCCAAGGGCCTGCAGGCCGAAGGCCTGCAAAAGGGCGGGCGCGTCGGCCTGATGCTGCCCAACTGCCCGGCCATGGTGATCTCCTATTACGCCGTGCTCAAGGCCGGCGGCACGGTGGTCAATTTCAACCCGCTCTACGCCGAGGAGGAAATCCGCAGCCAGATCGAGGATTCCGAATGCGACGTCATGATCACCCTCGACATGCCGCTGATCCACGACAAGGCGGCTAAAATGCTGAGCACGACGCGGCTGAAGAAAATCATATTGGCATCGATGGCCGAGCAGCTGCCGTTTCCGAAAAGCCTCCTGTACCGGCTGCTGAAGGGCAAGAATATCGTCAAGCTGCCGGCCGATGGGCGCCATGTTTCGTTCAAACGGCTATGCGCCAATGACGGCCGCCCCGAGGCGGTCGAGATAGACCCGGAAGAGGATATCGCGGTGCTGCAATATACCGGCGGCACCACCGGGCGGCCCAAGGGCGCCATGCTCAGCCACGCCAATCTCACCGCCAACGTGCAGCAGGCGACCCTTTTCTTCCCCGAAACCAAATTCGGCGAGGAAGTGATGATGGGCGTGCTGCCGCTGTTCCATGTCTTCGCCATGACGGTGGTGATGAATTTCAGCATCCATGCCGGCGCCAAGATGATTCTGCTGCCGCGCTTCGAGCTCGAGGCGGCGCTCAAGGTCATCGACAAGAAGCGCCCGACCTTCTTCCCCGCCGTGCCGACGATCTATATCGCCATCAACAATCACCCCGGCGTCGCCGCCGGCAAGTTCGATCTCACCTCGATGCGCTATTGCCTGGCCGGCGGCGATACCCTGCCGCGCGACGTCCAGGAAAAGTTCGAATCGCTGTCGGGCTGCCGTCTCCTCGAAGGCTACGGCCTCAGCGAGACCTCGCCGGTGGCGCTGTGCAACCCCTCGACCGGCGAATCGCGGGCCGGCTCGCTCGGACTGCCGGCGCCCGGCACGGTGGTCGAAATTACCGATATCGAGAACCCGTCGAAGGTTCTGGCCCAGGGCGAGACCGGCGAAATCTGCATCACCGGCCCGCAGGTCATGAGCGGCTACTGGAACCGCGAGGAGGAGAGCGCGGCGGCGCTCTTGGATGGCCGCTTTCATACCGGCGATGTCGGCTATATCGACGAGGACGGCTACACCTACCTCATCGACCGGCTCAAGGAGATCATTCTCGCCGGCGGCTACAATATCTATCCGCGCCATGTCGAGGAGGCGATATACCGCCACCCGGCGGTCGAAGAGGTCACCGTGGCGGGCATCGCCGATGCCTACCGCCAGCAGACCGTCAAGGCGTTCGTCAAGCTGCGCGCCGGCCAGTCGCTCGACGCCGAGGGCCTGACCGACTTCCTCAAGGACAAGCTCTCCAAAATCGAAATGCCCAAGGAGATCGAATTCCGCGACGAGCTGCCGAAAACCCTGATCGGCAAGCTCTCCAAGAAGGAACTCGTCGCCGAGGAGGCCGCCAAGCTTGACGCGGCATCCTCGACATGAGTCGAAATTCAGCCCGCCGGCGTGATACACAGGCCGGAGATAAATCCAATTCAACGAGGTCGCAATCATGAAACCCGTCGTCATCGCAGGATATAAGAGATCGCCCTTCCATTTCGCCCATAAGGGCCAATTGGTGAAGAAGCGGCCCGACGATCTGGCCGCCGACGTGGTGCGCGGGCTGATCGCAACGAGCGGCGTCGACCCCGCCGGCATTGAGGATCTGATCATGGGCTGCGCCTTTCCCGAGGGCGAGCAGGGCTTCAACGTGGCGCGCATCGTCGGCCTGCTGTCGGATTTGCCGATTTCCGTCGCCGGCGTCACGGTCAACCGGTTCTGCGGCTCGTCGATGCAGTCGATCCACATCGCCGCCGGCGCCATCCAGATGAATGCCGGCGACGCCTTCATTTGCGCCGGCGTCGAATCGATGTCGCGTATTCCGATGGGCGGCTACAACCCGATGCCCAATGCCGACCTCTATGAGAGCAATGAGGGTGCCTATATGGCGATGGGCGAAACCGCCGAGAACCTGGCGCAGAAATACCAGATTCCGCGCGAGGAGCAGGAAGCGCTCGCCGTTTCCAGCCATGCCAAGGCGAGCGCGGCGCGCGAAGAGGGGCGCCTCGCCGGCGAGATCGTCGCCGTCGAATGCGCTGGTGAGACGATCGATCAGGATGGCTGTATCCGCCCCGGCACCAACCTCGAAGCGCTGGCCGGCCTGGAGCCCGCCTTCGACGCCGAGGGCACGGTCACGGCCGCCACCTCGTCGCCGCTGACCGACGGCGCCTCGGCGGTGCTGGTGTGCACCGAGGAATATGCCGCGGCCAACAATCTCGATTGCTTGGCCAGGATCAAAAGCGTCGCCGTCGCCGGCTGCCAGCCCGAGATCATGGGCTTCGGCCCGGTGGTCTCGACCGCCAAGGCGCTCGAGCGCGCCGGCGTCAGTATGGGTGATATCGACGTCATTGAATTGAACGAAGCCTTCGCCGTGCAGGCGCTGGCCTGCGTGCGCGAGCTTTCGATCGACCTCGACAAGATGAATCTGGACGGCGGCGCCATCGCGCTCGGCCATCCGCTCGGCGCCACCGGTGCGCGCATCACCGGCAAGGCGGCGCAGCTTCTCAAGCGCGAAGGCAAACGCTACGCGCTGGCCACCCAATGCATCGGCGGCGGCCAGGGTATTTCCACCGTGCTCGAGGCGGCCTGATGGCGATCGACAAGGTTGCGGTGATCGGCGCCGGGCTGATGGGCAGCGGCATCGCCGCCCATGTCGCCAATGCCGGCATCGATGTGGTTCTCCTCGATATCGTGCCGGAGGGTGCCAAGAAGCGCAGCGAGCTCGCGCTCGGCGCGGTCGAGCGCATGCTAAAAGCCGAGCCCGCCGCCTTCATGGAAAAGCGCGGCGCCAAGCGCGTCGCTTGCGGCAATATCGAGGACGATCTGGCGCTGCTCGCCGAGGCCGACTGGATCGTCGAGGCGGTGATCGAGAGGCTCGATATCAAACAGGCGATCTACCGCATGATCGACGGCGTGCGCAAGGATGGCAGCATCGTCTCCTCCAACACCTCGACGATCCCCTGCCGCGAGTTGATGGCCGGCATGGAGGAGAGCTTCCAGCGCGATTTTCTCATCACCCATTTCTTCAATCCGCCGCGCTATATGCGGCTTCTCGAAATCGTCAGCGGCGACAGGACGCGGGCCGAGGCGGTTGCCACCATCAGTGATTTCGCCGACCGCGAACTCGGCAAGGGCGTCGTCGTATGCAAGGACACGCCCGGCTTCATCGCCAACCGCATCGGCACCTTCTGGATTCAGGCGGCGGTGGTCGAGGCGTTCAAGGGCGATGTCACGGTCGAGCAGGCCGACGCCGCGATCGGCCGGGCGCTGGGCATCCCCAAGACCGGCATCTTCGGCCTGATGGATCTGGTCGGCATCGATCTGATGCCGCTCGTCGGCAAGAGCCTCTATGACGCCGTGCCTTCGAGCGACGCCTACCGCGCGCTTTACGGCGAGCCCGAGCTGATCAAGAAAATGATCGCCGACGGCTCGATCGGGCGCAAGGGCAAAGGCGGCTTCTACCGCCTCAACAAAGACGGCGGCACGCCCGTCAAAGAGGTGATCGACCTCGCCACGGGCGAATATTCGACGGCGCTGCGCCCGACGCCGGACAGCGTGCGCGCCGCCGGCAGCTCGCCGCGCGCGCTCTTCGAGCATGGCGACGCGGTCAGCAATTTCGCCTGGCAGGTGATGTCGGCGACGCTGACCTACGCCGCCGATCTGATTCCCGAAATCGCCGACAATGTGGCCGACGTCGATGACGCCATGAAGCTCGGCTATGCCTGGAAGCAGGGGCCGTTCGAACTGATCGACAAGATCGGCGCCGCCTGGCTCGCCGAGCGCCTCGCGGTGGAAGGCCGCGACGTGCCGGAGTTCCTCAAACTCGCCGCCGACAAGGGCGGCTTCTACCGCGTCGCCGAGGGGCGCCTGCAATATCTCGCCACGGACGGCGGCTATGTGACGGTCGCGCGCGCGCCCGGCGTGCTGCTGCTCGCCGACGTCAAACGCGCCGGCGCGCCGATCCACGGCAACGGCTCCGCCAGCCTCTGGGATATCGGCGACGGCGTCGCCTGCCTCGAATTCCACAGCAAGATGAACGCCATCGATCCCGACACCCTGGCCATGATCGGCCAATCGGTCGCGGCGGTGGGCAAGGATTACAAGGCCCTGGTGCTGCACAATGAAGGCAGCAACTATTCGGTCGGCGTCAATCTCGGCCTCGCCCTGTTCGCCATCAACCTCGCCGCCTGGCCGATGATGGAGGATATGGTCAAGCAGGGCCAGGACGCTTTCAAGGCGCTTAAATTCGCCCCCTTCCCGGTCGTCGGCGCGCCGTCGGGCATGGCCTTGGGCGGCGGCTGCGAGTCGCTCCTCCATTGCGACGCCGTGCAGGCGCATGCCGAATCCTATGTCGGCCTGGTCGAGGTCGGCGTCGGTCTGATACCGGGCTGGGGCGGCTGCAAGGAGATGCTGGTGCGCGGTCTTACCGACAAGCGCGGCGGTATTTTGGGTGGCGGCGCCATGCCGGTTATCTCCAAGCTGTTCCAGACCATCGGTCTCGCCAAGGTCTCGCGCTCGGCGGCACAAGCCTTCGAGATGGGCTACTTGCGCGACACTGACCGAGTCACCGCCAACCGCGACCGCCTGCTGGCCGACGCCAAGGCGCGCGCCCTCGAGCTGGCCGAGAATTATCGGGCACCCGAGCCGCGCGAAATCAATCTGCCCGGCAAGTCGGCCCGCGTGGCGCTGATGATGGCGGTGCGCGGCCTCGCCAAGACGCGCAAGGCGACCAAGCATGATATCACCGTCGTCGATCAGCTCGGCATCGTCCTCACCGGCGGCAAGACCGACAGCACCGACGCGGTGAGCGAGGATGATTTGTCCGCGCTTGAGCGCCGCGCTTTGGCAACGCTGGCCAGGAACCCGCTCACCATCGCCCGCCTCGAACATATGTTGGAAACCGGCAAGCCGCTCAGGAACTAACCACCAAGCGGCCAGGAGCAAGAGATATGCAGATCTATAAAGCGCCGTTGCGCGACATGCGCTTCGTCATCCACGAAACGCTCGACGCCGAGCAATTGTCCAAGCTGCCCGGCTACGAGGAAGCGACGCCGGACACCATCGACGCCATTCTCGAGGAAGGCGCCAAATTCTGCGAGGACAAGCTGCTGCCGCTCAACCGCGTCGGCGACGAGGCGGGCTGTACTTACGAAAACGGCGTGGTGCGCACGCCGCCCGGCTTCAAGCAGGCCTATGACGAGTTTGTCGGCGCCGGCTGGCTGTCGATCTCGTCGGACCCAAAATATGGCGGCCAGGGCCTGCCGGCGCTGATGAATTTCGTCATCGAGGAGATGGTGTGCTCGACCAACCTCGCCTTCGGTGTCTGTCCGTTGTTGTCGGGCGGCGCCGCGGCGCTGATCGCGCGCCATGGCAGCGAAGCGATCAAGGACACCTACCTGCCGCATTTGGCGGACGGCTCATGGAGCGGCACCATGTGCCTGACCGAAAGCCATTGCGGCACCGACCTCGGCCTCATCCACACCAAGGCGGCGCCGGCCGGCGACGGCGTGTACCGCATCAGCGGCAGCAAGATGTTCATCTCCGCCGGCGAGCATGATCTGGCCGAGAACATCATCCATCTGGTGCTGGCCAAGCTGCCCGATGCGCCGGAAGGGGTGCGCGGCATTTCTCTTTTCCTGGTGCCAAAAATCAACGTCAAGGCGGACGGCGAACTGGGCCCCCGCAACGGCGTTTCCTGCGGCTCGATCGAAAAGAAAATGGGCATTCACGGCTCGGCCACCTGCGTGCTCAATTTCGACGAGGCCGAGGGCTATCTCATCGGCGAGGCGCATAAGGGCTTGCGCTGCATGTTCACCATGATGAACGGTGCCCGCCTCGGCGTCGGCATGCAGGGCCTGGCGCTCGGCGAGACCGCCTATCAGTCGGCCACCGCCTACGCCAAGGAGCGCCGCTCGGGCAAGAGCCTGGCGAAAGGTGCCAAGAGCGCCGACAAGGCCGATCCGATCATCGTCCATCCGGATGTCCGCAACATGCTGCTCACCCAGCGCGCCCATAATGAGGGAGCGCGCGCGCTCGCCTATTGGACGGCGCTCAACCTCGATATCTCGACCCACCACCCGGACGCCGAGACGCGCCGCGACGCCGACGAGCTGGTCCAGCTGATGACGCCGATCATCAAGGCGTTCCTCACCGACCGCGGCTTCGAGGCCACCAATCTGGCGGTCCAGGTGCATGGCGGGCACGGCTATATCGCCGAGCACGGCATGGAGCAACTGGTGCGCGACGCGCGCATCGCGCAGCTCTATGAGGGCGCCAACGGCATCCAGGCGCTCGACCTGGTGGGCCGCAAGCTGGGCCAGAATACCGGCCGGCTGTTGCGCCATTTCTTCCATCCGGCAACCGAATTCGTCGCGGCGCATCAGGACGACGAGACGCTGAAGGAGATCGTCCTGCCGCTCGCCAAGGCGCTCGGCAAGCTGCAACAGGCGACCCTGGTGATCGCCCAGAAGGGCCTCGGCGACCCCGAGGAGGCGGCCGCCGTGGCCACCGATTACTTAAAAATGTTCGGCCTCGTGGCGGTCGGCTATATGTGGGCGATGATGGCCGAAAAGGCCGCGGCCAAGGCCAACGGAGACGCGGATGGTGACGGGCGCTACTACGCCAACAAGCTTAAGACGGCGCGCTTTTACATGTACAAGCTGCTGCCCGAATCGGCGGCTTTGTTCTTGCGCATCATGACCGGCAAGGCGGCCATCGCCCAATATGACGACGAGGATTTCTAGCCGGAGCGCGAGCAATGGCGTTTGGCGGCGTTCCGGTAGAGACGGTGGAAGCGCTGGCGGCACGCGTCAGCGACGGCGCCATGGTCGCGGTGCCGCCGGATTATTCCTTTGTCGCCATGGCGGCGACGCGCGCCATGATCCGGCGCGGCGTGCGCGACCTCCACCTGCTGGCGGTGCCGCAAAGCGGCATTCAGGCGGATATGCTGATCGGCGCCGGCTGCGTCGCCATCGTCGAGACGGCGGCGGTGAGCCTGGGCGAGCTCGGCGCGGCGCCGCGATTCACCGCCGCCCTCGAGAACGGCGCTATCGCCATCCGCGATTCGACCTGCCCGGCCATTCATGCCGGCCTGCAGGCGAGCGAAAAGGGCCTGCCCTTCATGCCGCTCCGGGGCCTCATCGGCAGCGACCTGATGCGCGTCCGCGAGGATTGGAAGGAGAGCGAGAACCCCTTCGAGCAGGGCGACCGCATCACCGTGCTGCCGGCGCTGAAGCCCGATATCGCGCTCTTTCACGCGCCCTTCGCCGACCGCTCCGGCAATATCTGGATCGGCCGCCGGCGCGAACTCGTCACCATGGCGCATGCGGCCCGCGCGACTCTGGTGACGGTCGAGGAGATTCGCGATATCGACCTGATGCGCGACGAGGCGCTGGCCGGCGGTTCCATCCCGGCACTTTACGTGACGGCGATCGCAAATGCGCCGAAAGGCGCCTGGCCGCTCGGCCTGGCCGGCCATTACGAAGCCGATCAGGCGCATCTCGCCGGCTATGCGGCAGCGGCGCGCAGCCGGCAAGGCTTCGACGACTATCTCGCCGAGCATGGCGCGTGAGCGCGGCCGAGCACAGCAAGAGCGAACTGCTCATCGCCGTCATCGCGCGCATGCTCGACGGGCTCGGCCATGTCGCGGTCGGCGCCTCCTCGCCGATCCCGGGTGCGGCGGCGCTGTTGGCGCGGGCGCGGGCCAAGAAGCATTTGCGCGTCAGCGTGCTCGGCAGTCTCAGGCACAATGATTTCACCGACGGCGCGCGCGAGATTTTCGATTGCGCCGCGCAAGGCCGTATCGACGCCTTCTTTCTCGGCGGCGGGCAGATCGACGGCGCGGCCAACGTCAATCTGGTCGGGCTCGGCGAATATCCCGATCTCAACAAGCGCTTTCCCGGCTCCTACGGCTCGGCCTATCTCTATTTCCTGGTGCCGCGCGTGATCCTGTTCCGGCCCGAGCACAGCCGCCGGGTGCTGGTGCCGAAGGTCGATTTCATCTCCGCACCCGGCGTCAGCGCGCCCGGCATCTACCGCCCCGGCGGCCCCTACGCGCTGGTCACCGAGCGCTCGGTGTTTTCCTTCGAGCGTGAGCAGGGCCGCTTCCGCCTGCACAGCATCCATGCCGGCGAGACGGCGGCGAGCATCGCCGAAAACACCGGCTTCGACTATGACAGCCCGGCGAGCGTGCCCGAAACCCCGCCGCCCTCGGCCGAGACGTTGGCCCTGATACGCGGCGATGTCGGCGCCGACATCGCTGAGGTGTATCCGAGATTTGCGCGCGAGATTTTGACCGCCGGCTGAATAATTATGTATCCTGTCACCGAAATTCAAACGGCACCACCCCCGGAATGCGACCAGCATTCCGCTGCGCGACTGAGCGCCCGAGTTAATACGAGGTAGCCAAGGGAGCGGATGCGACCGCCCGGCGTTTGAGGGACCAAACAAAAGAGCGCGGATGCCCCCCGGTGTTGCGAGCGCGCTCCGCGCGCTAAGTTTGCCCCTTCTCCCCACCCTCTTCCCCTCGGGGAAGAGGGATTTATTCAGGGTGATTTGTCCATTTCTTCCAGTGCTTCGGCGGCTTGCAGCCAATCGGCCTCGGCTTGCGCGATTGCCCGTTCCGCCGCGCTCAATTTCCGGCCGAGCTCGGCGAGGCGTTCGGGGGCGCCGTCATAGAGGGTGGTATCGGCCAACCTGGCTTCGATATCGGCCTTTTGCCGGACCGCCTGGTTGAGGCGGTATTCGGCGCTTTCGGCGGCGCGTTTGAGGGGCGCCTGTTTGGCCCGCCCGGCGGCGGCGTCGCGGCGCATGTTCTTGCCCTTGGCGGATTTATCGCGTGCTGGCTTTTTGCCGGGCTCGCCGGCGCTCTTGCCGAGAACGAGGCGCCGGTAGTCATCGAGATCGCCGTCATAGGGGCGCACCGTGCCGTCGGCCACCAGCCACAGGCGCTCGGCCGTCAACTCCAGCAGATCCCAATCATGGCTGATCACAATCACGGCGCCGGGAAAGCCGTTCAGCGCCTGCACCAGGGTCTCGCGGGTTTCCAGATCGAGATGGTTGGTGGGCTCGTCGAGGACCAGAATCTGCGGCACGCCATGGCTGATCAGGGCGAGATTGAGGCGCGCCTTCTCGCCGCCCGAGAGGTTTCTGGACGCCATATCGGCCTGGTCCTTGGTGAAGCCGAAGGCGCCGAGGCGGGCGCGCACCTGATGCGGCGCCGCCTTGGCCATCAAGCGGGCGAGCTGTTGAAAGGCGCTCTCGCCGGCCTCCAGCATGTCGATCTGATGCTGGGCGAAATAGCCGACATTGAGCTTGGGCGCGCGGATGATTTCACCGGCCATCGTCGTGAGCTCGCCGGCGAGCAGCTTGGCGAAGGTCGATTTGCCGTTGCCGTTGGCGCCCAAGAGGGCGATGCGGTCATCCGGATCGAGGCGGAGATCGAGGCGCTCGAGGACCGGCCGGCCGGGCGCATATCCGGCCGCCGCGCCGCTCAGGGTGATGAGCGGCGGGGCGAGCCCTTCGGGGGTGGGAAAATCGATCTCGACGTTGCCGCGCTCGACCGCCGGCGGCGCGTCGCCGAGGCGCTCGAGCGCCTTCAGGCGGCTCTGCGCCTGGCGCGCCTTGCTGGCATTGTAGCGAAAGCGGGCGACAAAGCCTTCGAGCTTCCGGCGCTTGGCGGCGCGGCGCGCCTGGCTCGCCGCCTCGGCGGCGCGGCGCTCGGCATGGGTGCGGGCGAAATTATCGTAGCCGCCGGGATAAAGGCTGAGCGCGCGGCCGCTCAGATGCAGGATGCCGTCGGGCACGGCGTTGAGGATATGGCGGTCATGGCTGACCAGCAAAAGGGTGCGCGGATAATTGCGCAAGTAATTCTCCAGCCACATCGTCGCTTCGAGGTCGAGATGGTTGGTCGGCTCGTCGAGCAGCAGGAGATCGGCCTCGGCGAACAGGGCGGCGGCGAGGGCGACGCGCATGCGCCAGCCGCCGGAGAGATCCCCGGTCGCCCGGTGCTGCGCCGTCTCGCCGATGCCGAGGCCGGCGAGAATGGCCGCCGCGCGCGCCGGCGCGCCGTGGGCGGCGATATCCATGAGGCGGGTCTGGATTTCAACGATGCGCCCTGCGTCTTCGCTGTGCTCCGCCTCGGCGAGAAGCGCGTGGCGCTCGCTGTCGGCGGCGAGCACGGTCTCCAGCGGCGTCGCGGCGCCGCCGGGTGCTTCCTGGGCGACGCTGGCGACGCGCGCGCCGCGCGCCAGCGCCAGACTTCCGCCGTCGGGCTCGATGGCGCCGGCGATCAGGCGCAGCAGGGTCGTCTTGCCGCTGCCGTTGGGCCCGACAAGGCCGATGCGCCGGCCGCGCGCGATGCGCGCCGTGGCGTCTTCCAACAATGGACGCCCGCCGATGCGGTAGGTGAGGGAGGAGATCGTCAACATGGCTTACCGGCCCGGCTCATAGCATGCGCCGCTGCTAAAACTATAGCCAAAAAAATGCGACTCGATCACACTGGCCATATTCATGTCGATTGCACAGCCGGCCGACCCCATCCGCACCCTTGCCCTGCCGGGCGGGGCGGAAATCGATATCGCCCTCAGGCGCAGCGCCCGGGCGCGCCATCTGTTGATCCGTATCGACGATTCGAACGGCGAGGTCGAGCTGGTGCTGCCCAAGCGCGCGGCGTTGCGCGACGGCATCGCCTTCGCCCACGCCAAGGCGGGCTGGATCGAGAAGCGGCTCGATGCGCTGCCGCCGGCGGTGCCGTTCCGCGACGGCACCGTGCTGCCGCTATTGGGCGAGCCGCTGGCGCTGAGAAAGCCGGTCAACGGCGCCAGGCGGACGCGGCGCGTCGACGGCGCCCTTATGGTGCCGGGCGGTGAGGCGGAATTCGCCGGGCGCGTGCGGCGCTGGCTGATCGCTGAGGCGCGGCGCGAAATCGGCCGCCGCGCCGAAGAGCTGGCGCGCCGCGTCGAGCGGCCGATCGAGCGCCTCGCCATCCGCGACCCGGCAACGCGCTGGGGCTCCTGTTCGGCGGCCGGCGGGCTCAGTTTCTCGTGGCGTCTCATCTTGGCGCCGCCGGCGGTGCTCGATTATGTGGTGGCGCATGAAATCGCCCATTTGCGCGAACTCAACCACAGCGCCCGCTTTTGGTCGCTGGTCGCCGGGCTGGTCGGCGAACATGAGGCCGAGCGCGCCTGGCTACGCCGCAACGGCACCCGCCTCCGGCGTTACGGCTGACCCGCGGCCGCGGGCGCGCCAAGCTCCGAGCCTTATTCGGCGGCCGTCTCGATGATAAGGCCGTCTTCGTCGAGCCCGTGGCCGCGCCGCGACGCCTCGGCCGTCACGTCGTCGCGCCATTGCACGCCGCCGGGATCGGTGCCGCCGACCAGGCCGAGGAGCAGCCCTTCCGCGTCGCCGGCGTTGCGGAAGCCGCGCATCACATTGGGCGGTATGGAGACGGTATCGAAGGGCTCGAGAATGACGAAATGGTTTTCTTCGTCATCGCCCCAGAAGATCTTCCATTTGCCGGTGAGCGGCATGAAGACCTCGTTGGTCTTGTGATCGTGATGCAGCGTGCCCTTGCCCGGGGCGCAGCGAATGATGGCGAGATTGAAGTCCTTATTGTCGGCGATCGGCACCTTGCTGTCGCGGTCCTGGCTGACGCCCTTGCCGATGATCTGGTAGATGACGCGCTCCTGGCCGGGAATGACGGCATCGAGCATCGGCCGAGCGCTGCCCTCGAGATCATTGAAGCGCGCCACGCGGGTGCGCTCGAAATCTTCGACGCTGATAACCGAATCGGTCATTGCCCTGCTCCCGTTTCCAACAAATTGCCGTTTTCGTCGAGCGCGTAGCCCTTGGCCGCCGCCTTGTCGAGCATCTCTTGCGGCCATTCGACCCGGCCCGGATCGGTGTTGCCGTTGATGGCGAACAATAGCGCTTTCTCGGCGCTTTCGTTGCGAAAACCGCGAAAAATTCCCGGTGGCACCGAAATAACGTCATGCTTTTCGAGCACCACTTCCTGCTGGTCGCCGTTCTGGTCGAGCCAAAAAATCGCCCAGCTTCCGTCGAGCGGCATGAACATCTCGATGGTCGTGTGAAGGTGCAGCGAGGCGCCGTGGCCGGGCTCGGCGCTGATGATGCCGACGGCGAAATCGCGGTGATCCTCGATCGCCGGCCGGTGCCCCGAATCCTCGTTGACGCCATTGCCGATGACCATGAAGATATCGCGCTGATGGCCATCCACGGCGGTATCGACGAAAGATTTGCGCGTCGGCGTCAATTTGTCGAAGCGCGCCACGCGCTCGCCGAGCATGCGCTCCCTGCTCCAGCCTTCGGCCATTGATATGCTCCCTTAACCGACATTTCCCAGATAACCTTCAGTTCGGAGCAGATTGTAGATCATCACTACC
>CAJXFT010000042.1 GCA_913053235.1 uncultured Alphaproteobacteria bacterium
CCGCCGTCCCGGTCGCCCCCGCGACCCGTCGGAGGGCGTCGGAAGGCCTTGCCGATGGGCCGCATCGCCCGCGGCCTCCCTCCTACCCGACGGGCCGCGGGGGCGATCCCTATGGGTCATTATCACCGCTCCTTGGTATTATGCCGGGCGACGGCGGTGAGGCCGGGTCATCATGAGTGAACAGCTGCTGTTGGTCGAGGGATTGACCAAGCATTTTCGCCTCGAGGGCAAGGGGCTGTTCGAGAAGGGGCCGCTGTTGCGCGCCGTGGACGGCGTTGATTTTACCCTCGAGCGCGGCGAAACGTTGGGGCTGGTGGGCGAGAGCGGTTGCGGAAAATCGACCACGGCCCGCCTCGTCCTGCGCCTCGTCGAGGCCACCGGCGGCACCGTCATATTCGGCGAAACAGACGTGTTGAATTGCTCCGGCGCCGAGCTCAGGCAGTTGCGCCGCGAAATGCAGCTGGTTTTTCAGGATCCGCTGGCGTCGTTGAACCCGCGCATGTCGGTCGGCGTTTCGATTGCCGAGCCGTTGCGTTTTCACGGTATCGGCAGCCAGATCGAGCGCTTCCAGAAGGCGCGCGAATTCCTCGAGGTGGTCGGCCTGAGCGCCGATTATTTCGACCGTCTGCCGCATGAATTCAGCGGCGGGCAAAATCAGCGCGTCGCCATCGCGCGCGCCCTGATCCTGCAGCCCAAGCTTGTCATCCTGGACGAGCCGGTCTCCGCCTTGGACGTCTCGATCCGGGCGCAGATTCTCAATCTCCTGCGCGACCTGCAGAACCAGTTCCATCTGACCTACATGTTCATTTCGCACGATCTCAGCGTGGTGAAGCATTTTTGCGACCGCACATGCGTGCTTTATCTCGGCAAGATCGTCGAGATTGCCGATAGCGAGCTGCTCTATCGCGAACCGCTCCATCCCTACACCCAGGCACTTATCGAAGCCGTTCCGGCGTCGGATTTGAACACCCCGCCGGTCACCGAGCGGGCCGGATTGGAGGGCGACATTCCGAGCCCCATCGATCCGCCGTCGGGATGCCGCTTTCACACACGCTGCCCCAGGCGCATGGACAAATGTTCGCAACAGGTGCCAGAATTGCGCGAGGTAAAACCCGGCCACCGGGTGGCATGTTTTCTTACAGAATAAAGATATTGTCCCAGGCAAATAGGCAAATAAAGGGAGACTTACCATGCAAGAATTCGCCAAATATGACGCGATGGGTCTGGCCGAGCTGGTCAGCAACAAGGACGTCAAGCCGATCGAGCTGGTCGAGGCGGCCATCGCGCGGATTGAGAGCGTCAATGACGAGTTGGGCTGCGTCAATATCGAGAATTACGACAATGCGCGCGCCCAGGCCGAAGGCGATGTACCGGACGGCCCGTTCAACGGCGTCCCCCTCCTGCTCAAGGATCTGTTGACCGGCTATGAGGGCATGCTGACCACCAATGGCAGCCGTTATTTCGAGAATTTCGTGGCGCCGGTGGATAGCGCCATCGCCACGCGCATCAACCAGGGCGGCTTTATTCGCCTGGCCAAGACGGTGACGCCGGAATTCGGCTATTGCATTGCCTCGGAGCCGGAGATATTTCCGCCGGCGCGCAATCCGTGGAATCCGGAGCATACGCCGGGCGGCTCGAGCGGCGGCTCCAGTGCCGCGGTGGCGGCGCGCATCGTGCCGCTCGCCACGGCCAGCGATGGCGGCGGCTCGATCCGTATTCCGGCCTCCAATGGCGGCCTGGTCGGGCTCAAGCAATCGCGCGGGCGCACCACCATGGCGCCCTATTATGCCGATCTTTGGTATGGCTGCGCCGTCGAAGGCTGCGTCTCGTTGAGCGTGCGCGACCAGGCCGCCTATCACGATCTCACCCAATATGGCGTGCCCGGCGAAATCTATGCCGTGCCGCGCCCGGCGACGCCCTATCTCGAAGAAGTCGGCAAGGACCCGGGCAAATTGCGCATCGGCATGATCAAAACGGCGGCGGATGGCCAGGCGGTGCATCCCGAATGCGTCGCCGCGGTGGAGAACGCGGCGCGGCTCTGTGAATCGCTCGGCCATCATGTCGAGGAGACGGCGTACAGCTTCGATTACGGAGAACTTACCGCGATCTTCTCGCGCATCGCCTGCGCCGCCACCGCCGCCGGTATATTGGGCGCCGAGCCCTATGTCGGCCGCGCCCCGCGCCAGGGCGATTTCACCACCACCATTCAGGACATGCTCGAGCTTGGCCAAAAGCAGAATGCGGCGGAGCATTACCAGGATGTCGAGGCCATGCATCAGATCGGCTGGGCGGTGGCGGCGGATTGCGACGCTTACGACGTGGTGTTGACGCCGACCTTGCCGAACCCGCCGAAAAAGGTCGGCCATTACGACATGTCGCTGCCGTTCGAGGAGCTCAATTTCAAAATTCTCGTACCTGAAGTGGTGTTCACGCTGCCCCATAATGTCAGCGGCCTGCCGGGAATTTCGCTGCCGCTGCATTGGTCGGCGGACGGGCTGCCCTGCGGGGTGCAGTTCCTCACCAGGCATGCCAATGACGCTTTGCTGTTCCGCCTCGCGGCGCAGCTCGAACAAGCGCAGCCCTGGTTCGACAAGGTGCCGCCGATTCACGCCTGATCGGCCGCGCTTTGCTTGCAACGGCGGGCGCATCGGGCGCAAGATAGGGCTCTCGTGCATGGCTGTGAGGGGGCCCTTGATGCCGCGAAGATCGCCCGGTTTGCTCTTGGTCGCCGCGCCGCGGCCGCTTTTCGCCGCCTGCCTCGCCGTCATCATCACCACCCTCGCCGGCGGCATTGCGCGCGCCGATTACGTGCTGCCGGACACGCCGGCGAACCGCGCGCGCGGCGTCGTCGGCTGCACCCAGACCGATACCGGCATCAACTGCGGCGGTGGCGGCGGCGGACCGAGCGAGGATCCCGGCGATTATTACGAACGCAGGGGCGAACCGGCGAATTATGTGAACGTCATACGCTCGGGCAATTCATACCGCCCGGCGCCGGGTTACCGCTGGGTCAACGACGACCCCAAGGACTTTAGCGTCGTGCCGTACGCCGATGGCACGCCGGATCGCGACAATCCCAACGTCGTGTGGGCGGGTGACGCCACACGCCGCCCGGCGCCCGGCTATGGCTGGGTCAGCGACGCCGCCGACGACTACCGCGTCGAGCCGTTCCCCGACGGCACGCCGGACAACGACAATCCCAATGTGGTGTGGGCGGGCGACGGCACGCGCCGGCCGCTGTCCGGCTATGGCTGGGTCAGCGACGCCGCCGGCGATTTCCGCGTCGAGCCGTACCCCGAGGGCACGCTGGATAACGACAATCCCAATGTGGTGTGGGCGGGCGACGGTACGCGCCGGCCGCGGCTCGGCTATTACTGGGTCAGCGACGAGGCCGGCGATTTCAGCGTCGCGCCGCTGCCCGAGGGTACGCCGGATAATGACATTCCCAATGTGGTGTGGGCGGGCGACGGCACGCGCCGGCCGGCGCCCGGCTATGGCTGGGTCAGCGACGCGGCTGGCGATTTCCGCGTCGAGGCTTACGCCGCGGGCACGCTGGACAACGACAATCCCAACGTGGTGTGGGCCGGCGACGGCACGCGCCGGCCGGCGCCCGGCTATGGCTGGGTCAGCGACGCCGCCGGTGATTTCCGCGTCGCGCCTTACGCCGAGGGCACGCCGGACAGCGATTATCCCAATGTCGTGTGGGCTGGCGACGGCACGCGCCGGCCGGCGCCCGGCTATGGCTGGGTCAGCGATGCCGTCGACGATCTTCGCGTCGAGCTGATTGCGCTCGAGGCCGACCCCGAAATCCTCGCGCTGGCGGCTGAAGCCGAGGCGGCCTGGGAGACGAGCCGGGCCATGCTCTATGACGGGCGCTGGGCCGAGGCCGAATATTACCTGCGCCAATATCTCGCCGCCGACCCCGATGATGCGTGGATGCACAGCCGGCTGGGTTACGCGCTGCTCAAACAGGGGCGCTACGCCGAGGCCGTCGAGGCGAGCCGCCAGGCCGCCAAACTGGCGCCGCATGAAAGCGCCTTCCAGGGCGATCTCATTTTAAGCCTCGACAGCTATGCCTGGACGCGGGCGCTGGACGGCGAGATGGGCGAGGCGCGCGCGCTCTATTCTCAGGCGATCGAGCTGGCGCGCGGAGATGCCGAGCTGACATCGAAGCTCGCCGGTCTTCTAAACGAGACTTACCGGGCCGGCGCCGCGTTGGCGGACGGCGCGGCGCTGCTGGATCACCGTAATTCATCAATCCGATCCAATGGAAGGGAGACGCCATGTTCGTTGAGCGTTTGAATTACGAGAAAATTGCGCCGGCGGCGGTTGACGCCCTGCTCGGCGTTGAAAACTATGTACTGCAATCGGGCCTCGAGGCCAGCCTGATCGATCTGGTCAAGCTGCGCGCCTCGCAGATCAATGGCTGCGCCTTTTGCATGGATATGCATTCCAAGGCGGCGCGCCGGGACGGCGAAACGGAACAGCGCCTTTATGTGCTGAACGGCTGGCGCGAAGCGGCGCTCTACACGCCGCGCGAACGCGCCGCGCTGGCCTGGACCGAAGCCCTGACGCAGCTGCCGGAAAGCCAGGCGCCGGACAGCGCCTATGAGCCGCTCGGCGCGCATTTCAGCGACAAGGAAATCGTCGATCTGACCGTCCTCATCGCCCAGATCAATACATGGAACCGGCTCGCCGTCGGCCTGCGCCGCCAACTGCCCGATGGCGCGTGACAGGATTTGTCCGCCGTTCGCGGAATTTCAGCCGAAAGCTTTCAGATAATCCTCGGCCAACCGGCACGAATTCGCGGTGAAGCCGGGCTCGGTTTTGCGCGAGAATTCGGAATACCGGCGCGAAGCCAGCCAGGCGAGTTCGGCGACCCGGCGCAGCATGATGACCGAGGCGATCTCCGCTTCGAGCGCCGCCGGCATCTCCGCGACGGCGCGGTAACCTTCAAGCCAGGCCTCTATCAGCTCGGGCATGTCGGGCCGCTCCTGAATGAAGCTCAAGGCGGTGGCGAGGTCGTAGGTAAACCAACTGAAGCCGCAATCGTCGTAATCTATCACCTTGGTGCTGTCGCCCTCGATCAGGGTGTTGGCGAGCCTGAAATCGGCATGGGTGAGGCCGAAATAAAGCGGATCGCGGCCGAGGGCCGAGAGCCTTCGCCCGATCACCTCGACCATGCGGGTCAGGCAGGCGAGCGCTTCGCGGTCCATGCCCATGGCGTCTTGCCAGGGGCCAAAGCCGTTGCAATTGGCGAAGATCTCATCCGGGCTCCAGGTCGGCCGGGTGAAGCCCGGCGGCAATGTCCAGTTCCTCACCTGGCGGTGCATATGCGCGGTGACCCCGCCGAGGCGCACAAAGCCTTCGCTTAAGCATTCGGGGTCGGGCTCGACACCTTCGAGGAAAGTGAAAATCACCGCGCAACGCGGCCGGTCAAGCTCGGGCGAGTCCAGTATTTGGACGAAGCGGCCCTCTCGGTCGGCGACCGGGTCGTGTGTCTCGATAGGCGATTGCCGGCGCAGCGCGCGAATCCACGCGACCTCCGAAGCGATCATGTCTTCGCGGTGATAGTCGAGCCGGTGCGAGTGGATCCTGAGGACATATTTCTCCGCCCGTCCCAGATCTTCGATCAGCAGGACGGTGTTTTCCGAATGGCTCAGCAGCCGAACGGCGACATCGTCGGAAAAGTCATAACTTTTGACGAGCTTCAGAGCTTCGCGTTCGAATATTGCGGTGAACAGCGTCGGATCCGGCGATGGTTCGATCATTATCACCGCTCCTTGGTATTAGCGAAGCGCCACCAGGCAAGCGTAGTTCTCGCCCGCCGTCGGGTTCTCGGTGTTGGGCTCGAGATGCGCGAGGCATTGCGGCTCGGCGAAGCCCGCCGCTTTCAGGAGTTCGAAGTGCCGGTCAATCGAAAACCGGCCCGCCTCATAGTCGAAGGCCGTGCCGTCCGGCTTGATGAAATCTCCATTGACCAGGACGCCGCCGGGAGGGAGCGCCTCGAAGCATCGCTTATAGACATCGGCGACCGCCTGTTGGCCGCCGAGATCGTGCAGCGCCCAGGTCGAAATTATGGCGCCGGGCCGTTCGCTCAGCTTCGCTGGCCATGAATTGTCAAAGAGGTCCGCCGTCGTCAGCGTCACCCGCGCCATCAAATCGCCGATGGTGTGCCGTGCGATAGCGAACATGGCCTCCGAGAAATCGACGCCCTCATAGCTGACCTCGCGGTTGCGCTCGAGTATGTGGCGCGCCATGTAGCCGGGGCCGATGCCCAATTCCACCACATGTTTCGCCGCCACTTGCGGTTTTGAAATCTGTTCCAGAACGAGATCGAACAGCCGCACGCGCGGCGCCGTCGGGGCAAACCGCTCGGCCCAGCCGCGAACATATTCGGCGTCGTGAAATTCGTGCTTGGCTCCGACGTAACCGCTCACGGCCGGTCCTTTCCGCTCATCGACTTCATGCCTGTCTACCATACACCCGAGAACGGCTTCTATATCCGCTCCGGATCAATCTCAGCTGTTTACCGCAGCTTAAATTTTTGCTTCGCCACGCAAGCGGACATTGTCTCTATGAATGTCGGCTCATCGCCCGAAAGCAGTCGTCATCATGGCGCGCTGATATAGTCCGGTTTTAGCCGAGAGGAGACATCAACCAAGCTCTTCGAGAAGCGCCTTCGCGTCTTTCAGGTCGGCGGTGTCGAAGCCCTCGGTGAACCAACAGTAGACCGGCGCAAGCAGGTCGTGTGCCTGCTTTGATTTGCCCTGTCCGTACCAAAGCCGCGCCAGGCTATGAGCGGCGCGCAGTTCGAGGGACTTGGCCTCTTGTTTTCGTGCAACTTCGAGGGCGTTCAAATAGGCGGACTCCGCCTTCAAATCCTGACTTGGATGAGCCTGAAGGAAGAGGTCGCCGCGCACGCGATGAACTTCGGGCAACCACCAGGCTTCGCCGGTCTCGGCATGCGTTGCCATCGCCTGATCGAGCGCATTATGTCCTTCATCCACATAACCTAGTTTGCGACAGCAATCCGCATAGGAAGCAATAAAATACGGGCGGAAGATGGGACCAATTTGATGCGAATCTTCAATGGCCTGACGCAGTGGCGCGAGTTTATCCCCGCCCATGGCGATTGCTGCAATGCCGGTATATATACGCGCCCAAATGTGCCAATGGGTTAAACGTTGTTCGTCGGAAAACGCCATTAGCTCTTCGGCAACCCGGCTCAAAGACGCTCGGTCACCGCAAAAATGGCTTAGCATACAAGTCCACTGAAAACCGACCACCAGCGTGTTGGCGTGTGCGAGTTCCCGGGCCGATGCGAGGGCGTATTCCATCATTTCCAAGGCACGATCAGGGTAGCCGAGGTTCCAAAGCACCATCGTCATTGCCGCGCGCCCCGCCAATCCGGGCTCCTCGCCATACTGTGCGGCCACGGGCTCGGGCTTCGTTTGGTCTTCAAAATCGATCATCTTCTCGAACCATTGCAGCGCGGTGGGCAGGCGGCCCAGAAACCAGTTATTGAATCCCGATACGTACAGGCTGAAGATCATGGGCTGCGGTGTCGGAAGATGTTCCGCCAGTTTCAGGCTGGTTGCCGCAATTTCGGACGATTTTTCGAACTCTCCCCGGACGACGTGAAACGCATGGAGGCCGAGATAGACCGGGAACACGGCCTCCTCATCGTCCACCAACTTGCAGAATTCGTGGGCGCGCAGGAACGCTTCCCCGGTTTGGTGGTCCGCATAACCTTTCGTCGGCGCCAGCGCGGTGCCCAGGCATGATTGCAGGGCGAGTTGCCAGCGCGGTCGTTGATCACCGGCCGGCAGGCGCTCGACAATTCCGAGGCCACTTTTGGCGTGATTTTCCGCTTCGAAATATGACGAGCGCCCGAGCGCTTGTTGTGCCGCTCTATGCCAATAATCGACTGCCGGCGCCGTCGATCCGGCTTCGGTGTAGTGGTGCGCCAGCAGCTCGGGCTGTGTTTCGGCTATATCAGGCGTCTGCGTTTCCAGCACTTCAGCGACGCGGGCGTGAAGCGCCTTGCGGCGTGGTTTGAGCATGCTTTCATAGGCGGCGTCCTGAACAAGCGCGTGTTTGAATGTGTAGCTGGCGTCGGGCGGCGCACCGCGTGCGAAAACGAGCTGCGAGTCGGTGAGCGCCTCAAGCCGCGCCGCCAGCGTGCCCTCGGCCATCGCCGCCACGCCGGCCAGCAGCGGGTATGAAAATTCGCGCCCGATCACGGCGCCGACCTGCGCCACCTCGCGCGCCGGGCCGAGGCGGTCGAGGCGGGCGGTGAGCGACGCCTGGATGGTGGCCGGCACGGCCTCGGACGAATCTCCGCCGAGCAGTGTTTTGGTTAGCTCTTCGACAAACAGCGGCACGCCATCGGTCTTGGCGACGATCTCACTGATTTCGACTTCCGATAGTTCGGACTTGGCGGCGACGCTCTGCGCCATCTCGCCGCACTGGCGCTTGCCCAGGCGATTAACCGCCATCAGCATTGCGTGGGACTGGCCCACCCAAGGGGCTTCATATTCTGGGCGAAAGGTGAGCAGCGCCAGCACGCGAGCCTCCCCAATGCCGGCCATCGTCAGATCGAGAAGTTCCTGCGTCGTCGGATCGGCCCAGTGTAAATCCTCGAAGACGAAGAGCACCGGCTTGTGCGCCGCCAGCCCGACGAGCAGGGCCACCAGTGCCTGCAGGGTACGCTCTTTCTGCGCCTGCGGTGTGAGATTGAGGGCCGGATAGCGCTCGTCATGGCGGATGGAAAGGAGATCGGCAAATAGCGGCGCGATGGCGTTCACGCCATCGGTCGCTTGCGCAATCAATGCTTCCAGCTTGTCGAGTTTGGCTTCGTCCGGCTCGTCCGCGCTCAAGCCGGCGGCAAAGTTGAGGTGCTCGATGACGGGATGAAGGGCGCTGTTGGTATGGTGCGGCGAGCACTGATAGAGCAGGCGGAAATGGTTCTCGGCCGGCAGGCGCTCGTGGATGGTCTCGGCGATGCGCGATTTGCCGATGCCGGGCTCGCCCGAGATCAGCACCACTTGGCCTTCGCCATCCTCGGCCTGGCCCCAGCGATGAAACAAGATTTTCAGTTCCAATTCGCGCCCGACGAATGGCGTGAGCGCGCCACTCCGATGCGCCTCGAAGCGGCTCTCGCTATGTGCTTCGCCCACGAGTCGCCAGGCCGATTCGCTTTCGTCCGCACCTTTCAAAGCTTCGAGAGTAAAGGCTGAGGCGAGCAATTCGCGCGTCGCCGCGTCCACCGCGATGGCGCCCGGCGCCGCCGCCTGCAACAGGCGCACCGCCATGTCCGGCGCCTCGCCCACCAGGGTTTCCGCCTCGCCGTCGCCGGCGATCACCAGGCCCGAAGCGATGCCGGCGCGGCAGCGCGCACTGACGCCCGCCGGCAAGTCGAGCGCGGCGATAGCTTCGACGGCCTCCAACCCGGCCCGCGCGGCGCGCTCGGCATCGTCTTCGCGCGCTTCCGGATAACCGAAATAGGCGAGGAGATTGTCGCCCAAGGTATTAGCGATGCGACTGTCATAGCGTTCCAGGAGCGCGGCGGCGACATCGCGGCAGATGCGCATTACCTCGCGCCGGTCTTCCGGGTCCAATGCGCCGCGCGCCGAAGCCTCGAGCACCAGACCGCAGGCCATCACCGTCACCTGCCGGCGCTCGGCCGCCTTTTCCGCGGCGGGTGCGGGTTCCGGTATCTCGGCCACCTGCGGAGCCGGCGCAGGCGTCGTCTCTATCTTCTCGTAAAGCTCTTGGCTCTCACCATCCGGCTCAATGCCCAGCTCCTCCGCCAAATATTCGTGGCACTTGTCATATTGCTTGAGTGCTAAATCACGCCGTCCCGCGCGGCCGTGCAACTGCATCACTGCCCGGTGCGCCTCTTCGCTGGCGGGGTCGAGCGCAAGCACCCGGTTGGCGCTTTCCAGTGCTGCCTCGGTCGGGCCGTCCAGGCGCGCGCGCATAATTTCGTGCAGGCCGCTAATGGCGCGTTCGCGCAGGCGCTCGCTTGCAAGCCAATCGTCGAAACTTTCCTGGCTGGCTTCCTGCCCGGCCAATAATTCGCCCGTATAGAGCGCGGCAACCTCGGCATCGCCTGATTCCAGTCCGCGCTCAAGATTGACGACATCCACATCAAACAAGCCTTCGTTCAGCCCAACGCTCTCCGCTTCAAGGGCAAAGCCGTCCTGCATGTCCTCCGGAAACAGCCCGCGCAGGCGGTAGAGCTCCTGGCTGAGGCTGCGCCTGGCCTGGGTATCGCCGCGGTCGCCCCATAGCAGCGCCGCCAATTCATCGCGTGGCTTCTGCTGGCCCTGGGCAAGCGCCAAATAGGTCAGCAGGCAGCGGCCCTTTTTTGAGCGTATCGTGATCGCGGCGCCTTGATCGTCCCTCAGATCAAAGCCCCCGAACAGGTTGAGACGGTACGAAGACACGCGACGCTCCTCCCCAGTAGCGCAAATTCCAATACACCGTGTTTCGAATTTTGTTAGTGTAGTTCAACGGGGGAACGTTTGATACGTCTACGAACAAGCCGTCTATAAATGTCCGGATTGGGTCGCGAACGGCGGTTTGCGGCAGTCAAATATTCTGTCCGCTTTGTCGCACCAAACGGACATTGTCGTCACCTGTTCGGCATGATATTGCCGGCCAGCATATCATGCAGGCGGGTCGGCGTGATGGGCAGGCAATCGATGTCTCCGGTGCCGCCCAGCGCGTCGTCGACGGCGCCGGCGATGGCGGCGCCGGCGGCGGTGATGCCGCCTTCTCCGGCGCCCTTCACGCCCAATGGATTGATCGGGCTCGGCGCGTCCTCGGATAGCAATATTTCGAAGCCCGGCATCTCGGCCAGGGTCGGCATCAGATAGTCGGCGAGGTTTGCCGCCAGCGGCTGGGCGAGATCGTCATAGACGAATTCCTCGAACAGTGCGCCGCCGATGCCCTGCGCGATGCCGCCGGCGATCTGGCCCTCGATCAACAGCGGGTTGACGGCGCGCCCGACATCATAGGCCACCACATAGCGCTCGATCTTGACCGCCGCCGTTTCCGGGTCGATGGCGGCGACCACCAGATGGGCGCCGTAGGGATAGGTCATATGCTCGCTGTTGAATGTCGCCGTCACCGATTTGAACGCCGCGTCGCCGCGCACCACCTCGCCGAGCGTCAGCGATGGCCCTTGCGGCCGATCGATGATGCCGATAACGCCGGCCTCGATCGCCAGCCGCCCAGCCGGCGTTTGCAGCATATCCGACGCGGCCTGGAGAAGTTGCTCCTTCATCTCGCCGGCTGCCTGGTGCACGGCGGAGCCGGTCATCACCGTAACCCGCGAGGCGAAAGCGCCCATGCCGCGCCCGATGCGATCGGTTTGGCCATGCGTGACGGTGATATCCAGCGGCCGCGCGCCGAGCCCGTCGGCGCAGATCTGGGCGATGCTGGTTTCGATGCCCTGACCCAGCGAGGCGGCGCCGGTCACCACTTCGATGCCGCCGTCTTCATGCAGGATCAACTCGACATCGTCGAAGGGCCCGAGCCCGCTCTTCTCGACAAACATCCCGAGCCCGATTCCGACGCGCTCGCCATTGGCTCTCCTCGCCTCGGTTTGCACCCGCAATTCATCATACTGAACGTGATCGAGCAGGCGATCGAGCAGCCTCTCATAGGCGCCTGAATCATAGACGACATCGGTGCCGAGCGCGTCCGTGTGGCGCTCGAACGGCATGCGCTCGGGCGGGATGAGATTGATCCGGCGCACCGCCACCGGGTCGAGATCGAGGCGCCGGGCGATGGCGTCCATCAGCCGCTCGCAGACGAAACAGCCCTCGAAGCGCCCGGGCGCCCGGTAGGTCCCGGCCGGTGTCTTGTTGGTGAGGCGGATATGGCCGGCGGCGCGGTAGGCCGGAACCATATAAGGGCCGGGCAGCAGCGCCGCGGTGAGGTCGGCCACGGTTGCCGCGTGGGTGCGCACATAGGCGCCCTGATCGGCCCAGAACTCATCGTCGATGGCGAGGACAAAGCCGCGCGCATCGACGGCGGCGCGAATCAGGTGGGTCTGGTCGCGCGCATGGTTGGCGGCGGTGAGATGCTCCTTGCGGTCCTCGATCCATTTTATCGGGCGCCCGAGCCGGAGCGCCGCCAATGCCACCAGAACGTCCTCCGGATAAAGCTCGCCGCGAATGCCGAAGCCGCCGCCGACATGGCCTTCATAAAGCTGAATGCGCTCGGACGGGCGCCCCAGCATCTTGGCCAGGGCGTCGCGATTGAGGTGCGGTATTTTCGCCGCGCCATGAATTTCCAGGAGGTCCAATGCGGCATCATAGCAGGCCACCGCGCCCCGGGTTTCGAGCGGCACGCCGGAATGGCGGCCGAGCGATAAGCGCAGTTCGACGATGTCATGGGCGGCGGCGAATGCCGCCTCAAGATCGCCGTAACCCTTGTGCACTATCGCCGCTTCGCTCGACAGGCCAGGCGCGAATTCGCCCATCGCGTCGGTGGCGCGGCGCACCGGCTCAAACTCCTCGATCTCGGCGAAAACCAAATTCGCGGCATCTTCGGCGAGATAGGCATCCTCGGCCAGCACCACCGCCAACGGTTCGCCGACATAGCGGACATGATCGGCGGCCAGAATCGGTTGGCGGTAGGACGCGAGGCCGGGCAGGCGGACCTGGCGGAAGTCGATCGGCGGAATATCGGCGACATCGCGCCCGGTCCACACCGCCGCCACGCCGGGCGCCGCCAGAGCGTCGGCGACCTCGACGCCGAGCAGCCGGCCGAAGGCGATCGGCGAGCGCACGACGCGCATATGAAGCTGGCCGTCGAACGAGATATCAGCGGCGAAGCGCGCGGCGCCTTTAAGCAGCGGCGGATCTTCGATGCGCCGCAATCGCTGGCCGATATGGCTCACCGTTTCATCGCACCGGCGGCGGCGCGCACGGCCTTGACGATGTTCTGATAGCCGGTGCAACGACACAGGTTGGAGGCCAGGGCGCGGCGCAATTCACCGTCGTCGATGTCGGGATTTTTCTCGAGCACGGCGACAGCCAGCATCAGGAATCCGGGCGTGCAAAAGCCGCATTGCAGGCCGTGGTGATCCCAGAACGCCTGCTGCAACGGGTGCAGTTCATCGCCGTCGGCGAGACCCTCGACGGTGCGGATTTGGCTGCCCTCGAACTGCACCGCGAAGCCGAGGCAGGCGCGCACCGGCTGATCGTCGACCAGCACCGTGCAGGCACCGCAGACGCCGTGCTCGCAGCCGAGATGGGTGCCGGTCAATCCGCAATCGTCGCGCAGGGCGTCGGCCAGCGTGCGCCGCGCCTCGACCTTGATCGGATATGTCTCGCCGTTGACGTTGAGGTTGATGTCGAGCTTGGTCATGGCGATTCCTTCATGCGCCGCGCAGCAATTCGCGAATTCGCTGCGGCGTGATCGGCATCTCGAATATGCCGGCATTGAATGGTTTGAGCGCATCCGACACCGCGCCCAGCACCGCCGCCGGCGCGCCGATGGTGCCGCCTTCGCCGACGCCTTTGGCCTTGGTGATCGAGGCGTCCGATATGGTCTCGAGATGATGAATTTCGATATCCGGCAGTTCCGCCGCCGTCGGCACCAGATAATCCATCAGCAGGGTGGTCAGGAGATTGCCGTCCTCGTCATAGACGATCTCTTCATAGAGCGCGTTGGCGATGCCTTGCGCGACGCCGCCCATGATCTGGCCGTCGACGATCAGCGGATTGATCAGCCGCCCGGCATCCTCGACCACCACATAGCGTTCGATTGCGACCTGCCCGGTCTCGCGATCCACTTCGACGATGGCGGCATGGCAGGCGTTGGAAAAGGTGCCGGGCGGATCGTAGGTTGCGCGCGCCGTCAGCGCCGGCTCGTCGAGATCGGCGAATTGGTGGCTTTGATGGTATGCCGCGCGGGCCAAGGCGCTCAAGGATATGCCGGCACCGCCGCCGCGCACCGCCGCGCGGCCGTCTTCGATGGTGATCTCGGCGCTCTCCGCCTGCAGGTGTTGCGCCGCCGCCGCGGTCAGCCTGGCTTTCAGCTTTTGCGCCGCCAGCTTCGAGGCGCCGCCCGAGATCACCATCGAGCGGCTGGCAAACGTGCCCCAGCCGTACGGCGTGCGGTCGGTATCGCCGTGGATGATGCGGATATGCTCGGGCGCCATGCCGAGCTCGTCGGCGATGATTTGCGCCAGGCTGGTCTGCAAACCCTGGCCGTGCGGCGAGGCGCCGATGCGCGCCTCGACGAAGCCGGACGGATCCATGCTGATTTCGACGGTCTCAAAGCCCGGCGTGATGTCCATGGCGCGCGCCGCGAAGGCCGGCGTTCCGTAGCCGCCGCGCTCGCAAAATACCGAGAAGCCGATGCCGAGATAGCGCCCGTCGCCGCGCGCCGCATTCTGGCGTGTTCGAAATGCCTTGAGGTCGATGGCCTGCTCGGCCATTTCCATCGCCTGGCGGTAGGAGCCTTCGTCATATTCCAGGCCGGTCGCCGTGCGGTAGGGAAAGCTGTCGATCAAATTGCGCCGGCGAATCTCAACCGGCTCGACGCCGAAGCGCTCGGCGGCGAGGTCCATCAGGCGCTCCATCGCCAGCGTGATCACCGGGCGCGAGACGCCGCGATAGGGCGCCATCGGGCAGGTGTTGGTGGCGACCCCGCGCGCACGCACGCCATATTCCTGAAAATCGTAGGGTCCGGGAAACTCCGCCATCGCCATCAGCGGCTCGACGCCGCAGGTCACCGGATAGCAGGAATAGGCGCCGACATTGCAGCTGAGGTCGGCGTCGATGGCGTCGAGCTTTCCCTCGGCATCGAAGGCGCCGCGCACGGTATAATGCTGGTCGCGGCTGTGAAACGAGGCCATCAGATTCTCGCGGCGATCCTCGATCCAGCGCACCGGGCGGCGCAGCTTGCCGGCCAGCCACACCACCACCGCATATTCCGGCGCCAGCGACATCTTCTGGCCGAAGCCGCCGCCGACGTCGGGCGCGACGACGCGCAAATCACTTTCGGCGATGCCCAGCAGATCGGCGAGACCGGTGCGCAGCATGTGCGGCATTTGCACCGAGGCGGTCAGGGTGATGCGCGCGGAAGCGGCATCGAAGGCGGCATGGGCGGCGCGCGCCTCAAGCGGCATGGCGCTCTGGCGGCGCGAGCGAATCTCGAACTCGATGATTTCGGCGGCACCCGCGAACGCGGCATCGACGCCGGGGGTGCGCATATTGCCTTCGATCAGGACATTGTTCGGCGCCTGGCCGTGGACCGCCGGCGCGCCCGGCTCGAGCGCCCGGTCGATATCGACGACCGCGTCCTCGGGCTCGATATCGACAAACACACCGGCCGCCAGATCTTCCGCCTGCTCGGGCGATTCACCGATCACGGCGGCGATCGGCTCGCCGACAAAGCACACCCTGTCGGCGGCGAGGATCGGCTGATCGACGGGCACATAGTCGGGGCGGTGGAGGAGGGGGCGGATCGGCTTGACGCCGGAAAGATCGGCGGCGGTGAATGTCTGCCCGGGATGCTCGCTCTCGATCGCGAGGATTCTGCCGCGCGCCAGCGGGCTCCTGACGAAGCGCAGGGAAACGGCGTTATCGGCAAGATCGGCGGTGAATCTTCCCTCGCCCCTGAGCAATACCGGGTCTCTGAAACGGCGCAGGGAACGGCCGACCCAAGCCATCAGGCGAGCGCACGCTCGAGCGCGCGCCGGGTCAGCGCGCGCACCAGATCGCGGCGGTAGGCGGCGCTGGCATGGATATCTTTGATCGGATCGATGCTCGCCGTGGCCGCCTCGGCGGCGCGCCGCAACAGTTCCGGGCTCGCCGATTGGCCGCTGAGAAGCGCTTCGGCCTCGGGCGCGCGCATCGCCCGGTTGGCGGCGCCGCCGATGCCGATGCGCACTTTGTCGATGCGCCCGCCGTCGAGCCATAGGACGGCGAGGATCATGGTCAGGGCGAAATCGCCGGCGCGCCGGCTGACCTCCTCGAAGCCGAAGCGCGCGCCCTCTCCCAAGAGCGGCAGCCGCACCTCGGCCAGCACTTCATCCGCTTTCAGGTCCGACGCCAGCGAAGACAGGAAGAATTCGGAAGCCGGGATGAGGCGCTGTCCCGCGCTGCTCTCGGCGTGCATCTCGGCGTCCAGGGTGGCGGCCACCAGGCACCACTCGGAGGCCGGGTCGGCATGGGCGATGCTGCCGGCGAATGTGCCGCGCACGCGAATCGGCAAATGCCCGATATGGCGGCCAACCTCCGCCAGCAGGCGGCCCAGCGGGTCATCGGTGGGCGGCGTCATGAAGGCGTTGTGACGGGTCAGGGCGCCGATGCGAAGCATGCCGTCGGCTGTCGAGATATGCTCCAGCTCACCGATCCGGTTGATGTCGATGATATGCTCGGGCCGTGCCAATCTGAGGTTCATCATCGGCACCAGGCTCTGCCCGCCGGCCAGGATTCTCGCGTCATCCTCGAAGCGATGAAGCAGTTGCACGGCCTCTCCCAACGTCCGAGGCGCGTGATACTCGAACCCAGCCGGTTTCATTCTGGTCCCTCCGAATCGCGCCATCATCGCGTTTGTACGGGCCAGTTGCAAGATCGCCCACGGGCGGCCCGGCGCGCCAAAGCATGTTGCGTCGGTGGCGAAAAATTGATGTAGTGTCGCCGGCGTTCCCCAATGGCGAGACGAAGCGGCGAGATGAAGCTGTCTGATAGAGTACAGGTGTTGGACAGCGGCGAATCCTGTCCGCAATTGCCGATCGTCGAGGGTGGCGGCATTTGCCGCGCCGTGGTGTGGCCGGGTAGCGGTGCCCGGCAACGCTCCATGCACCGCATCAGCCTGGCGCCCGGCGCGCGCACGGTCGCGCTTCGCCATGCCATGGAAGCGGTCTATTACATCATCTCGGGCGGCGGCACGGTCGTCGATCCGGGCTCGGCGCCGGGACAAGAGCTGATCGAAGGCTCGATGGTGCATATCGAGCCCGAGACCGCCTACCAGTTCGAGGCCGCCAGCGATGGCATCGAAATGCTCGGCGGACCGTGCCCGGCCGATATGAATCTTTATAGCCATCTCGAATTCGACGGGTCAGGGACGTGACGGGAGCTCGGCAATGGCGATAAGGGTCTTCCACCGCGACAAGCCCGATCTCATGCTGCCGATCATTTCCAAGGACGCCCGCCTCGTCGTATGGCCGGGCGTCGGCGCCCACACGGCCAACATGAACTATGTCAAGATGGAGCCGGACGAGGCCAACGTGCCGCACATCCACGCCGAATCCGAGGACACAATCTATATTCTCGAGGGCAAGGGCACGGTCGCGGATATGAGCAACGGCGCCAAGCTGGATTTCACCGCCGGCCAGGTCATCCATGTTCCGGTCGGCTTGCGCCACGCCGTTGCCGCCGACAAGGGCAGCCCGGTGGTCAGCGTCGGCGGGCCGTGCCCGGCCGATAAGGGATTGCTGAGGGCGGTCGGCGCGCTGCCCAAGGACGAATAAACGGCGCCTCCATATCAAGGGGAAGGAACAACTCGATGAAGATGGTCGATCTATCGCACATGATGAACGTGCACACGCCCGGTTGGGTGGGGTATTCGGGCAACAAGATGTACTACGCGCAGAATCTGCAGACCCGAAGCATCGTCGCCCAGCGCATCGAAACGGCGATGCATGTCGGCACCCATATCGACGGCGCCATGCACGCGACAGACGAGAAAGGCGATATGGGCTCCTACCCGCTCGACTATCTGGTCGGCGAAGGCGCCGTGGTCGATATCTCGCAACATATGGACGATTGGGCGGTGATCACGCCAAAGATGCTCGAAGATGCGCCGGTCGAGATCAAAAAAGGCGATGTTCTCATTATCCATACCGGCTTCCACCGCTACTACGAAGGCCAGCCGCAGCAGGATCTCGTGCGCTATTTCTGCATGCATCCGGGCGGCAAGCTCGAATTGCTCGAATGGATGCTGGACATGGAAATCAAATGGTTCGGCATCGATGCGGGAAGCGGCGACCATGCCATGAACACCTCGATCCGCTTCATGCGCCAGGATCTGGCCAAGCAGTTCGAAGAGAAGGTCGGCATGAGTTGCGAGGAATTCTTCGGCGACTATGACTACACCCACAAACTGTCCGGGCGCGCCGTCAAATCGAACATCTTCCCGTTCCACAATTACGCCTTCCAGGAAGGCCTGATCCACGCCGAGAATGTCGGCGGCGACATCGAACGCGTGCTCGACCAGCGCTGCGTGATCGGCGCCTTCCCGTGGCGCTATGACGGCCTCGAATCCTGCCCGTGCCGCATCATCTGCTTCTTCGACGTCGGTGACGGCGTCGAGGCCGTCGGCGACGCGGCGCGGGCGATAAAATAAAAAGATTGCCGCGCCGGGTGACTTTGCCGATGCCGATGGTCGGGTGATTGGAAAAGCGTGGTGCCCAGGGACAGAATTGAACTGCCGACAGGCGGATAATATATCCGCGTTTCTTATAAAATATTACGAAATTACAATGACTTCTAAATTTATGTTACTTCAATGTTGCCAAGACGGAGCCGACAGCGAGCCGACGAAGCGGCGTGGGGGCAAACAGAAGGGCGCTCAAAAACTGGTGGCGGAAAGGCACCGCTCACCTACACGCCGGGGCGGCCTGGGCGGATGGAAGTTGCCGAGCGAAGCGGCGTGCTGGATTTTCTCGCCAAGATGTGCGCGGGTAAGCCGATTGCAATGAGGGGGCCAACTGGCAAGCGCGGCTTGTGGCACTACCAGACAATTGAAGACCGGAAATGGGCGGCCGACAAGCTGTTGCCTCGGATACTTCCTTCACTCGCGGTTCAGCAGATTGGTGGAGAAACCGACGGCAATCCGATTAGCTTTCTAGATCAACCGACAAACGAATTTGAAATGACGCGTCGAATTCGCAATCTTTCAGACGACCAACTCAATTCCATCATCGTCCGAGCCGAAAGAGTTCTCGACGAACTTGAAGGTCGGGATGGCAGTTGCAACGAAATAGCGCCGCCGATAGCGGGCAAGGAAATGCGGCGCTAAGCTATTTTGGATTCGCGATGTCCGCTTTTGACTTGATTTCGTCTGCTTTGAGTCCAGGACTGGACATTCTGTAACCAGTCCGTGAACAGCGGTTGTTTGCCAGGAACGGGACACTGCCGCCGATTGTTGAAGCGAGATTGTCATGAAGTTGACCTGACCGGCTGTCAGAGCAGCGGCGCCAGCCCCACCCTCTCGCGCTTGAAAGGCACGCCCTCGGGTCGCGGCTCATCAAGCTCGCGGGCGTAGCGGTGGCCAGCATAGACGGCGTGAGCCACCGTGGCGGGCGCGCAGGCGTCGCCGATGACGTTGAGGGTGCTGATCCCGGCCGCGTCGAGCGCCGAGGCGTCAGCCGCAAGCGCGCGATAGAGGGCTTCATTGGGCAGCCGCGCGGTGACCGAAACGATTGCCGCGCTGTCGCGGCGCGTCTCGTTCCCGGTATAGACGCAGGACAGCACCGCCGTGCCCGCCTCGATAGCGACGAGATTGTGCGCGGTGCGGATTTCCACGCCGAGCTCGATAAGGCGCGCCTGAATTCGCGGCTGCTCCATGGTATTGTGAGTCCAATTGGCGACATCGGATGCGGGGGTTACGAAGATCACTTCAGAGCCCTCGGCGCGGAGCCGTTCGGCGATCACGCTCGTCATGTAGTAGTGATCGTCATCGTAGAGAAGCACGGGCCCGTCTGGCAGGCGCCCCGCCAGGATGTCATCGGGCGTGAACAGCGGCTGGGTGTCGCTGCCCGGAATCGGCGCCGTATGCTGGCGCCCGACGCCGTCCCTGCGCCAGTGCGCCCCCGTCGCGACAACCACGTGATCGGCGGCGAGCTCAAGCACGTTTTCCACCGTCATTTTGCTTTCTCGGAACACCTCGACATTGGCCATGCGTTCGATCTGCTGCACGCGGTAATCGCGCACCCGCGCATACGCCGCCATGCCCGGCAGCCGGGACTCCAGGGTCACGCGCCCGCCGAGATCGCGCGTCGCCTCTGCTAGCATCACGTCATAACCACGCTCATGCGTTGGATTATTGGCGGCAAAGCCGTTGAAAGACAGGCTGCATCCAGCAGCCAGATGGCACGTTTCGAGACGGAGCTTCTGGCGAGCGATGCGAACATTGGA
>CAJXFT010000043.1 GCA_913053235.1 uncultured Alphaproteobacteria bacterium
GCCGCATCGCTACGCCCCACGCTCCTAGCCGAAAACCTTGGCAAGCCGTCCCTATAGGTCATTATCACCGCTTCTTGGTATGAACCAGACGGCTCGGCGCGATCCACCAGTCGCGCTGTCGGGGGCGCAGAATTTGGCCCGCTTCATCGGCCTCGGCGGCACCGTCAAAGAGCGCAAAACAGGTGGCGCCGCTGCCCGACATCCTGGCCAAACGGCAGCCCGGCAGGCCGCGCAGGGCCTCCAATACGTCACCGATCACGGGCGCCAGCGCCAGCGCCGGGGCTTCGAGGTCGTTCCGCCTTGCCGCCAATATCTCGGCCAGGGCGGCGCAATCCGCCGGCGCCTCGGCAAAGCGTGCCGGCGCGGAAAAGGCGCCCTTGCGGGCGGCAAAGACGTCTGGCGTCGCCAGCGCCAATCCGGGATTGACCAACAGCAGGGCGCAATCGGGCAATGCCGGCGCCGGGTCAAGCGCCTCGCCGATGCCGCCGGCAAAGCATGTTCGGCCGTGCAGGCACATCGGCACATCGGCGCCGAGCGATAGCGCCAGCGCCTGCAGCGCTTGCGGATCGGGCGTCAGGCGCCACAGCGAAATCAGGGCGCGCAGCGCCGCCGCGGCATCGGAGGAGCCGCCGCCGATACCCGCCGCGACGGGAAGCCGCTTGTCCAGCGTGATGCGCGCCGCCGGCTCTATGCGCGCCAGCTCGGCGAGGCGGCGCGCCGCCGTTTCAACCAGATTTTTCCCGCCCGCCGCGTTCAATTCGGGCGCGAACGGGCCGCACACCAGCAGCGACAATTCATCCGCCGGCGCCGCCGAGACATGGTCAAACGGCGCCGCGAACGCGATCAGGCTGTCGAGCTCGTGATAGCCGTCGGCGCGGCGTGCGGTAACGTGGAGATAGAGGTTGAGCTTGGCCGGCGCGTCGGACGAGAAAGGCCGCCCGGCGCCTTGTGTCACTGTGATTCTTCTTCGCTGCCGGAAGAATCGCTGTCGGACAAACCGTCTTTCAGCTTTTGCCGGATGACGATCGCCGCGTCTTCCTCGGCGCCCAGCACCAGGGCCCGTTCCCACTGGAACCTGGCCTCATTTTGCCGCCCCACCCGCCAATATATATCGCCCAGATGGTCGGTGATGATGGGATCGTCGGCGCGCAGCTCGACGGCGCGCTCGAGATGCTTTACCGCGTTTTTGAAATCACCCAGCCGGTAGAACGCCCAGCCCAGGCTGTCGACGATATAACCGTCGGTGGGGCGCAGCGCCACGGCGCGCTCGATCAAGCTCATCGCGCGCTCCAGATTGATGCCCTGCTCGACCCAGGAGTAACCGAGATAGTTCAGCACCAGCGGCTGGTCGGGCTGCAATTCGAGCGCCTGCAGAAAATCCGCTTCGGCGCGCGGCCATCGCTTGGTGCGCTCCAACATGACGCCGCGCGAATAGAAAAGCGACCAATGGCGCTGTTCGATGCCGCTCGTGCGGCCGATGGCGACATCATAATATTTGACCGATTCGTCAAAGCGTTCGTTGCGCCGCAACACATCGGCCAGGGCGATGGCGGCGTCGGAGCGCGCCGGATTTTCATCGACCATCTCGCTGAGAATGCTCACCGCCTCATCGACGCGCTCGATGCTCGCCAGGCCCGAGGCGGCGCGCAGCCGCGCCGACCAGGAATAGGGACTGTCCCTCGAAATCGCGCTATAGGCCTCTATCGCATCCTCATGGCGTTCCAGCACTTCGAGGATTTCGCCGACCAGGAGCTGAACGACTGGAAAGTCGGGCCTGAGATGGAGCGCCAGATAGGCGTAGATCAATCCGGTATCGCCGGCGCTTTCATTGGGCAGCGCGCTGGCCGCGCCGAAAAGAGTTTCGGCCATGCCCTGGCGCGCGGTCGAGACGACCAGCTCGGGGCGCACATCCGAATTGATCGTCGCCATGATCGGATCGAGCCACGGCGAATCCGGATTATGCTCGCGGTAACCCTCGAACAGCGCCGTCGCTTCTTCCATGCGCCCATCGCGGCGCAATGACGTGGCATAGGCCACCACCACGCGCAACGTGCCGCCGGGAACCGCCGTCAGGGCGCGGCGGTAATTCTCGGCGACGGCGTCCTGGCGGCCGGAAATATTGGCCATCAGCGCGCCGTGATAGGCGTGATACATCTCGAACGCCTGCTTGGCCGACAATGGTTCGAGAGCGGCGAGCGCCGCATCGACATTGCCGCGGCCCAATTCCACCCAGGCCTCCATCATCGGCGCCGTCAATTCGTAGATGCCCTTGCGCTCGAATTTCCTGACCCGCTCGAGCGCCTCGTCAAGGCGGCCATCGGCGACGGCGCCGATGGTCAGGATCAGCTGTCCGATATTGGAATTCGGCTCCAGTTCCAGCAGATGGCTGGCCAGCGGCATGGCGTCGGAGATGCGCCCGTCCTGCACGGTGAGCACCAGCGCCCGCTGCACCATTTTGCGGTTCTCATAATCCTCGGCCAGCACCCGGCCATAGAATTTTGCCGCCGCGGCGACATCGCGCTGTCTGTAGGCGAAGCGGCCGGCGAGATAATTGCCGGGCAAGCCGTTATAGCCGAGATATTCGCTGTGCGGTTTGGGCGGCGCCGGATCGGGCGGCGCCTCGGCCCGCGCGAGGCCGGCGCCGGCGATGATCAGCACCGCGCAAAGGGCCGCGCACAGGGCCGACATGCGCGCCAATGATGGCGCGCGAATGCCACGCCAGAAGCGCCGGTATGAATGCTTAATCGTCATCAAGGCATTGTGCCGCGAGGTTTTTTTCGGATCTCGTCACGGCGCGCACTGTAACGTATCTCGGGCGCCGCCGCCAACGTCCCTGTTGCCGACATCCCGATCACAAATTCGCGCGCGGGCATCGCCTTCACATGTTCGGATAGTTGGGCCCGCCCCCGCCCTCCGGCACCGTCCAACGGATATTCTGCGTCGGATCCTTGATGTCGCAGGTTTTGCAGTGCAGGCAATTTTGCGCGTTGATCTGGAGTTGCGGCGCGCCCGCCTCGGCATCGACGATCTCGTAAACCCCGGCCGGGCAATAGCGTTGCTCCGGCGCGTCGTAGAGCGCCAGATTATGAGCGATCGGGACCGCCTCGTCCTTCAGCCTGAGATGCACCGGCTGATCTTCTTCATGGTTGGTGTTGGAGATGAACACCGAGGAGAGTTTGTCGAACGACAATTCGCCGTCGGGCTTGGGATAATCGATCTTGCGGCACTGGGCGGCGGGCTTCAGGCTCTTGTGATCCGGGTGATGGCCGAATGTCCAGGGCAGGGCGCCACGCGTCCACAATTCAAAGCCGCTGACCAGGGTGCCGACGAGCACGCCCCAGCGGAACGCCGGGCGGCAATTGCGCACCTCTTTCAATTCCTTATGGACCCAGGATCGCCGCATAGCAGCCGTATATCCGGTCAATTCATCATCTCCGTCCGAACCCTCGCGCAAGCTCTCGAACGCCGCCTCGGCGGCCAGCGTGCCGGATTTCATGGCATTGTGGCTGCCTTTGACTTTCGGCACGTTGAGGAAGCCGGCGCTGCAACCGATCAAGGCGCCGCCGGCAAAGGTCAATTTGGGAATCGCCTGCAATCCGCCTTCATTGATGGCGCGCGCACCGTAGGCGATGCGCTTGCCGCCCTTGAGATGCCTGGCGATGGCGGGATGGGTCTTGACCCTCTGAAACTCGTCGAAAGGCGACAGATGGGGGTTTTTGTAATCGAGCGCGACGACCAGGCCGACGGCGACCAGATCCTCTTCCAAATGATAGAGGAAGGTGCCGCCATAGGTCTTTGAATCGAGCGGCCAGCCGAAACTGTGCTGCACCAGGCCGGCGCTGTGTTTGGCGGCGTCGACCTGCCACAATTCCTTGATGCCGAGGCCGTAGGTTTGCGGCGCCACGCCGTCGCGCAGGCCGAAATGCGCCATCAATTCCTGGCTCAGCGAGCCGCGCACACCTTCGGCGAACAGGGTGTATTTTGCGTGCAGCTCGATGCCCGGCTCGAAGGTCGCCTTTTCGCTGCCGTCGGCGGCGATACCCATATCGCCGGTGGCGACGCCCTTGACCCGACCGTCATCGTGAAAGAGCACTTCCTTGGCGGCGAAACCGGGGTAGATTTCGACGCCGAGTTCCTCCGCCTGGGTGGCCAGCCAGCGGCACAGATTGCCGAGGCTGATGATGTAATTGCCTTTGTTGTGCATCTGCGAGGGCAGCAGGAAATTGGGCAGCTTAAAGGCGCCGGAGCGGCTCAATACGAGAAAGCTGTCCTTCTTGACCGGCGTGTTGAGCGGCGCGCCCTTGTCCTTCCAATCGGGAATCAATTCGTCGAGCGCCTGCGGCTCGAACACGGCGCCGGACAATATATGGGCGCCGACCTCCGAGCCTTTTTCGATCACCGTGACGTTGACCTCGTGATTGCCTTCCAGGCCGAGTTGCTTAAGCCTGATCGCCGCCGCCAGGCCGGCCGGTCCGGCGCCGACGATGACGACGTCATATTCCATCGATTCCCGGGTCATGATGCGTTCCCGCCGCTATTTACGAGCTTCAGTTATGCGGCGATCCCGCCGCCCGGTCAATTGCTGCCGGTAGGGCTTGCGATCTGCTAAGCTCGCAATCGTGAATCAGCCGGCAAACATGCACGCCCTCCTGCAATGGTATGTCGCCGCCGGGGTCGATGAGGCGACCGACGCCGAGCCGCGCAATCGGTTCGACCAGCCACCGCCGCCGGCACGGCCGCCGGCACGGCCGGACGCGACTGTGGCGGCGGTGCCAGTCGCGCCGCCAGCGGTGGCGCCACCGAACGCGGAATATATAAGCGCGGCGGAGATCGCCGCCGGCTGCGCGAATCTGGCCGAGCTGCGCACCGCCATCGCCGCTTTCGACGGCTGCGCGCTCAAGCGCACGGCGACCAACACCGTCGTCGGCGACGGCAATGAAGCGGCGGCGCTGATGGTGATCGGCGAAGCGCCGGGCGCCGAGGAGGACCGCCGCGGCCTGCCCTTCGTCGGACCGGCCGGGCAGTTGCTCGACCGCATGCTGGCCGCCATCGGGCTCGATCGGAGCAGCGTCTATATCAGCAATATCCTGCCCTGGCGCCCGCCCGGCAACCGCTCGCCGACGGCCGAGGAAATCGCTCTCTGCCAACCCTTCGTCGAGCGCCAGATCGTGCTGGTGCAGCCGCGCGTGCTGGTTCTGGTCGGCGGAATCTCGGCCAAGGCGTTGCTCGACAAGCGTGAGGGAATCACCCGCCTGCGCGGCACTTGGCGGGAGTTCACGGCGCCGGGTACGGCACAGCCGATCGCCACCATGGCCACGTTCCACCCCGCCTATCTTCTGCGCCAACCTTCGGCGAAGCGCGAAGTGTGGCGCGATTTGCTCGCCATCCAGAAAAAATTGGAGGAATCCGGGGAATAGCGGATTTGTTGCCGGGTTTTGCCAATTGCATTATAAAGCCGGACGCGATCAGAGGCTCAAAGGAGGCCGAAAAGAGTGCCGGGAAAAACCGGCGCGGGGGTTTTTCCGTGCACTGCGTTCGCCAGCATGGCGGCCGCCATCATGGCGGTCGCCATCATGTTGGGCGCTTGTCTGGCGATTACGGCGCCGTTGACGGTGCCGGCCTTCGCGCAGCAAATCGATAGAGCGCCGGGCGAGACGCGCGCCGTTGCCCTTCCTCGGCTGCTCGGCGAAAGCGATATAAAGCGCTATCGCCGGATATTCGCGTTGCAGGAGAGAGGCGATTTGGCGGCGGCGGCGAAGATTATCGCCACGCTCGACGACAGGATCCTGATGGGCCACGTGCTGGCGCAGAAATATCTTCACCCGACGGCGCACCGTTCGAAATTCAGCGAGCTCAAACCGTGGCTCGCCGAATATGGCGACCATCCGGATGCGCGCCGGCTTTACCGCCTGGCGATGAAGCGAAAACCCGCCGGCGCCAAGCCGCCCAAACGGCCGAGCGCGGCGGCCGGGGCGCGGCTGCCCGGCGGCGAAAGCGAATATGTCGCGCCGCGCATTCCCGGCCGCGGCATCAATCGCAGCCAGCGCAAGCGATTGTCCGGCCTGCAGCGCGACATGCGCGGGCGCATACGCCGCGGCTGGCCCACCGGAGCGCGCCAAATTCTGACCTCGAAGGCGCATCTCGGGCTCGCCAGCAAGGCGCAATTCGATGCCTATCAGGCGCGCATCGCGTGGAGCTACTACCTCTACGACAAGGACGAACTGGCCTTCGAGCTCGCCGCCGCCAGCGCCGAGCGCTCACGCCAGTACGTCGCCGACGCCGATTGGACCGCCGGCCTCGCGGCATGGCGGCTCGGCCGGCTCGAGGCGGCGGCGCATCATTTCGCCAGACTCGCCGAATCCACCAGCGCCTCTCCCTGGCTGCGAACCTCGGGCGCCTATTGGGCGGCGCGCAGCGAGCTGCGCTTACGCCGCCCGCAATATGTCTCCTATTGGCTGGAGCGCGCGGCAAGCGAGGCGCGCACATTTTACGGCCTTCTGGCGACGCGTGCGCTCGGCCGCGAACCGGCGTTGAATTGGCGCTCATCGATATTGACCGAGGCCCACCTCGCCGAGCTGGCGGGGAGCCCGGCGGCGCGGCGCGCCCGCGCATTGGCGCAAGTCGGCCAAAGTGCCCGCGCCGAGCGCGAACTGCGCGCTCTCTGGCCGCGCGCCACCCCGGCTCTGGCGAGCGCCATCTTGCCGCTCGCCGAGCGCCTCGGGCTGGCCGCCGTTCAGATGGCGCTGGGTGCAGAAATGCGCCGGCGCGACGGACAAGCCCATGACGGCGCCGCCTTTCCACTGCCGGGCTGGGCGCCCGAAGGCGGCTATGCCGTCGACCGGGCGCTGATCTTCGCGCTCATCCGCCAGGAATCGAAATTCAAGGCGAGCGCCAAAAGCCGGCTCGGCGCGCGCGGGCTGATGCAGCTCATGCCGGCCACCGCGCGCTTCGCCGCCCGGCGCGAGCGCATCAAGGGGGTCAACAGCCACACCCTCCTCAATCCCGAACTCAACATCGCCCTCGGCCAATCCTATGTCCGCCATCTGCTTGCCCATAAGGCGGTAAACGGTAATATTTTTTATCTGCTATGCGCCTACAATGCCGGGCCGGGGAACTTGAAGAAGTGGATGGCGAATACCAATTTCGACGAAGACGCGCTGCTCTTCATCGAAAGCATCCGCTCGCGCGAGACGCGTCAATTCATCGAGCGCGTCATCGCCAGCTATTGGATTTACCGCATGCGCCTGGGCCAGCCGACGCCGTCGCTCGACGCCACCGCGTCGGGCTTGTGGCCGAATTACGCGGCGCAGGAAAGGAGCTTTGCCGACAATGAGTAAAATTACCGGAGACCGCGCATTTCTGGCGGTCAATATCGCGCTTCTCACGGTTTCGGATTCGCGCCAACCCGGCGACGACAAATCGGGCGACATCCTCGCCGCCCGCATTACCGAAGCCGGCCATAATTTGGCGGCGCGGCTGATCGTCAAGGATGAACGGGCGCTCATAACCGAGCAATTGCGCGCCTGGATCGCCGATACCGAGATCGACGCCGTGATCGCCACCGGAGGAACCGGGCTGACCGGGCGCGACGTCACGCCCGAGGCCTTCAGTGATGTCTATGAAAAGGAGATCCGCGGCTTCGGCGAGCTGTTCCGCCTGCTCAGCTACGACATCATCGGCACCTCGACGATGCAATCGCGCGCCACCGGCGGCGTCGCCGGCGGCACCTATCTTTTCGCCCTGCCCGGCTCGCCCGGCGCCTGCCGCGACGGCTGGGACAAGATTTTGAAAGCCCAGCTCGACAGCCGGCAAAAGCCCTGCAACCTGGTCGAGCTCATGCCGCGCCTGCAAGAGCATATCGTCGCCGCAAAGAGCTGAAGGGAGGAAGGAATGGAAAAGGAAATTATTCACATCCCCAAACTGTCGGAAATTCTCGAGACCGTTGGCGTGCCGCTTTCGCCGGTGGTCAAGGCCGGCGATTTTCTCTACCTCTCCGGTCTGCCGCCGCTCGATCTGGAGAGCGGCAAGATGCTGCGCGGCGATATAGAAACGCAGACCGAACAGGTGTTGAAAAACATCGCCTACGCGCTCGATTGCGCCGGCTCGTCCCTGGAGAAAGTCGTCAAGACGAATGTCTTCGTCACCAACGCCGCCTATTTCAACGTCATCAACACCGTCTACCGGCGCTATTTCGCCACCAGCCCGCCGGCCCGCACTTTCGTCGCCATGTCGTCCTGGCCGATGGAATTCGATATCGAGATCGAGTGCGTGGCGCTGGCCTGAACCGCCTCTTGGCGGCCGCGCTCTTGCCAGCGCGCCAGATCGGCGCCGTCATCTATGTCGCCGAGCGCATCCAGCATCGCAACCGAGTGGCCCTTGGGCAGGTTGGCCAGGGTGTCGGCGAGGGCGCGCGGGCTCGACCAGGCGACATCGGCGAAAGGATCGGCTCTGAGCGCCCGCGCCGACAGGCCGACCAGCCAATAGCCGCCATCCTCGGTCGGCCCGAATACGGCGTCGGCGCGGCCGAGGGCGGCGAACGCGGACGCGATATGAGCCGGCGCCAGATCGGGAATATCGCTGCCCACCAGCACGGCGGGGCCGGGCGGCAGCGCCTCGAAGGCGCGCCGCATGCGCCGGCCCAAATCTCCCCGGCCCTGTTTGATGACCGGCGGGCTGAGCGGCCAGAAGCGCTCGCGGCCATCGAATGAATCGGGCGTCACCACGAGATGGCAACGCCAGCGCGGATCACGGCCAAGCTTGAGAATAAGCCGGCGCGTCGTGCGGCGGTAAAAGCGCCACGCTTCCGCGCCGCCGATATCGCGCGCCAGGCGGCGCTTTACCCGGCCCAGGCGCGGCGCCTTGACGAAAATCAGCAAGCTGCGCCGCATCGCCCCGTTCAACCGTAGAGCCGAACCAGGATGCGCGCTTTGACGCCGAGCAGGAAAAGCGCCAGACAGGCGAGATTGCGCGCCGGGCGGCGGATATATCCGGAGCGCCGATAGCGCAGCGCCGAGGTCCGCGCCAGCGCCTTGAAATGGACGAAGCGGCGGCGCCCGATGCGGCGCGCGATATCGACATCCTCCATCAGCGGCAGCGGGCGAAAGCCGCCCAATGAATCGTAAAAGCGGCGGCCGATCAAAAGCCCCTGATCGCCGTAGGGCAGGCCGAATATGCGCGCCCGCCAGGCGGCCATGATTTCCAGGCGCCGCGCCGCCGGCGCGCCGTCGTCGAGGGCAAGGCGAAAGGCGCCGGCGCGGCGCGCATTTTCCGGAGCCGCCATGAACGCCGTAGCTTCGCGCCGCCAACCGGCGCCGAGCACCGTATCGGCGTGCAGGAACAGCAGCCAATCGCCGCCCGACGCGTTCGCGCCCGCGACCAGTTGGGTGCCGCGGCCGCGCGGCGCCACCACCACCCTGGCCCCCTTCGCCGCGGCGATGGCGCGCCCGGCGTCGCTCGATTCGCCATCGGCGACGATCACTTCGTAGTCGACGCCGCCAAGCTCCGCTTCGAGGCCGTCCAAGGTCGCGGCCAAACTCGCGGCGGCGTCGAGCGTGGGGATCACGACACTGAGCACTTGCCTCCTCCATTCCAAGATTCCGTCCGCACCATGCACGCAAGCACCGCCCGGGTCAAAATGTTCTTTATTTGTTCTTTATTTCGGATAGGATGACGGATGGCCAGAATGGAATATCCGGAGGGCATGGATTTGGCGGCGACCCGCCTGGCGCGCCAAGCGCGCAAGGGCCGGGGCGCGGCGAGCAACCGGGCGGGGCGCTACGAGCGCCACGCCGGCGCGGCTTGCGACGATGGCTGGGGCAGCCTCGATCAGCCGCTGGAGCGGCTACGAACCATCGTTCAGGCGGATCGCAGCCGTAGCGTCATCACCCGCAACGCCTCGCCCGATCTCGGTTTCGACCGCTCGATCAACGCCTATCGCGGCTGCGAACATGGCTGCGCCTATTGCTATGCGCGCCCGACACATGCCTATCTCGGCCTGTCGCCGGGGCAGGATTTCGAAAGCCGGATATTCGCCAAACATGACGCGCCCGCGCAATTGAAGCGCGAATTGGCGAAATCGGGATATCGCGCGCGCATGATCGCGCTCGGCACCAACACCGACCCCTACCAGCCGGTGGAGCGCCGCCTCGAGATCACGCGCGGCATTCTCTCGGTGCTTTCAGAATATCATCATCCCGTTGGAATCGTTACCAAATCCGCCCTGGTGACGCGCGATATCGACATTCTCGAAGCGCTGGCGCGGCGCAACCTGGTCAAGGTCGTGCTTTCGGTCACCACATTGGACGGCGAATTGGCGCGCCGCCTCGAGCCGCGCGCATCGACGCCGGCCAGGCGCCTCGCCGCCATCCGCGCCCTGAGCGAAGCCGGCATCCCGACCGGCGTCAATTTCGCGCCGGTCATTCCGGCGCTCAACGAGAGCGAGCTGGAAGCCATATTCGAAGCGGCGGCCGAGGCGGGAGCATGCGAGGCGAAATACATCCTGTTGCGCCTGCCGCTCGAAATAAAAGACCTGTTCGAGGAATGGTTGCGGCTGCACGCGCCGGCGCGGGCGCGCCATGTGATGAGCCGATTGCGCGACATGCATGCCGGCCGGCATTACCGCTCCGGCTTCGGAGTGCGCCAGACCGGCTCCGGCGCCAGTGCCGATCTGCTCGCCCAGCGCTTTCGCCTGGCGCGCAAAAAATACCGCCTGGACAAGCCGGGTTTGCGACTCGATTCGAGTCGCTTTTGCCCGCCGCCGAAAGCGGGAGATCAATTAACACTATTATAATTCAATCGTTTACAAGCATATACTAACAATTAACTTAAATATATGGCACGATCTGCCTCATATGCTGTTCCATTCGGAGCTTGGCCAATTGGCCGTCGTCGCCCTGGCCGCGCTTTTGTGCGGCCTCGGCTTTGCGCGCTTCAAGCAGCCCGCCATCGTCGGCTACATATTGGCCGGCGTGATTCTCGGGCCGAGTGCGCTGGGGCTGGTGGAAAACCGCGATTGGGTGGCGATGCTGGCCGAGCTCGGCGTGCTGCTGCTGCTCTTCGTCATCGCCATGAAGCTGAGCTTGCGCGCCTTTCGCACGATCTGGAAAGTCGCCCTGATGGCGGCGGCGATGCAGATCGCCATCGCCACCGTCATCACCCTGGCGCTGTCGCGCCTGTTCGGCTGGCCGCTGGAACTCGCGGTGCTGCTCGGCTTCGTCGTCAGCCTGTCGAGCACGGCGGTGGCGATCAAGATGCTCGAGGAAATCGGCGAGCTTCGCAGCGAAACCGGGCGCATCACCGTCGGCATTTTGATCGCCCAGGATTTGGCGGTGGTGCCGATGCTGCTGCTGTTGAACGGCATGGCGGCGGAGGGCGGCCTGGATTGGACGACGATTCCCGGTTTCCTCGCCGCCATCGCCTTGCTGGCGGCGCTGATCTGGTATCTCAGCCGGCGCGAAAAGCTCAGCCTGCCGTTCGCCGCCCTGGCCCGGCGCCACCGTGAAATCGTGCCGCTGGCGGCGCTCGGCTGCTGCCTGGCGCTCGCCGCGATATCGGACTTTATCGGCCTTACCGCCGCCTTCGGCGCCTTCATCGCCGGCCTCGCCATCGGCTCGACGCGTGAGCGCCAACACATGATCCGCGCCACCGAGCCGATACAGGGCGTCCTGGCGATGGTCTTCTTCCTGTCCATCGGCCTGCTGATCGACCTCGCTTATATCTGGGACAATTTCGCCACCGTGGTTGTGCTGCTCGTCCTCGTGCTGCTGGTCAAATCGGCGGTCAACGTCGCCATCCTCAGGATTCTCGGCGAGCCCTGGCCGCGCGCCTTCGTCGCCGGTATTTTGCTCAGCCAGGTCGGCGAATTCTCCTTCGTCCTCGCCGGCGCCGGCGTCGCGGTGGCGGCGGTCGGCATCGAGGGGCACCGGCTGATCGTCGCCGTCATCGCGCTCAGCCTGATGGTCAGCCCGCTCTGGCTGATGACGGCGCGGCGCCTGCAAGGGCTGACGGCGGGCGGCATCTGGCGCCTCGATGATTTGCTGCTCGGCATCTATGAGAAGGAGGCGCGCCTGTTCGCGCGCGGCTCCAAACTGGCGGCGCGCGCAAGCCTGTCCCGGCTCCACCTGATGGCCGCAATGACGCGGCGCGCCGGCGCGCTCCCGGCGCGCATCTCGCAACTCAAAAAGCGCGCCGGAGAATGGCGCCGGCGCGCGCCCGAGCGCCTGACGCCGATCAACGATGACGAGGCGGCGCCGCGTGGAACCGAGATCCTCGAAGGTGAAGTGCTGGCGCCCGAGCCGCGGGCCTACAGGCGCCGTGCCTGATTTCTCGCTCGAACGCGAATTGGGCGGCGCTGTCGCCGGCATCGACGAAGCGGGGCGCGGCCCGTGGGCCGGCCCGGTGCATGCCGCGGCGGTGATTTTTCCGGCCACCGGCCCGCCCGCCGAACTGGCCGCAACGGTGAATGATTCAAAACAGTTGAGCAAAGCCCAGCGCGAGGCGCTGTTTCCCCAACTGATGCAAGCGGCGCTGGTCGGCGCAGGCCAGGCCAGCGTGGCGGAAATCGACGAACTCAATATTCTCGCCGCCAGCCATCTCGCCATGGCGCGCGCCGTGGCGGCTCTCGCCCGCCCGCCCGACGCGGCGCTGGTCGACGGCAACCGCGCCCCCGCCCTGCCGTGCCGCGTCCGTTGCGTCGTCAAGGGCGATAGCTTGAGCCTTTCCATCGCGGCGGCTTCGATCATCGCCAAGGTGACGCGCGACAGATACATGACCGAGCTCGCCGCCCGCCATCCCGGCTATGGCTGGGAGCATAATTTCGGCTATGGCACCGAACTGCACGCCCAGGGGCTGGCCCGGCTCGGCGTCACGGCGCATCATCGCCGGTCTTTCAAGCCGATCCAAAAGCTGTTGGAAGAGTCTGCCGAATCAAAGACTTGACGGGCGGAGTCCGGGTGCGCCATTGTGCCGCCCCATGAGCCACAAGAAGAGCCACAAGAAAAGCCAGAATGGCGATGACGGGGGGCGCCTGATCCACGGCGATTGCATCGCTGAGATGGCGGCTCTCGAGGCCGGAACGGTCGATCTGATTTTTGCCGACCCGCCCTACAATCTTCAGCTCGCCGGCGAATTGCTGCGCCCCAACAACAGCCGCGTCGACGGCGTCGTGGATGCCTGGGACAAGTTCGAGGATTTCGCCGCCTATGACCGGTTTACGCGCGACTGGCTGCTCGCCGCGCGCCGCCTGCTCAAGGATAGCGGCTCGCTGTGGGTGATCGGCAGCTATCACAACATTCACCGCATCGGCACGGCGCTTCAGGATATCGGCTTCTGGCTGCTCAACGACGTGGTGTGGCGCAAGACCAACCCGATGCCGAATTTTCGCGGCCGCCGTTTCACCAATGCCCAGGAGACCCTGATCTGGTGCGCCAAAAGCGCCGAGCACAAGCGCTATACCTTCAATTACGAGGCCATGAAATCGCTCAACGAGGATATCCAGATGCGCAGCGATTGGCTGCTGCCGCTATGCACCGGGGCGGAGCGGCTGAAACGCGACGGCCGCAAGGCGCATCCGACGCAAAAGCCGGAAGCGCTGTTGCGCCGGGTTATCCTGGCCGCCAGCAAGCCGGGCGATGTGGTGCTCGATCCGTTCCTCGGCAGCGGCACCACCGGCGCCGTGGCGAAGCGGCTGGGGCGGCGCTGGATCGGCATCGAACGCAGCGCCGAATATGTCGCGATTGCGACCGAGCGTATCGCCGGCGTGACGGCGCTGGCCGATGCCGACCTCGAAACCACGGCCGCCAAGCGCAGCCAGCCGCGCGTGCCGTTCGGAAATCTGCTCGAGCGCGGCCTGATCGCGCCGGGAGAGACGCTGTACGACCGCATGAAACGCGTCAAGGCGCGGGTGCGCGCCGATGGCAGCCTGGCGCATGGCCCGCTGACCGGCTCGATCCACCGCATCGGCGCCCTCGCCCAGGGCGCCGAGGCGTGCAATGGCTGGACCTATTGGTATGTCGCCGACAAAAAAGGCGGCCTCACCTCGATCGACCGGCTGCGCGACCAGGTGCGCAAGGAGATGAACTAGCTGTTTGTCTCGGCGTGGCGGATTATTTTGCGGCTTAGCGTGGACAGCGCGTGGTCGCCGAAACGCCCCGGCGGGCACCAGATGCCGTCGACCGCACGGCGGCCGTCCACTCTGCCGGCATAGACGGCAACCTCGATGCGAAAATGCGTGAAGCCGTGCTTCACCACGCCGGGTAGCGGGTGCCAGCACGCTTCTGCCGGCGCTGCGCGGTGCGCCGCGCACGGGGCCCACTTCGTCTCGTGCCAGCCGCTGGTCGGCACTTCCATCAGGCCGCCCAAGAGTCCGTTTTCGGGCCGCCGTCGCAGCAGGATCTGGCCGTCGCCGCGCACCGCCCAGAACGCCGCGCCGTGGCGCAGCGGCCGTACCGGCCTGGGCGTCCTTCGCGGCAATGATTCCTCGACGCCGGCGGCAAAGGCGCCGCACGCGGCGCGCCACGGACAGCGCGCGCAGGCCGGTTTCCTCGGCGTGCAGATGGTGGCGCCAAGATCCATGATGGCTTGCGCGTAATCGCCGGGGCGCTCGGCCGGCGTGATCTCGGCGGCGAGCCGGTGCAATTCCTTCTTGGCCGCCGGCAACACCGTCTCGACCCGGCGCAGGCGGGCGATCACGCGCTCGACATTGCCGTCCAATATTGTCGCCGGGCACCCGAAGGCGATCGCCGCGATCGCCGCCGCCGAATAGGCGCCGATGCCGGGCAATTGCAAAAGCGCCGCTTCATCCTGGGGAAAAACGCCGCCATGGCTGTCAACTATTTGGCGCGCGCAGCGCAGCAAATTGCGCGCCCGCGCATAATAGCCGAGACCCTGCCAGGCGTGCAGCACGTCATCCATTTGCGCCGCGGCGAGGTCCTCTAGGCGCGGCCAGCGGCCGAGAAATTTTTCGAAATAGGGTGCGACGGTGGCGACCGTGGTTTGCTGCAACATGATCTCGGAGAGCCAGACGCGATAGGGGTCCGGCGGCGCGCCGGGCGCCGGGCGCCACGGCAAGTCGCGGCCATGGGCGCCGTACCAGGCCAGCAATGCCGCCGCTAAAACCGCCGAGCTCAGAGCCGTTGGGCTCATTGTGGGAGCAATCGAAATTTCATTGCCGAATCCAAAAATTGTCGCCGGGCGTCTATACTATGCCGATGGCCCGACAGACGCGCCCCCTTGCTTCCGCCCTGCACAAGGTGACGGAAAAAATATACCGCAAGCGCGGTTTCGCCTCGGCCGGCGTGATCGATAATTGGCCGGCCATCGTCGGCGAGGAATTGGCGCGCCACACCAGCCCTGAGCGCCTCGGCGGCGACGGCACATTGCGTCTCCGCGTCGACGGGCCGCTCGCCACCGAGATCAAACATATGGAGCCGCAGATACTCGAACGCATCGCCGGCTATTTCGGCTACCGCGCGGTAAACCGCCTCGCCCTCATCCAGGCACCGCTCGAAAAACCGCCGCCGCAAGAGCCGGCAGTGGTGCGCATCCTCGACTCGGATTCGGCAAAAACACTCGCCGAGACCATCGACGGCACCCGGAGCGCCGATATCAAGAGCGCCCTGGCACGCCTCGGCAAGGCGGTGCTGAGCCGGCCGCGCGACGGCTAAGCGCTTGAATTCAGGGCGCTCACCGGGCCGGCCGGCACAGGATGCCCGATCGAGGGCACGGCCAGCGCGCTTGAGGGAGCGCAAGCGCCACTTTATACTCCGCCGGTCGAGCCGATTGAGGTTGCCATGATTACCAGACGATTCTTGATAGCGGGGATGACCGGCTTTGCCGGCTCCGTGGCGGCTTCGCCGCTGCTGCAATTGGCCTCCCTGCCGGCCGCCGCGAGCAGTTGGGAGAAAGCCGGCGACATGGCCATCGGCGCCCCCGAGGCGCCGGTTTCGGTCATCGAATATTTCTCGCTCACCTGCCCGCATTGCCGCGATTTTCATACCAAGATCTTTCCGCGCGTGCGCACGGAATATGTCGATACCGGCAAGGTGCGCTTTATCGCCAGGGATTTCCCACTCAACCGGCCGGCGCTTGATGCCGCCATTCTCGCCCATTGCGCCGGGCCGGAGCGCTATTTCGCCTTTATCGAAACGCTGTTCAACACCTTCGACAATTGGACGGGGTCGGCCGACTACCTGAGCGCGCTCGGCCAGCTTGGCCAGTTGGGTGGCATCAGCGAAGCGCAATTCGAGGCTTGCCTCGCCGACCAGGCCCTAGAGACCAAGATATTCGGCTCCATTCTCGAGGCTCAGCAAAGTTACGGCGTCAAATCGACGCCGTCATTCGTCATCAATGGCAACACGCATGAGGGTAGCTCGAGCTTTAAGAACTTCGCCAAGACTCTCGACAGCTACATGCCCGAAACCTGACGAACGCCAATTGTTGTATTTCATCCACTGAGCGGAACGCCTAGCCGGTGCATTTTACGAAGCTCAAACTGGTCGGCTTCAAGTCCTTCATCGAATCCTGCGAACTGGCGATCGAGCCCGGCATCACGGGCATCGTCGGGCCGAACGGCTGCGGCAAGTCGAACCTGGTCGAAGCGATGCGCTGGGTGATGGGCGAAACCGCGCCGAGCCAGATGCGCGGCGGCGGCATGGAAGACGTCATCTTCAACGGCACCGATACGCGCGCCGCGCGCAACGTGGCGGAGGTCGCGCTGCTGCTCGACAATGCCGACCGCGGCGCGCCGGCCGCCTTCAACGAGGATGAAGAGATCGAAGTGACGCGCCGCATCGAACGCGGCGCCGGCTCGGCATATAACGTCAACGGGCGCGAGGTGCGGGCGCGCGACGTGCAATATCTGTTCGCCGATTTCGCCACCGGCGCGCATTCCTCGGCGCTGGTCGGCCAGGGCCGCATCAGCGACATCATCAATGCCAAGCCGGCCCAACGGCGCGGCATTCTCGAGGAAGCCGCCGGCATCAGCGGCCTGCATGCGCGGCGCCACGAGGCCGAGCTGCGCCTGCGCGGCGCCGAGACCAATCTGGAACGACTCGACGATGTGGTCGGCGCCCTCGAGACCCAGCTCCATGCGCTCAAGCGCCAATCGCGCCAGGCCAACCGCTATCGCCGTATCGCCGAAAATCTGCACGCCGCCGAGGCGCTGCTGCTGCACATCCGCTGGAGCGCCGCGGACGGCGCCTTGCAAACCCGCGCGGCGGATCTGGACGGCGAAACCGAGCGCGTGACGGTAGCGACGCGCCGCGTCGCCGCGGCGACCAGCGCGCACGGCGCTGCTTCCGAGGCGCTGCCGGATTTGCGGCAGAAAGAGGCGGCGGTCGCCGCCGGGCTCCACCGCCTCGCCGTGGCGCGCGACCGTTTGGACGAAGAGGAACGCCAGGCCGCCGAACAGCGCCGCGAAATCGAAACCCATTTGGCGCAAATCACGCATGATCTGGAGCGCGAGGGAACCCTCGCCGAAGACGCCGAGAACGCCGTCGCCGGGATCGCCGAGCAGCGCCGTGAATTGTCGCGGGCGCGCGAAGATTCCGCCGCCGCCGAGCTGAGCGCCGAATCCGCGCACGCCGCCTCGGCGGCGGCGCTGGCGGCGCTCGAAGAGCGCCTGGCGCGGCTTACCGAAGATGTGGCCGCCGACGAAGCGCGCCACCAAAATCTCAGCCGCCGCGTCGAGGAACTCGACGCCCGGCAGCAAAGAAGCGCCGCGCAAAAGGCCGAGGCCGAGCGCCAACATGCCGAGCTTGGCGCGCGCAGCTCGCATCAGGCGGCCATCGCCGAGGCCGAGGACGCTATCGCCACGGCGCGCTCGGCGGCGGCGGCGGCGCGCGAGGCGCATGGCGCCGCCGAAGCCGCCCGCGAGGCATCGGTGGCCGATGAATCGACGGCGCGCGATGGCTTGCAGGCGAGCGATGTCAAACTGTCGCGCCTGCACGCCGAGGCCGAGACGCTGACCCAACTGCTCGGCCATGGCGAGGCCGGCCAGGGCCCCGGCATCGTCGATTCGCTCGACGTCGAGCCCGGCTATGAGGCGGCGCTCGGCGCCGCGCTCGGCGATGATCTGGAGGCGCCCGAAAATGCCAAGGCGGCAATCCATTGGACCGCCTTGCGGCCGCTCGACGAAAATCCGGCGCTTCCGGGAAAGGCCCGGCCGCTCGCCGATTATGTCCGCGGCCCCGCCGCCCTCGCCCGCCGCCTGGCGCAGGTCGGCGTCGTCGAAAAAGGCGGCAAGGGTTTGCAGAGCCAGCTCCGGCCCGGCCAGCGCCTGGTCGCCAAGGATGGCGCGATGTGGCGTTGGGACGGCTTTACGGTCGGCGCCGGGGCGCCGACCGCCGCCGCCAGCCGCCTCAAACAGCGCAACCGGCTGAGCGAATTGGAAAGCGAATTGCCGGCGGCGGACGGCAGCCGGCGGGCGGCCGAGACAAAATTCGAAGCGGCGCGGAAAGCGCGCCAGGACGCGGCGGAAAAGGCGGTGCGGGCGCGCGGCGATTCGGAAAGCGCCGGCGACGCCCTCAACCGGGCGCGCGACCGGCTGGCTGAGCTGACCCGCGAGGCGGTGGCGGAAAATTCGCGCCTGAGCGCGCTCGGCGAAGCGGTCGAGCGCCTCGCTGGCGAATTGGCCGAGACCGCGCGCCTCGCCGAAGAGACGCGCCAAGCGCTCGCCGCCGCACCGCCGCCCGAGCAGGGGCGGGCGGAAATCGCGAGCCTCCGCGAGCAGCTGAGCGGCTTGCGCGCAACCCATGAGGAGCGCGCCCTCGCGCATCACCGCCTCGCCGGCGAAGCGGCCCAGCGCGAGCGCCGCCTGGAGGAACTGGAGCACGAGGATAAGGGCTGGAGCGCGCGCGTGACAGGCGCCCGCCAGCGGCTTGGGGAACTGGCGGCGCGCCAGGAGCAGGCTGAGCGGCAGCTCGAATCGCTGGCCGACCGGCCGGGCGAAATTGCGCAGAGGCGCGCCGCTATGGTCGAGCAGATCGCAACCGTCGAAAGCCAGCGCAACGCCGCCGCCGAAGCGCTCGGCCGGGCCGAGGAAGAACTCGCGCAATGCGACACCGCGCTCAAGCAGGCGGAACGCGATCTCGGCGCCGCACGCGAAGAGCGCGTGCGCATCGAAGGCCTGTTGGAGCAGGCGCGCCAGGCCGTCGACATGGTGGTGGCGCAAATAGCCGAGCGCCTGTCCTGCCCGCCGGAGGAGGCCCTGGCGCTGGCCGAGGTGAAGGAGGGCGCGGCGCTGCCCGAAGCCGAAGCTGTGGAGGCGCGCATTCAGCGCCTGACGCGCGAGCGCGAAAATATCGGCGCGGTGAATCTGCGCGCCGAGCAGGAAGCGGCCGAACTGGACGAGCAGATTTCCACGCTGATCGACGAACGCGCCGATTTGGAAGCCGCCATCGCCCGCCTGCGCCAGGGCATCGCCAGCCTCAACCGCGATGGCCGCCAACGCGTCACGGCGGCCTTCAAGCTGATCGACGGCCATTTTCGCGCCCTCTTCACCCGCCTCTATGGCGGCGGCCACGCCCATCTCGAGCTGGTCGAATCGGACGATCCCCTCGAAGCCGGCCTCGAAATCATGGCCAGCCCGCCAGGCAAGCGGCTGCAATCGCTGTCGCTGCTGTCGGGCGGCGAAAAGGCGCTGACGGCGCTTGCCCTGCTGTTCGCGGTCTTTCTCACCAACCCGGCGCCGATCTGCATTCTCGACGAGGTCGATGCGCCGCTCGACGACAGCAATGTCGATCGTTTCTGCACCTTGGTGGAGGAATTGGCGGCAAAGAGCGGCACCCGTTTTCTCGTCGTGACGCATCACCGCACGACGATGGCGCGGGTCGATCGGCTGTACGGCGTCACGATGGTCGAACGCGGCGTATCGCAGCTCGTTTCGGTCGATTTGGCGCAAGCCGAGCAGTGGCGCGAAAGCGCCTGACCGGGCGCCGATAAAATACAATTTTATTCAAATATATCAATTTGTTAACCTGCATTTGGAAGTGGTTGACACGCTCGGGGTCAAACATTATGGTTCACCCGCTTTTTCGGTTGCGGGCTCGTGCGCGGGTTGGGTTCGGAGGCTGGTTTTCATGAGCGATGACAAACCGCCGCCTTCACTTGAAGATCTCGATTCG
>CAJXFT010000044.1 GCA_913053235.1 uncultured Alphaproteobacteria bacterium
GCCCCCGCGACCCGTCGGAGGGCGTCGGAAGGCCTTGCCGATGCGCCGCATCGCCCGCGGCCTCCCTCCTACCCGACGGGCCGCGGGGGCGATCCCTATGGGTCATTATCACCGCTTCTTGGTATTATGGCGGCTGATCCAACGACAGTACCAATGGCTGGGCCTATGCCAACATGAAAAAATTTCCCCACCATACGCATGCGCGGAAAATTATGGCCGCCACCCCTGTCCGAACTTTCGCCGCGGGCTGCTCAAACGGCCGCGCGGTGCTATCCTTGCGCTCCGTCAACCAATTGCCGAACCGGGGAGCGAAACCATGCCCGCCACTATCGAGATCGAAACCGAAGACCGCATCCGCCATATCCGGCTCAACCGGGTGAAACAGATGAATTCGCTGTCCTTCGAACTGATGGACGAACTTTCCGCCGCGCTCGGCGAGGCCGACGCCGACGACGGCATCCATATTGTCGTTCTCGGCCACAACGGCGCGCATTTTGGCGCCGGTTACGACCTCAACGCCGACTGGGAGGGGCGTTTCGGACGCAAAAGCGCGATCGGCGCGCGGACCATGCTGCGTGCCTGCGCCGCCTTTGAGTTCGCGCCGTGGGATTGCTCCAAGCCCGTCATCGCCATGGTGCGCGGCTACTGCCTGGCGGGAAGCTGCGAGCTGGCCATGATGTGCTGCGTCACCTTCGCCTCCGAGACCGCCATGTTCGGCGAGCCCGAGATTCGTTTTTCCGCCGCGCCGCCGGTCGTCGTCATGCCCTGGCTGATCGGGCTGAAGAAAGCCCGCGAGCTGCTCTATACGGGCGAGTTGATCGACGCTCGGGAGGCGCTTCGTCTCGGCATGGTCAACCATGTCGTGGCGGACGACGCGCTCGAGGCCGCGACCATGAAATACGCCCGGCGGGTAGCGCAAATCTCGCTCGAAGGTCTTAAGACGACCAAGGCGGCGATCAACAAGGGGGCTGAGATCGCGGGCCTGCGCGCCGCCGTCGACTACGGCGTCGAGACCGGGGCGCTTCTCGATTCGACGCCGACCGAGGTCTATGTGAAGTTCACGGAAATAATCAGGGAGGAGGGGCTCTCCGCCGCGATTCGCTGGCGCGAGAGCCAGTTCGAGGATTAGGGCGGAATGGCCGCCCGGCGACGCTCCGCCGGTTCGACGATTATGGGTCGACGGGCGCCTCGGTCGAGTTACGTTGAGACGAAAACGCCGCGTCATAATGGAGTGAGCTCACCGCCCGATAACGGATATCGAGCTTGCTCAAAAATGGCTTATTCGATGTTCTGCACCTGCTCGCGGAACTGATCGATGACCGCCTTCAGTTCGAGGCCGATTTCGCTCAATTCGGCGTCGTTGGATTTGGCGCACAGCGTGTTGGCCTCGCGGTTCAGTTCCTGGGCCAGGAAATCCAGTTTGCGGCCGATCGCGCCGCCCTCGGACAACAGCGCGCCTGCCGCGGCGATATGCGTCGCCAGGCGGTCGAGCTCCTCGCGGATATCGGTTTTTGTGGCAAGCATCGCGAGCTCCTGGGCGAGGCGCTCCTCGGGCACCGGCGAGCCTGCGTCGAGCAACGCCGCGACCTGCGCCCGCAAGCGCTCGCGGGCCGCTTCGGGGCGCAGCGCCGCACTGTCTCCGGCGCGCCCGGCGAGGCTTTCCATCGCCGCCAATTGGCCATCGACGATTGCGCCCAGACTGGCGCCCTCCTCGGCGCGCGCCCGCGACAGGTCGTCGAGCAGTTCCGCCATACTGGTTTCTATCGCGCCGTCGCGCGCCGCACTGTCGCCGTCGCCCGCCAACTCGTCGACCGGCTCGATGACGCCGCGCAAGCCCAACAGGCCGTCCAGGCCGGGCCGCTCGATGCCCTCGGCGTCGCGGTACTCGCCGGCCAGCGCGATCAAATCGTCGAGCAGCTCGCGGTTGACCTTGACCTGTTGCGCCGCGCCGTGGCGCGTCAGGCGCAAATTGATGGAAATGTTGCCGCGCTTGAAGCGCGCCGCCACGGCTTTGCGCAGCGCCGGCTCAAGCGCCTCCAAGCCGTTACCAAGGCGGCAGCGCAGATCGAGGCCGCGCCCGTTGACGCTCTTCGCCTCCCAAACCCAGTCGACAATGCCGTCGCCGCCTTCGGCATGGGCGAACCCTGTCATGCTGTGGACGCTCACCATCGCTCCTTTTGCCATTCGCGAATAGAATTTAACATATGACGCCCGTCTATAGCTCGCCCGCGGCGCTCTCTTTTTGCAGCTTGCGCCAGCGCGCGACATTCTTGTTGTGCTCGGCCAGGGTCGCGGCGAAGGCGTGGCCGCCGCTGCCGTCGGCGACGAAATAGAGCGCGTCGGTCACCATCGGGTTGAGCACCGCAGCCAGCGATGCGCGGCCGGGATGGGCGATCGGGCTGGGCGGCAGGCCGTTGTGGCGATAGGTGTTGAACGGGCTGTCGAGAGCCAGATCGGCCTTGCTCAGCGGGCGCTCCAGAGGCGCCGCGCCGCCGGTCACGGCAAACATCACCGTCGGGTCGGATTGCAGGCGCATATTCTTGCGCAAACGATTGACGAAGACCCCCGCCACCTGGCGGCGCTCGGCCGCGCGCGCGGTTTCCTTCTCGACGATGGAGGCCAGCACCACGGCCTGATCGGGCGTCTCAAACGGCAAATCCGGGGCGCGCCGGGGCCACAGCTCGGCGATCAGGCCGTGCATGCCGGCCCGCATGCGGTGCAGCAGATCGGCCCGGCTGTCGCCGCGGCGGTAAAAATAGGTCTCCGGCAGCAGCGCGCCTTCGGGCGGCATTTCCGCCACCTCGCCGCTCAGCGCCTCGGCGCCTTCCAACAGGCGCATGATGTCGGCGCTGGTCAGACCCTCGGCGATGGTCAGGCGGTGCTCCAGGGTCTTTCCGGCGAGCAATATCCGCATCGCCTGGCGCGCCGTGATGGCCGGCGGGAATTGATATTCGCCGGCCTTCAGCGCGCCGCCATGGCCGCTCCGCCAGACACCGGCGGCGAACACGTTGGGGTCCTCCACCACGCCCGCCGCATAGAGCGCCTCGGCGATCTTCCAGACGCCGCTGCCCGGCGCCAGCACCAGCGTGCGCGGCTCGTCCAACGAGTTGGGCGAATCGAAATTTCGATCGAGATATATCCAGCCGGCGATGCAGACGGCGGCGATGACGGCGATGGATGCGGCAATCCAGATCAGCGCGCGCCGATACGGTGCCGCCAGCGCCATTGGCTCTTAAGCGACCTCGCCGACGATCAGTGTGGCGTTGGTGCCGCCAAATCCGAAAGAGTTCGACATGGCGCGGCCGACTTTGCGCTGCTTGGCGGCCAGCGGCACGAGGTCGAGGTCGCAGCCTTCGGACGGGTCCTCGAGATTGAGCGTCGGCGGAACGACGTCGTCGATGATCGAGAGGATGGAAAAGATGCATTCGACGCTGCCGGCGGCGCCGAGGAGATGGCCGATCGAGGATTTCGTCGACGACATGGAGATGCGATAGGCGTCATCGCCGAACAGGCGCTTGACGGCGTTCAACTCGATCTCGTCGCCGAGCGGCGTCGAGGTGCCGTGGGCGTTGACATAATCGATCTGGCTGGTGTCGAGGCCGGCGTTTTTCAGCGCCCGGGTCATCGATTTGAAGGCGCCGGCGCCGTCCGGCGACGGTGCCGTGATATGGAAGGCGTCGCCGCTCAGGCCATAGCCGAGGACCTCGGCGTAAATATTGGCGCCGCGCTTTTTGGCATGCTCATACTCCTCCAGCACCACCACACCGGCACCCTCGCCCATGACGAAACCGTCGCGCGCCTTGTCCCACGGCCGCGAGGCGCGCCCGGGCTCGTCGTTGAAATTGGTGCTGAGCGCGCGCGAGGCGGCGAAGCCGGCGAGACCGAGGCGGCAGATGCTGGCCTCGGAGCCGCCCGCCACCATGACGTCGGCATCGCCGAGCATGATCAGGCGCGAGGCGTCGCCGATGGCGTGCGCACCGGTCGAGCATGCCGTCACGACGGAATGGTTGGGCCCCTTGAAACCGTATTTGATCGAAACATGGCCGGAAGCCAGATTGATCAGGGCGGAGGGAATGAAAAACGGGCTGACCCGGCGCGGGCCCTTCTCATGCACCAGGATGGCGCCGGTCTCGATGGTTTGCAGCCCGCCGATGCCGGAGCCGATCATGACGCCGCTGCGGTCCTGATCCTCTTCGCGCTCCGGTTTCCAGCCCGAATCCTCGACCGCCTGGATGGCGGCGCCGAGAGCCAGGACGATGAACGGGTCCATCCGCCTGACCTCTTTGCCGGAAACATATTTGACGGCGTCGAACTGGCCGGCCGCTTCGCCGGTCGGCACTTGCGCGGCGATCTTGGCGGGCAGATCGGAGACATCGAAGCTGTCGATGCCGCGGATGCCGGATTCGGATTCGAGCAGGCGCTCCCAACAATGGGCAACACCGTCGCCGAGCGGCGTGACGAGGCCCATTCCGGTGACCACCACGCGCCTCATGGGGCGCGTTCCATAGTGTCAACGTCGCCTGCCGGGTGCGGTCTCCTTGAAGCGGCCATGGGCCGGTTCCCGCGGAGCAGCCAAGCCGCTATCAGGTGATTTGCTCGATGTAATTGACCGCGTCCTTGACGGTCAGGATTTTCTCCGCCGCGTCGTCCGGGATTTCGCACCCGAATTCTTCTTCGAAGGCCATGACAAGCTCGACCGTATCGAGGCTGTCGGCGCCCAGATCATCAATAAAGCTGGCGCCGTCGGTCACTTTATCTTCGTCGACGCCCAAATGTTCGACGACAATCTTCTTAACCCGTGCCGGGATATCATCACTCATTAAACATTCCCTCGGATGTTGCTTGGCGATCCGTTTGACGAAAGGATTATAGGTTCAAACACCGGCAGGTATAGCCTTGAAATATTCGTACCACGGACATGCCCCAAGACTTTTCCCAAGACATTTCCCGGCACCACTCCCGGGCCACTCCCCGCCAGCGCGGGCGCTAGTTAACATAATTCTTGACGCATGGCCACAGCGCAAAAAATGCGCCGCGCCCGCCGTCAAAACATCGCCATGCCGCCATTGATATGCAGCGTCTGGCCGGTGACGTAGGCGGCTTCGTCGCTGGCCAGGTAGACGCAGCCCGCCGCGACGTCATCGACGGCGCCGATATGCGCCGCCGGTATGGCGCCGGTGATGCGCTGGCGCTGATCATCGCTCAGCGCCTCGGTCATGGCGGTCTCGATAAAACCCGGGGCGACGCAATTCACCGTCACGCCGCGGCTGGCGACTTCCGCCGCCAGCGCCTTGGCCATGCCGGTCAAACCGGCCTTGGAAGCGGCGTAATTGGCCTGGCCCGGATTGCCGGTAGCGCCGACCACCGAGGTGATGAAGAGAATGCGCCCCCAGCGCGCTTTCATCATCGGCCTGAGAGACGCCCTAGCCAGGCGGAAACCGGCGCCGAGATTGACGTCGATGACATCCTGCCACTCGGCATCCTTCATCCTCAGGGCCAAATTGTCGCGTGTGATGCCGGCGCAATGGACCAGGATCTCGATGCCGCCGAGGGCCTCGACGGCGGCGCCGAGCAGGCCGTCGGCCGCAGCCGAATCGCTGAGGTCGCAGGGCACGGCATGGGCGCGCTCCGGGGCGCGCCCGGCGAGATCCGCCACCTGTTCGTCGAGCACCGCCGCGCGGCTTCCCGACAGCGCCACGCTGGCGCCCTGGGCGTGCAGGGCGCGCGCGATCGCCGCACCTATGCCACCGCTGGCGCCGGTCACCAGCGCCCGTTTTCCCGTCAGATCGAACATCGCCCCATCCCCGTCACAATGATTCCAGAAAACTCTCTATATCTTCGATTTCGCCCAGCGCCAGCGCCTTCAAATCGCGGTCGATGCGCCGCGTCAGGCTCTTGAGGACGCTGCCGGCGCCGGCCTCGACCAGCAGTTCGACGCCCTCGGCGCGCATCGCCACGACACTTTCGCGCCAGCGCACCCTGGCCGTCACCTGGCTTTCGAGAAGGCGGCGTATCTCGTCGGGCTCGTGCACCGGCCGGGCGCTGACATTGGCGTAGAGCGGTATCGCCGGCGGGCGCATGGCGACCGCCGCCAGGGCCTCGGCCATGGCCGCCGCCGCCGGCGCCATCAGGGGGCAGTGAAAGGGCGCGCTGACCGGCAGCAGAACCGCCTTTTTGACGCCCTTTTCACCGGCCAGCGCGACGGCGCGATCGATCGCCGCCTTGCTGCCGCTGAGCACCACCTGTCCCGGCGCATTGTCATTGGCCAGCGTACAGACGCCGCCTACCCCAGCCTCACCGGGCGCCTCACCCACCGCCAAGGCGGCGATTTCCTCGGCCAGCGCCAGATCGGCGCCCAGCAATGCCGTCATCGCGCCTTCGCCGACCGGCACCGCGCACTGCATGGCTTCGCCGCGCAAGCGCAACAGCCGCGCCGAGTCGGCGAGGGAAATCGCGCCGGCCGCGGCGAGGGCGGAATATTCGCCGAGCGAGTGCCCGGCGACGGCGGCGGCGAGCTCGGCGATCTTGTATCCGCTTTCGCCCTCGATCACCCGGATCACCGCCATCGACATCGCCATCAGCGCCGGCTGGGTATTTCGAGTCAGGCGCAATTGCTCGTCGGGGCCGCTAAAAATCAGCGCCGAAAGCCGCTCCTCAAGGGCCTCGTCGACCTCTTCGAAGACCTCGCGCGCGGCAGCGAAGTCGCGCGCCAAATCCTGCCCCATGCCAACCTTTTGCGAGCCCTGCCCGGGAAACACGAATGCGCGCTGCACGTCCTGGCAATCTCCTTGCTTGGCGCCGGCGATAAATCGCCGGGCGGGCCAAGGTTGACCGCACCCCGCGCCCTGTCAAGCGCCCTTGCGCGGCGGCGCCAATCCTGTATTATGCGGCGCCTTGGCAGCGCCGCGAACAGCTTGTTTGCGGCGGTTTTCGTGTATCTGACAGCCGCCGATCGGGCGCTGTCCGGTACATCAAACAGGCCGATTGTTTACGGATTTTGAGGAGAGACCTCCACATGCCGCTCTATGAGAGCACGTTAATTGCGCGCCCCGACATATCGGGACAACAGGTCGAGGGTCTGACCGAGCAGTTCAAGGAGATCGTTCGCGACAAAGGCGGCGAGGTGGCGAAGACCGAATATTGGGGCTTGCGCAGCCTGACCTACCGGATCAAGAAAAACCGCAAGGGCCATTATCTGCACATGCAGATCGACGCGCCGGCGGAAGCCATCGCCGAGATGGAACGCAATATGCGCATCAATGAGGATGTGATGCGCTATTTGACGATCAAGGTCGAGGCGCTCGACCCCGAGCCCTCGGCGGTCATGCAGTCCAAGGGATCGCGCGACAGCCGCGGCAGGGGCGAATATCGCGGCCGCGGTGGCGAGCGTGGCGGCGGTGGCGAACGCGGCGGTGGCGAGCGTGGCGGCGAGCGCGGCGAGCGCGGTGGCGCGCGGCGCGACGAGCCGGACGACAAGCCCGCCGACGCGGCGCCGCAAAGCGCTGCTCCAGCCAAGGCGGATGAGGCCAAGGCGGACGGTGAGAGCGGCGCAACCGAGGTCACGGCCGAGAAGGCCGAAGCCAAGGTCACGGCCGAGAAGGCCGAAGATTGAACGACGAGCGGAGTTGAAGAATGTCTGATATGTCACAAGGCGGCGGCGATTCGGGCGGATATTCCGGCCGTGGCGGGCCGCGCGGCGGCGGTGGCGGCGAACGCGGCGGCGGTGGCGGCGGAAAACTGCCGTCCGTGTCGTTTCCGCGCCGGCCGTTCTTCCGGCGCCGCAAGTCCTGTCCGTTCAGCGGTCCGCACGCGCCGAAAATCGACTATAAAGATACCAAAATGCTGTCCCGCTTCCTGTCCGAACGTGGCAAGATCGTGCCCAGCCGCATCACCGCCGTTTCGGTCAAGAAGCAGCGCGAGCTGGCGCGCGCCATCAAGCGGGCGCGCCATTTGGCGCTGTTGCCCTACGTCGTAAAATAGCCACCGCGTGGGACGGCGCGCCGGCCGTAACGGAACGCGCCGACCGAGGAGTCGTTAGCCATGGATATCATCTTGCTCGAGCGTATCGAGAGACTTGGCGGCCTGGGCGAAATCGTCCGCGTCAAGGATGGCTACGCGCGCAATTTCCTGCTGCCGCAGAAAAAGGCGTTGCGCGCCACCGACGAGAACAAGCAACGCTTCGAGCGCGAGCGCGATGCGCTGGAGAAGATCAATGACGAGCGGCGCAGCGGCGCCGAGTCCGACGCCGAGCGGATCGAGGGCCAGGATTTCGTCCTCATCCGCCAGGCCAGCGACACGCTGCAGCTATATGGCTCCGTCACCGCGCGCGACATCGCCGACGCCATCATCGCCAGCGGCATCGATATCAAGCGCCAGCAGGTGCGCCTCGACCGGCCGATCAAGACGCTCGGCATATTCGAAGTGCGCGTCGCCATCCATCCGGAGGTGATCATCACCGTCAAGGCCAATGTGGCGCGCTCGGAAGAAGAGGCCGAGATTCAGGCCAAGGGCGGCTCCATATTGCCGGCGCACGAGCAGGAAGCGCTCGACGAGCAGGCGGCGGAAGAAGCGGCGAGGGAAGCGGCGGCGAAGGCGGCGGAGGCGGTATTCGAGGAGCCGGAGAAGGAATTACAGAGCATGGCCGAAGCGGAAGAATCCGCGCAACCGGAAGCCGCCGAACCGGTCGCGGCGGATGCGCCCAGCGAAAACGCAGAGGGCGATGCCACCGCCGAAAAGGCGGTAAATACGAGCGATTGACCCCGCGGCGGGAACATCGCCATGCTGTGCGGGGTCCTCTTTAAATCATTGATGAGTTGGGGCACGCTTCGCGTCGTCGATGCGCGCGGCAAGATGCACGAATTTACCGGCACGCCGGGGCCCGAGATCACGGTCCGCCTGCACGACAGCGCGCTCCACTACAGGCTGTTCTGGAACCCGCGTCTGGCCCTCGGCGAAGCCTATATGGAGGGCACGCTGACCATCGAGAATGGCGCGCGCATCATCGATCTCATCGATCTGTTGGGGGCCAATCTCAACAAGCTCGAATCGGCCAGGGTGGTCAAGATCCGCAATTGGCTGACGCCCTTTGTACGGCCGATTCAGCAGCATAATCCGGTGTCCAGGGCGCGCCGCAACGTCGCCCATCATTACGACCTTTCGGACCGATTGTTCGATCTCTTCCTGGACAGCGACCGGCAATATTCCTGCGCCTATTTCGAGACCCCGAACGACAGCCTGGAGCAGGCGCAACTGGCGAAAAAGCATCACCTGGCGTCGAAGCTGGTGCTCGACCGGCCCGGCCTCAAGATGCTCGATATCGGCTCCGGCTGGGGCGGGCTCGGCATCTACATGCATCAGCAGGCGGGCGCCGAGGTGACCGGCCTGACGCTGTCCACCGAGCAATGCGCCTATGCTATGGGCCGGGTGCAAAAACTCGGCATCTCGGATCATGTGCGCTTCGATTTGCGCGACTACCGGCAGGAGACCGGCCGCTATGACCGCATCGTCTCGGTCGGCATGTTCGAGCATGTCGGCGTCAAATATTACACCCAGTTCTTCAACAAGCTGAAATCCCTGCTGACCGAGGACGGCATCGCGGTGCTGCATACGATTGCGCGTTGGGACGGCCCCAGCGTCACCAATCCGTGGCTGCGCAAATATATCTTTCCGGGCGGCTACACGCCCGCTTTGTCGGAAGTGTTCGCCGCCATCGAGCCGACCGGTCTGAAGGTGCTTGATATGGAAATTCTCCGCCTCCACTATGCCGAGACGCTGAAGCACTGGTCGCGCAATTTCGCCGCCAACCGCGACAAGGTGAAGGCGATTTACGATGAGCGCTTCTGCCGCATGTGGGAGTTCTATCTCGCCGGCGCGGAAACCGCCTTCCGCCGGCAGGGTCATATGATCGCCCAGTTGCAGATCGCGCGCCAACAGGACGCCGCGCCGCTGACGCGCGACTATTTGGTCGATTGGAAACGCGCCAATCCGCTGTAAGCGCGCCGCCAAGAGTTATCCCCGCAATTACCGCAAACTTTTCCAGGTGATTTTTCGGCCCATTTGAGCGCCATGCTATCGAAGCCACCGCGCTTTGATGTATAAGGATTCATGGCCACGGGCAGCGTGATAAACAGCATCCAGGAAGACGACGGACAGCTTCCCACTTATCGCACGCTGCCGCACAATCTCGAAGCCGAGCAGGCGCTGTTGGGCGCCATTCTGATCAAGAACGAGGCGCTCAACCAGGTCGCCGCCTTCCTCGAGCCGGGGCATTTCTATTTGCCGGTGCATGGCCGCGTTTTCGAAGCCGTCCTCAAGATGGTCGAGCGCGGGCAGATCGCCAGCCCGGTCACCCTCAAGCATTATTTCGACAATGACGATTCGCTGTCCGACGTCGGCGGCGCGCAATATCTCGCCCGCCTCGCCGGCTCGGCGGTGACGATCATCAATGCAGAACATTACGGCCGCGCCATATTCGATCTGGCGATGCGGCGCGAATTGATCGGCATCGGCGAGGACATGGTCAACCAGGCCTATGACGCCTCGCTCGACGAGAGCGCCGTCGCGCAGATCGAAAATTCGGAGCAGAAGCTGTTCAATCTGGCCGAGGATGGCGGCGCCGAGGGCGGTTTCAAGCCTTTCGATGCGCCGCTGCGCATCGCGCTCGACATGATCACCCAGGCCTGCAAGCGCGACGGCCACCTGTCCGGCGCTTCCACCGGCTTTGTCGATATGGACAAGCTGCTGGGCGGCCTGCACGCTTCCGACCTGATCATTCTCGCCGGCCGGCCGGGCATGGGGAAGACCGCGCTGGCCACCAACATCGCCTTCAACGCGGCGCGCGCCTTCAAGCAGGAAAAGGACGCCGACGGCAATATCATCGCCGAACAGGGCGCCAAGGTCGGCTTCTTCTCGCTGGAAATGTCGTCCGAGCAGCTGGCGACGCGGATTTTGGCCGAGCGTTCGGGAATTTCCTCGGAAAAACTGCGGCGCGGCGAATTGAGCGACGCCGAATTCAGCAAGGTCGTGCGCGCCAGCCAGGAAATCGAGAGCCTGCCGATGTATATCGACGATACGCCGGCGCTCACCGTCGCCGGCCTGCGCGCCCGGGCGCGCCGCCTCAAGCGCCAGCACGGCCTCTCCCTGGTGATCGTCGATTATCTCCAGCTCATGCGCCCGTCGACCAGCACGCGTCTCAACAACCGGGTGCAGGAGGTCTCCGAAATCACCCAGGGGCTGAAAGCCCTGGCCAAGGAACTGAACCTGCCGGTGGTGGCGCTGTCGCAATTGTCGCGCGCCGTCGAGCAACGCGACAACAAGCGGCCGCAACTCTCCGACCTTAGGGAATCGGGCTCGATCGAGCAGGACGCCGATGTCGTCATGTTTATCTACCGCGAGCAATATTATCTCGCCCGTGAGCAGCCTGAAGACGGCAGCGACAAGCATGACGATTGGATGGCAAAGATGGAGCGCGCGCACAATCTGGCGGAAGTGATCGTCGCCAAGCAGCGCCACGGCCCGATCGGCAGGATCGAGCTGTTCTTCAACGAATATCTCACCCTGTTCGGCGATTACGACCGCGCGCACAGTCAGATCGCCGACGACGCGCCGTTCTGAGATGGCGCCGAACGCCTTCGCCGGCGCCGAACTCAGCATCGACCTCGGCGCCATCACCGCCAACTGGCGCGCGCTGGGCGCCCGCCTCGAAGGCGGCGCGCGGGCCGGCGCGGTGGTCAAGGCGGATGCCTATGGGCTCGGCATGGCCGCCGTGGCGCCGGCGCTCCACGACGCCGGTTGCGGCGATTTTTTCACCGCCACGCTCGACGAAGGCATCGCCTTGCGCGCCCTGTTGGCGGCCCGCCCGGCCGGCGAGGCGAGCCGAATTTACGTCTTTCTCGGCCCGCGGCCGGGCGAGGCGGCGGAATATCGGCGCCACCGCCTGTCGCCGATGCTCAACGATCTCGGCCAGATCGAAACCTGGCGCGCGGAGCCCGGCCGGGGCGCGGCGCAAAGTGCGGTGCTGCATATCGATACCGGCATGTCGCGCCTCGGCCTGCCGCCGGCGGAGGTGGCGCGCCTGGCCGCCGAGCCCGAGCGCCTGGCCGGGCTCGATATCGATTTTTTGATGAGCCATATGGCCTGCGCCGAGGCGCCGGAACACCCGATGAACCAGGCCCAGCTCAGTGAATTCAAGGCGGCGCTGGGGCCGCTCGGCGGCGTCGCGGCGACGCCAAGAGCGAGTCTCGCCAACTCTTCCGCGATCTTTCTCGGCGGCCAATATCACTTCGACCTGGCGCGCCCCGGAGCCGCGCTTTACGGCTTGAATCCAACCCCCGGGAAAGCCAATCCGATGGCGGAAACCGTTCGTTTACAAGCGGAAATCCTGCAGGTGCGCGAAATCGACAGCCCGCGCAGCATCGGATACGGCGCCACCCATAGGGTGAAGCGGCCGAGCCGTATCGCGACCGTACCCGTCGGTTACGCCGACGGCTATCTGCGCAGCGCCAGCAACCGCGCCAGCGTCCATATCGCCGGCCTCCCGGCGCCGCTCGTCGGCCGCGTGTCGATGGATATGATCACCCTCGACGTTACCGACATACCGGCACAACATGCCCAGCCCGGCGCGCCCGTCGATCTGATCGGCGGCGGCCATCCCGTCGATGCGCTCGCCGCCGAGGCGGGCACTATCGGTTATGAGATTTTGACTTCGCTCGGGATGCGCTACCGGCGCCGCTACATACAAAACGGAAGCGAACGGCAAGGGACGACCTGACCGGCGCCGGATACCCCGCCGCTTTGGTTGGCGGCGGCGATGCTGTTTGCACGGCGGCGGAATGCTGCTACGATTCCAGACAATTGGGACGTCATCGGGGAAATGTCGATTTACATGGTTATCCGGAAGTATCCGCGTTCAGACGGGCCGGCGGCATCGTTCAAAGAGGAAGCTCCATGACGTCTCTCATCGCCCAGACCTATGACAATATGGTGCTCCGCCACCCCATATTGGTTCTGGTCGTGCTGTTCTCGGTTGTGGTTTTCTTCGGTTATCACACCAAGGATTTCAGGCTCGACGCATCGGCCGATTCGCTGTTGCTGGATGACGACGAAGACCTCAAGACGTTCCGCAAAATCCACCAGCGCTATCCGAGCGGCGACCTGCTCGTGGTGACCTACAGCCCGGACAAGGATCTGTTCTCGGACCAGGCGCTGGAGACGCTGCGGCTGCTGCGCGAGGATCTCAGGAAGGTCGCCGGGGTGGACAGTATATTCACCATTCTCGACGCGCCGCTGCTGAAAAGCTCGGACAAGTCATTCACCGAAATGATCACCGATATACCGAGCCTGGATAAGCCCGATATCGACCGCGGCAGGGCCCGGGAGGAGCTGCTCAACAGCCCCATATACCGCGAGCTCATCATCAGTGTGGATGGCCGGACGACCGCTTTGTTGATCGAGCTCGCCGAGGACGAGCGCTACAACAGCCTGCGGCGATCGCGAAGCGAGATGCTGGCCAAGCGGCGGGGCAGCGGCCTTACGGACGAAGAGGCGCAAACTCTGAATAGCCTCGAAAGCGAGTATATCGCGGCGCGCGACGGGCGCGGTGAGCAGCGCCATCTCGAAGTCGCCCAGATCAGGGACATCCTCGAGCCCTACCGCGCGCACAGCCAGCTCTATCTCGGCGGCGTGGCGATGATCACCGACGACATGGTGACATTCGTGCGCAACGATCTGACGGTCTTCGGCGGCGGCGTTCTGGCGTTTCTCATCATCGTTCTCACCGTCATCTTCCGCAAATTGCGCTGGATCGTGCTGCCGTTGCTGAGCTGCCTATACGCCGTCCTGATGATGATGGGCGTGCTCGGGCTGATCGGTTGGAACGTCACCGTCATCTCATCCAATTTCCTCGCCCTGATGCTGATCATCACCATCTCGATGAACATTCATTTGACCGTGCGCTACCGCCAGCTGCGCCGCGACCATCCCGATGACGATCAGTTGGCGCTGGTCAAGGCGACCACGCACAAGATGGTGAAACCCTGCCTCTACACGGCGCTGACCACCATCATCGGCTTTGGCTCCCTGATGGTCAGCGACATCAAGCCGGTGATCGACTTCGGCTGGATGATGAGCGCCGGTCTGGCGGCGACATTTGCCACCTCGTTTCTGCTGTTCCCGACATTGCTGTTGGTGATGGGGAAAACCAAAGCCAAACCACCCGTCGAAAGCAGCCGCTTTGCCTTGCCCGGTCATCTCGCCCGCCTGACCGAGACCCAAGGCAACAGGATTCTGCTGTTGGCGGTAATGTTGACCGCCGCCAGCGCGGTCGGAATCTCACAGCTCCGTGTCGAGAACAGTTTCGTCAACTATTTCAAAAGCGGCACCGAAATCTATCAGGGCCTCAAGCTCATCGATGAGAAGCTCGGCGGCACGACGCCGGTGGAAATATTGATAAAATTCGAGGACGAAGACGAGGGTGCGCTGACCCCCGAGGAGCTCGCCGAGATGAGCGAGTATGAGCGCGAATTGGAGCTCGAATTCGCCGCGTCGCTCGCCGAATCGCCGGAATATTGGTTCACCCCCGACAAAATCCAGAGGATCAAGGAAGTTCATGATTACCTCGATGAACTGCCCGAAATCGGCAAGGTGCTGTCGCTCGCCTCGGGCGTGCGGGTCGCCGAAGAGGCCATCGGAGAGGAGCTCGACGGGATGATGCTGGCGCTCCTCTATACCAAAGTTCCGGTCACGGTAAGAGAGGCGATGATCGACCCCTATGTCTCCATCGCCGACAATGAGGCGCGGCTATTGGCGCGTGTGGTGGATTCGAAACCGGATTTGCGGCGCGGCCAACTGCTCGAGAAAATAAACCGCGATCTGGTCGAGAAGCTCGAATTCGACGCCCAGGACGTCACCGTGAGCGGCTTGCTGGTGCTCTACAACAATATGCTGCAGAGCCTGTTCTCCTCGCAGATCAAAACCATCGGTGTGGTGATGCTGGGGATCGCCATCATGTTCCTGGTGCTGTTCCGCTCGGTCACCCTGGCAATTATCGGCATCCTGCCCAACCTGCTCGGCGCGGCGGTGGTTCTCGGCGTCATGGGCTGGGCGAAAATCCCGATGGATATGATGACCATCACCATCGCCGCCATCACCATCGGCATCGCGGTCGACAATGGCATTCACTATATCTACCGCTTCAGGGAAGAATACGCGCTCACCAACAGCTATGCGGAAACCCTGCATATTTGCCATTCGAATATCGGCAAGGCGGTGTTCTATACCACCATGACGATCATCTGCGGCTTCTCGATCCTGGTGTTTTCCAACTTCATCCCGACGATTTATTTTGGCGTGCTGATCGCGGCGGCCATGTTCATCGCCCTCATGGCGGCGCTGACGGTGCTGCCCAAGCTGATTTTGCTGTGGAAGCCGTTCGGCTGAGGCGGCGTTCAACCGACATAAGGTTGGCGGCGGCGACGCTTTCCATTACCCATGACATCGCGGGAGCGGGTAAAATCGCGAATCGAATCGACATGAGGTTTCGCGGCGGGTTACGCGGCGGTGGGATCATCCGGAGCGGCGCGGTGAAACGCGCGGTGGCCTTATCGGCGGCGCCGGCGCGCCGCTTGTCGGCATAAATTTGGTTGGAGGTTCGTTGGCGCGCACCGATCCGAGATTCGTCTGTCAGTCCTGCGGCGCCAGCCGGCCGCGCTGGGCCGGCAAGTGCGATGCGTGCGGCGCCTGGAACAGCATCGCCGAGGAAACCCCGCGCGAGGCGGCGCCGCGCGGCCTGGGCAAGGCCAAGGGGCGCGCCATTCCCTTCGTCAACCTCGACGGCAAGCATGGCGAGGTGGCACGCCATGCCAGCGGCATCGCCGAGCTCGACCGCACCGTCGGCGGCGGCCTGGTGGCCGGCTCGAGCGTTCTGTTGGCCGGCGATCCGGGCATCGGAAAATCCACCCTTCTGCTGCAGGCCGCCGGCGCGCTGGCGGCAAACGGGGTTAGCTGCGCCTATATTTCCGGCGAGGAAGGGGTCGCGCAGATTCGCCTGCGCGCGGCCCGCCTCGGCCTCATCGATAGGCCGGTGCGCCTCGCCGCGGCGACCAATGTGCGCGATATCCTGGCCGGCCTGGAGAGCGCCGCGCCGGCCGATATCGTGATCGTCGATTCGATCCAGACGATGTATCTCGACAGCCTCGATTCGGCGCCCGGCACGGTCTCCCAGGTACGCGGCGCCGCGCAGGAGCTGATCCGTCACGCCAAGCGCTCGGGCTCGGTGCTGTTCCTCGTCGGCCATGTCACCAAGGACGGGCAAATCGCCGGCCCGCGCGTGCTCGAACATATGGTCGATGCGGTGCTCTATTTCGAAGGCGAGCGCGGCCATCAGTTCCGCATCGTGCGCGCCGTCAAGAACCGCTTCGGCGCCACCGATGAGATCGGCGTTTTCGAAATGACCGGCGCCGGCCTGGCCGAAGTGGCGAACCCCTCGACGCTCTTTCTCAATCCCGAGCGCGGGCCGGTTTCCGGCGCCGCCGTGTTCGCCGGCATCGAGGGCACGCGCCCGGTGCTGGTCGAAATTCAGGCGCTCGTCGCGCCCGGGCCGCCGGGCTCGCCCAGGCGCACCACCGTCGGCTGGGATTCCGGCCGCCTCGCCATGGTGCTCGCCGTGCTCGAGGCGCGCGCCGGCCTCAGGCTCGGCGCCAGCGACGTTTTTCTCAATGTCGCCGGCGGTTTGCGCATCAATGAGCCGGCCGCCGATTTGGCCGTGGCGGCGGCTATCGTATCCTCCTATGCCGACCGCCCGGTGCGCGAGGGCACGGTGGTGTTCGGCGAAATCGGCCTTTCCGGCGAGGTGCGCCCGGTGGCGCGGGCCGGCGCGCGCCTCAAGGAGGCCGCCAAGCTCGGCTTCAACCAGGCCATTGCGCCGCGCTCCTCGGAGCGTGCCTCAAGCGGCGGCGGCGGCGAGATTTCGCGGCACGACATCACCCGCGTCGACGAGCTGCTCGATCTGCTGTTGCCGGCATCCGCGGCGCCGGCGCGGCGCCAACCGGAGGCCTGAGCGCGATGGAGGGGTTCCCCGTCAATCCGGTCGATATCCTGGTCGCGCTGGTGATGTTGATTTCGGCGCTGCTGGCTTTCTCGCGCGGCGCCGTGCGCGAGATATTGGGCGTCAGCGCCTGGGTCGGCGCCGCCCTGGTGGCGGTGTTCGCCTTCGTCCATGTGCGGCCCTATCCGCGCCGCTGGATCGCCGACAATTGGCCGGATCTCGATCTCGGCGAGACCCTGGCCGACGCCGGATCGGCGCTGGTGCTGTTCCTCGTCGCGCTGATCATCTTTACCATTGTCAACCAGATCATCTCGGGCTATGTGCAGCGCAGCCGCATGGGCGCGCTCGACCGTTCCATCGGTTTCATATTCGGCCTGTTGCGCGGTGCCGTCCTGGTCTGTCTCGCCTATATGCTGTTCGTCTGGGCCGTCAAGGACCCCGCCGACCGGCCGCCCTGGGTGGAAGAGGCCAAAGCCATGCCCTATATCCAAATGGGAGCCACGATCATCCGCGATATCGCGCCCGAGGAACTGCGCAGCCAGGCCGAAAAATCGGCCGCCGAAACCAAACAGAATCTGCAAAAACTTCGCGATGTGGAGCGAAGCATGAAGGCGCTCTCGGAGCCGACAGCCGAAGACGATGGCGGCGGCGAGGAGGAGCGCGACGGCTATGACGATTCCGAGCGCCGGAAGATGGACGGCCTCACCGATTCGGTCGAGGAGTAGCAGCGCAAATCATGACACGAACCATCCCCAACCCGCCGACAGAGCCATTCGCCGACGACAAGCTGCACGAGGAATGCGGCATCTTCGGCATCCTCGGCCATCCCGACGCGGCGGCGCATACGGCGCTCGGCCTGCACGCATTGCAGCATCGCGGCCAGGAATCGGCGGGCATTGTCAGCACCACGGGCGAGCAATTCTACTCCCATTACGGGTTGGGGCGGGTCGGCGACAATTTCGGCAAGGCCAAGGTGATCGACGAGTTGAAGGGCTCCGCGGCGATCGGCCACAACCGCTACTCAACCACCGGGCGGCCGGAATTCCGCAACATCCAGCCGCTCTTCGCCGATCTCGCCTTCGGCGGCTTAAGCATCGCCCACAACGGCAATTTGACCAACGCGGTGGCGCTGCACACCGAGCTGGTGCGCCGCGGCAGCATCTTCCGCTCGACCTCCGACACCGAAGTCATCATCCATCTGATGGCGCTGAGCCAGGGCGAGGACGTCACCGACCGCCTCGTCGACGCGCTGCGCCGGGTCGAGGGCGCCTATTCCCTGGTCGCCTTGACGGCGCAGGCGCTGATCGGCGTGCGCGACCCGCATGGCGTCCGCCCGCTCGTTCTCGGCCGCCTCGAAGACGCCTATATCCTGACCTCGGAAACCGTCGCCCTCGATATTATCGGCGCCGAGCTGGTGCGCGATATCGAGCCCGGCGAGATGGTCCTGGTGCGGGACGGCGAGGTCACCAGCTTCAAGCCGTTCCGGCGCGCGGCGGAGCGCTTTTGCGTGTTCGAGTATATTTATTTCGCCCGCCCCGACAGCCTGGTGCAAAGCATCAGCGTCTATGAGGCGCGCAAGGCGATCGGCGCCGAGTTGGCGCGCGAGGCGCCGTGCAACGCCGAACTGGTGGTGCCGGTTCCCGATTCGGGCGTGCCGGCGGCGATCGGCTATGCCGCCGAAGCCAAGCTGCCGTTCGAGCTCGGCATCATCCGCAACCACTATGTCGGGCGCACCTTTATCGAGCCGACCGACCAAATTCGACATTTGGGCGTCAAGCTCAAGCACAACGCCAATCATCGCCTGCTCGAAAACAAGCGCATCGTGCTGGTCGACGACAGCATCGTGCGCGGCACCACCTCGACCAAGATCGTCGAGATGGTGCGCGGCGCCGGCGCCACCGAGGTGCATATGCGCATCGCCAGTCCGCCGACCATGCATTCCTGCTTCTACGGCGTCGACACGCCCGAGCGCCGCGAACTGCTCGCCGCCGGCAACGATGTCGCCAGGATGGCCGAGATGATCGGCGTCGACAGCCTCGCCTTCGTCACCATCGACGGCCTCTACCGGGCGATGGGCGAGAGCCGGCGCGACCCGCAAGCGCCGCAATATTGCGACGCCTGCTTTACCGGCGATTATCCGATCGCGCTTTCCGACCATGATGGCGGCGGCCTGCCGGCGCAATTGTCGCTGCTGACCGAGAACAGCTCATGAGCGGCGGTCGCCGCTTGGCCATGCCTTCGAGCCATGACCGGCGTTCGCCGGCTGGCCATGCTTTCGAGCCATGACCCGCGGGCGCCTTGACGGGCGCATCGCCCTGGTGACCGGCGCCTCGCGCGGCATCGGCCGGGCCGTGGCGCGGCGCTTCGCCGCCGAGGGCGCGGAGCTCATTCTGCTGGCGCGCACCTCGGGCGGCCTCGAGGAAGCCGACGACGAAATCCGCGCCGCCGGTGGTGCGCGCGCCATGCTGGTGCCGCTCGACCTGTGCCAGGGCGACCTGCTCGACCAGTTGGGCGCCGCCCTCCATGAACGCTTCGGGCGCCTCGATATCCTGGTCGGCAATGCCGCCATGCTGGGCGGCCTGTGCCCGGTCGGCCATTATTCGCCCGAGGTCTGGGAGCAGGTCATCGCCACCAACCTGACCGCCAATTGGCGCCTCATCCGCAGCCTCGATCCATTGCTGAGACAGTCCGATGCGGGCCGCGCGATGTTCGTCACCTCGGGCGTCACCGAAGGCACGCCGCCGCCCTATTGGAGCGCCTACACGGCGAGCAAGGCCGCCCTCGAAGCGCTGGTGCGCACCTACGCGGCGGAGCTGAAGCGCACCAACCTCAAAGTCAACATCATCGACCCCGGCGCCGCCGCCACCAACATGCGCGCCGAAGCCTTCCCCGGCGAAGACCCCGCCACCCTCGCCGCACCGGACGACATCACCGAGCGGTTTGTCGAGTTGGCTGAAGCAAGCTACAGCGAGAGCGGCGGAAAAGTCTTCGTCTGACCGAATAGGCCTTTGACCGAACAGGCCCTTCCACCCCAGCGGGGAGGAAGGGTTTG
>CAJXFT010000045.1 GCA_913053235.1 uncultured Alphaproteobacteria bacterium
AAGCTCGCCAGCCAGTTCCGCGCCGACGGCCTGACGGTGATGCTGGCGGAGGGCGATACCTTCCGCGCCGCGGCGGTCGAGCAGTTGAAAATCTGGGGCGCGCGCACCGGCTGCCCGGTGGTGGCGCGCGACGGCGAAGGCGGCGACCCGGCCGGCCTCGCCTATGACGCCATGGCGCGCGCCCGCGACGAGGGCATCGACGTTCTCCTGATCGACACCGCCGGGCGATTGCAGAACAAAGCCAACCTGATGGCCGAACTGCAGAAGATCGACCGCGTGGTGAAGAAACTCGATACGGGCGCGCCGCATACCCGCCTCCTGGTGCTCGACGCGACGACCGGGCAAAACGCCCATTCCCAGGTCGAGATATTCCGCGACGCCGTCGATATCGACGGCCTCATCCTGACCAAGCTCGACGGCACCGCCAAGGGCGGCGTGCTGGTGGCGCTGGCGAGGCGCTTCGGCCTGCCGGTCCATGCGCTCGGCGTCGGCGAGGCGGTCGAGGATCTGCGCCCGTTCGAAGCGCGCGAATTCGCCCGCGCGCTGATGAATCTGGATTCTTAAAGCCCGTCCGCCATATCCGGCGTGAAATCGCCGGTCTCGCCGTCGGGATTGGTGAACGGCGCGAACACGGCCGTGTCCTTCACTTCGGCATATTGCGTTAGCGCCCAGCGCACCGAAGGAAAGGCGAGATCGCGCCACGGAATCTCATCCGCCGTGAACAGGCCGACCTCCTGGCTCTCCTCGCCGGCGAAAATCGCCTCGCTCAACAGTTCGGCGCGGTAGATGAGCTGGACCTGGCTGATGCGCGGAATGTTATAGACCGCGAGCAGCGCGTCGAGGCGAAGCTCGGCGCCGGCTTCCTCGCGCGCCTCCCTGAGCGCGCCCTCTTCGGTGCTTTCGTTCATCTCGAGATAGCCCGCCGGTATCGTCCAATAGCCGAGGCGCGGCTCGATGGCGCGGCGGCACAGCAGGATGCGGTCCTCGCGCGCGGCGACGGCGCCGACCACGACCTTGGGGTTTTCGTAATGGATAAAGCCGCAGCCATCGCAAACCAGGCGCTCCATATTGTCGCCCGCCGGGATGGTGCGCCGGATCGGCCCGCCTGTTTCCGGATAGCTCGCCATGGATTTAATTATGCGGCGAGGCCGGAGGTGCGTCCAGCATGACGGCGCGCGAGACAATATCATTTTCGGCCCGATCCGTTACACTCCCACCAGCCGACCGCCGCGAGGGGAGAAGAGGAATGCGCTGGCTTGCCGCTCTGTTGATGGGGATGCTGTTGCTTCCCGCGACACTTGGCGCCGCCGCCGCCGCCGACAGCGGCGGCGCGCGCCACGGCCTGTCGCTGTTCGGCGATCTGAAATATCCGCCCGGCTTCGCGCATTTCGAATATACCGACCCCGCCGCGCCCAAGGGCGGCACCATCAGCCGCGCTGTCGACGGCACGTTCGACAGTCTCAATCCCTTTATCCTGAAAGGCACGTCGGCGGTGGACGCCGCGCTCCCCTTCGACAGCCTGCTCGCCACCGCTTTCGATGAGCCCGACGCAGCCTATGGCCTGATCGCCGAATCGGTGGAATTGGCGTCGGACCGCTCCTGGGTGCGCTTCCAGCTCAATCCTCTGGCGCGCTGGCATGACGGCACGGCGATCACGGCGGACGACGTGGTCTTCACCTTCGAGACGCTCATGGAAAAGGGCCACCCGACCTTTCGCATCATTTATGCCGATGTCGGTGTCGTCACGAAATTGTCCGAGCGCGAAGTGGAATTCCGCCTTTCCAACACGAAAAACCGCAAGCTGCCGCTCCTGATCGGCGCTATGCAAATCGTCTCCAAGGCTTATTTCGAGGCAAGGGAATTCGACGATACGACGCTGATGCCGCCGCTCGGCAGCGGCCCCTATCGTGTCGAGAGCGTTGATCCGGGCCGCGCGATCAGCTATCGCCGCGTCGGTGATTATTGGGCCAGGGATTTGCCGGTAAATGTCGGGCGCCATAACTTCGATGAGTTGCGCTGGGATTATTATCGTGACCGCACCGTCATCGTGGAGGCGCTGAAGGCCGGCGAATTCGACTGGCATGAGGAATTCACCTCCAAGACCTGGATGACGGCCTACGATCTCCCTGTCATCGACGCCGGCGTGATGGTCAAGGAAGTGCTGCCGGATAACACGCCGTCCGGCGTGCAGGCATTCTTTGTCAATACACGGCGCGATAAATTCAAGGACCCGCGGGTCCGCCGCGCGCTCTCGCACGCCTTCGATTTCGAATGGACCAACAAGAATATTTTCTATGGCCTCTATGACCGCATGGCGAGCTATTTCGAGAATTCCGACATGGCGGCGCGCGGGCTGCCCGAAGGCGCCGAGCTCGCCCTGTTGGAGCCCTATCGCGGCCGCGTGCCGGAAGAAGTTTTCACGCAAGAATTCAAGCCGCCCGAGACCGACGGCTCGGGCCGCAACCGGCGCAACCTGCGCCAGGCCGGCAAATTGCTCGACGCGGCGGGCTGGACGCTCAGCGAGGGTGCGCGCGTCAACGCCGCCTCCGGCGCGGCGCTGACGCTTGAAATCCTCTATTTCTCGCCCACCTTCGAGCGCGTCTTCGGGCCCTATGCGCGCAATCTGGAGCGTCTCGGCATCGCGGTGAATCTGCGCCTGGTGGATCCCTCGCAATATATCGAAAGATTGAAGAGTCACGATTTCGACATCACCACAAGGCGCTTCGTGCAGCAGCTCTCACCGGGTGCGGAATTGTGGAACTTTTTCGGCTCCGCCTCGGCGAACCAGACCGGCACGTTCAATTCCGCCGGTATCCAGGACCCGGTGGTCGACGATCTTATCGCCAGGGTTCTCGCCGCGCCCGACCGCGACAGCATGAAAGCCGCCACGCGCGCGCTCGACCGGGTGCTGCTGTGGGGCCATTACATCGTGCCGCAATGGTTCAAGGGCTCGCATGGTCTGGTCTATTGGAACAAGTTCAGCCGGCCCGCCATCCTGCCCAAATTCGCGCTCGCCATCAACACCTGGTGGTTTGATCAGGACAAAGCCGAAAAATTGACCGCCTACCGGAAATCGGTTAATTGACGCCATGCGGCGTGCGCAATTTCTTTCTTTTGTTGTGCTGTTCTGCGCCGGCTTCGCCCTCGCCGGAGCGGGGCTCGGGCCGGCTTCGGCGGCCGAGGGCGCCTATTCCGGCCATGGCGTGGCGATGCATGGGGCGCCCAAATACGGCCCCGATTTCAGCCATTTCGATTACGTCAACGCGGACGCGCCCAAGGGCGGCGATGTGCGGCTGTCCTGGACCGGCAGCTTCGACAGCCTCAATCCGTTCATTCTGAAGGGTGTTTCCGCCCGATATCTCGGCCTCACCTTCGAAACCCTGATGGCCGGTTCAAGCGACGAGGCGTTCTCGCAATATGGCCTCATCGCCGGCCGGGTCGAATTTCCAGCCGACCGCTCTTCCGTGACCTTTACCCTGCGTCAAGAGGCGCGCTGGCATGACGGCACGCCAATTACCGTCGACGACGTGATCTTTTCCTTCGAGGCCCTGACCAAAAAGGGTGCGCCGTTCTACCGCGTCTATTACGCCAACGTCGCCGAGGTCGAGGATCTCGGCGAGAGGCGGGTGAAATTCAGCTTTGCCGCCGGCGAAAACCGCGAGCTGCCGCTGATCCTCGGCCAGCTCGCCATCCTGTCCAAGAAATATTTCGAGACCCATGAATTCGACAAATCCACGCTCGAGCCGATCCTCGCCAGCGGTCCCTATAAGGTCGATATCGTCGATCCGGGGCGCGCCATTTCCTATCGCCGCGTCGCCGACTATTGGGGCGCCCACTTGCCGGTGAACCGGGGCCGCCATAATTTCGATTCGATCCGAATCGACTATTACCGTGACGATACGGTGGCGCTCGAGGCGTTCAAGGCGAAGGAGTTCGATTGGCGCCTCGAAAGCACCGCCAAAGTGTGGGCCAAGTCCTACAGTGGACCGGCGATCGAATCGGGGCTGATCAAGAAAATCGAGATTGCGCATGAAAACCCGACCGGAATGGCCGCCTTCGTGATCAATACCCGCCGGCCGCTGTTCGCCGACCCGCGGGTGCGCGAGGCGCTCGGGCTCGCATTCGATTTCGAATGGACCAACAAGAATCTGTTTTTCGGAACTTATACCCGGACCCGGAGCTATTTCTCCAATTCCGAGCTGGCCTCGTCAGGATTGCCGGGCGAAGCGGAACTGAAAATATTACGGCCCTATCGCGGGCGGATCCCGGAACAGGTGTTCACCACCGAATTCGCGCTGCCGGTTACCGACGGCTCGGGAAAGATACGCCGCTCCTTGCGCGCCGCCACCAAGCTGTTGCGCCAGGCCGGCTGGGAAGTAACCGGCGGCAAGCTGGTCCATGGCGAGACCGGCATGCCGTTCAAATTCGAATTCCTGGTACAAAGCGGCGGTGCGGTCGAGCGTATCGTTCAAGCCTATGCGCGCAATCTGGAACGTCTCGGCATCGCCATCGACGTTCGCCTGGTCGACACCACGCAATATGCGGAGCGCATCAAGCTATTCGATTTCGACATGATGTGGGGCGGCTTCGGCCAATCGCTCTCGCCGGGCAACGAACAGCGCCAATTTTGGAGCAGCGCCGCCGCCGATGTGCCCGGCAGCCGCAATCTTATCGGTATTCGCGACCCCGTCGTCGATGAACTGATCGAGACCATCATTGCCGCGTCCGACCGGGAAGCGCTGATCGCGGCTTCCCGCGCCCTCGACCGGGTGTTGCTGTGGGGCCATTATGTGGTGCCGCTTTGGCATCTGCGCAGCAATCGGATTGCCTATTGGGACATCTTCGGCCGGCCTGAAGTAACGGCACGGTACGATCATGGCTTCCCGAGTGCGTGGTGGATCGACCCTGATCGCCTGCAAGCCATGGAGCGCGGTGAGACGAGTCCGAGTCAATAAGGTCAACGGGGCGGGTTCAACAGCCGATGTTCGCCTATATCATCCGCCGCTTGCTGCTCATCATTCCGACATTGTTCGGAATCATGGTGATCAATTTCTTCATCGTTCAAATCGCACCGGGCGGCCCGGTCGAAAAGATCCTGGCGGACCTGTCCGGAACCGCCATCGACGCCACGGCGAGAATATCGGGCTCGCAAGTCGGCGAGACCGGCGCGGTGGGACAAGCCGCCACCGGCGCACAAAGCGATCTCACCAGTAAATATGCCGGCGCGCGGGGCCTGCCCGAGGAATTCATCGCCGACTTGGAAAAAGAATTTGGCTTCGACAAGCCGATGGGGGAACGCTTCCTCGTCATGATGGGAAAGTATGTCAAATTCGATTTCGGCGAGAGTTTTTTCCAGGACCGGGATGTCGTCGATCTGGTGGTGGATCGGATGCCGGTTTCGATATCGCTCGGCCTGTGGACGACCTTGCTCGCTTATCTGATCTCCATCCCTCTCGGTATCGCCAAGGCGAGGCGCGACGGTAGCCGCTTCGATGTGTGGACGAGCGGCGCCATCATTGTCGGTTATGCGATACCGTCATTTCTCTTCGCCATTGTGTTGATGATCCTGTTCGCGGGCGGAAATTACGTGAACTGGTTTCCGCTGCGCGGTCTGGTTTCCCATGATTGGGATACGCTCTCGCTGGGCGGAAAGATCGTCGATTATTTTTGGCACCTCGTCCTGCCCGTCACGGCCATGGCGATCGGCGGATTCGCCACGCTCACCATGCTGACCAAGAATTCGTTCCTGGAAGAGATAAACAAGCAGTATGTCGTCACCGCGCGCGCCAAGGGTTTGACCGAGCGCCGGGTGCTGTATGGCCATGTCTTCCGCAACGCCATGTTGATCGTGGTGGCCGGGTTCCCGGGCGCCTTTGTCGGCATCCTGTTTACCGGCTCGCTATTGATCGAAGTGATCTTTTCGATCAACGGACTCGGCCTGCTCGGCTACGAGGCCCTTATCAACCGGGACTATCCCATCATATTCGGCACCCTGTTCTTCTTCACCCTGCTTGGGCTGATAGTGAATTTGATCGGCGATTTGATGTATGTGGTGATCGACCCGCGCATCGATTTCGAGAAGCGCGAGGTCTGATAGTCAGGCCATGGCCTTCAAACTTTCCCCGATGGCGCGGCGGCGGCTGCGCAACTTCAAGGCCAACCGGCGCGGCTATATCTCGCTGTGGATTTTTCTCGCGATTTTCATCCTGTCGGCGCCGGCGGAATTCATCGCCAACGACAAGCCGCTGATCGTCAAGTTCGACGGCGAGCTTTATTTTCCCGTCGTCGCCAGCTATGCCGAAACCGAATTCGGCGGCGAGTTCGAAACCGAGGCCGATTACCGCGACCCGTTCGTGCAGGAACTGATCGAGGAAAAAGGCTGGATGCTGTGGCCGGCGGTGCCGTACGACTATCAGACCATCAATTACGATTTGGAGACCCCGGCGCCCTCGCCGCCGTCATGGGCCAATCCGCTCGGCACCGACGACCAGGGGCGCGACGTCTTGGCGCGGGTGATCTACGGCTTTAGAATTTCGGTTCTGTTCGGCCTGATGCTGACGCTCGCGAGTTCCGTCGTCGGCATCGCCGCCGGCGCGGTGCAGGGATATTTCGGCGGCCTGTTGGATCTCTTGTTTCAGCGTTTCATCGAAATCTGGTCCGGATTGCCGGCCCTGTTCATATTGATAATTCTGGCCAGCATCATCGAGCCCGGTTTCTGGAGCCTGCTGGCGGTGCTTTTCGTCTTTAGCTGGATGAGTCTGGTCGGCGTGGTGCGCGCGGAATTCCTGCGCGTGCGCAATTTCGAATATATCCGCGCCGCCCGGGCGCTCGGCGTCAACGACCGCACCATCATGTGGCGCCACGCGCTGCCCAATGCCATGGTTTCGGCCCTGACGTTTCTGCCATTTATTTTGACCGGCTCGATCACCACCCTGACGGCGCTCGATTTCCTCGGCTTCGGCTTGCCGCCGGGCGAGCCGTCGCTCGGAGAGCTGTTGAAACAAGGCAAGGCGAACCTGCATGCGCCGTGGTTGGGCTTTTCCGGCTTTGTCGTCATCGCCATCATGCTGAGCCTGTTGATCTTCGTCTTCGAAGCGGTGCGCGATGCCTTCGATCCGCGCAAGCTGGTGGCGTGATGGCGAGCGCAACCCTGCTCCGGATACGCGGCCTCGATGTCGATTTCACCGGCGGCGGCGGTGTCACCCATGCGGTCAAGGGCGCCTCTTTCGATATCGAGCGCGGCAAGACCCTGGCCCTGGTCGGCGAGAGCGGCTCGGGCAAATCGGTCACCGCGCTTTCCATTCTCCAGCTGCTTCCCTATCCCGTGGCGTCGCACCCGAACGGCTCGATCCTGTTCGAGGGCGAGGAGATGCTCGGCGCCTCCGACAGGCGTTTGCGCGAGCTGCGCGGCAACCGCATCTCGATGATCTTTCAGGAGCCGATCACCTCGCTCAATCCGCTCCATTCGATCGGCCGCCAGGTCGCCGAGGCGATCATGCTGCACCGTTCCTTGCCCAAATCGCAAGCCTATCGCCGCGCCGAGGAGCTCTTCGAGCTGGTCGCGCTGGGTGAGACCGCCAAGCGGCTCAAGGCCTATCCGCACGAGTTTTCCGGCGGCCAGCGCCAGCGCGTGATGATCGCCATGGCGCTCGCCTGCGAGCCCGATCTGTTGATCGCCGACGAGCCGACGACGGCGCTCGACGTCACCGTGCAGGCCGAAATCCTGAGACTCCTCAACGATCTTCAGACCCGCCTCGGCATGGCGATGCTGATGATCACCCATGATCTCAATATCGTCCGCCACATGGCCGATGACGTTTGCGTCATGAAATCGGGCGAGATCGTCGAGGCCGGCACGACGGCGCAAATCTTCGAGACGCCCGGCCATGATTATACCCGCCATCTGCTCGCCGCCGAGCCCAAGGGCGAGCCCCTGGAGGTCAGCGCGGCGGCCGAGGAGGTCATGGCGTGCGACGATCTCAAGGTGCATTTTCCGATCAAGGGCGGCTTGATGCGCACCACGCGCGGCTATGTCAAGGCGGTCGACGGGGTCACCATCTCGGTGCGCGAGGGGCAGACCGTGGGCGTCGTCGGCGAGAGCGGCTCGGGCAAGACGACGCTCGGCATGGCGCTGCTGCGCCTCGAGCGCAGCCAGGGGCCGATCCGCTTCCGGGGCGCCGACATTCAGGGCCAGAACTTCAAGCAGATGCTGCCGCTGCGCCAGAGCATGCAGATCGTTTTCCAGGACCCGTACGGCTCGCTTAGCCCGAGACTGTCAATCGGACAAATTGTCGAGGAGGGCCTCAAGGTTCACGCCCGGGATATGAGCCGCGAGGATCGGCGCGCCGCGATCGGCGAGACGCTCGAGGAAGTCGGCCTCGATCCGGCGAGCCAGGACCGCTATCCGCATGAATTTTCCGGCGGTCAGCGCCAGCGCGTCTCGATCGCCCGGGCGCTGGTGCTGAAGCCGCGCCTGATCGTGCTCGACGAGCCGACCTCGGCGCTCGACATGTCGGTGCAGGCGCAGATCATCGATCTGTTGCGCGATCTGCAGCGCAAGCACGGCTTGGCCTACTTGTTTATCAGCCATGATCTAAAGGTGATCCGCGCGATCAGCCACGAGGTCGTGGTGCTGCGCGCCGGCAAGGTCATGGAGCAGGGCCCGGCGGTGCAGATCTTCGATGCGCCGCACCACGAATATACGCGGACGCTAATGGCGGCGGCGTTCGAGCTCAGGGCCGGGAATTAGCACGTTTTGATTGAATAGTATTCGTTAACCAATAATCTTAACGTTTAATACACCCCGGTTGGCTAAATTAGTGCTACTTTAGCCAGCATGGGGGAAGTCCGGCCGGGCGGTAAATCCGCCGAGGGAAGCCACCATGTCCGTCAACTCGATTGCAACCACGATCACCAGCGCCGCGCCGCCGAACAGCACGGCGCTGAAGAGATTGTCGTTCGGCGCCCGCATGGTGGCCGAGAGCGACCGCATCGTGACCGCCGGTGTCGATACCAATCTGGCGCGCCAAATCCATCAGCTCAAACAGGCGAGCCGAAATGCCGGCGAGGTGTCGTCGATCCTGCAGGCCGCCGCCGCGTCGGTGACGTTGATCGACGGCAACCTGACGCGCATGGCGGAATTGGCCGGTCAAGCCACGGTGGTCGGCCTGTCGAGCGCCGAGCGCGCGATATTGCATGAGGAATTCGCCGCCGAGCGCCAGCGCATCGACGAATTTGCCGCCGCCGCCAAATTCGCCGACACCGCCATCCTCGACGGCAGCAATACGTTTACGGCGACATCGGTGGGCAGCAACATTCAATCCGGCAATGGCATCCAGGCCTTGACCTTCGATTCCAGAGCCGGCGGCGAGTTCGTCGCGTCGGGCGATACGATTGCCGTCGAATTCGATTCGACCAGCGATATCTTCACCGTCACCAATCTTTCGACCGGCCGCGGCGCCACTTCGCAGGCCGTCGCGGCGGCGCCGGGCGCCGGTGAGACCAGCGATATCGTGATCGAGGAATTCGGCCTCACCATCCAGCTCAATTCAAGTTTTTCCCTGTCGAGCGATATTTCGGACAACAACACGCTTCAAGTGAGCGGCAGCGCCACCAATCAGGTCGATCTGGGCTTGCGTATAGGCACCGGCAGCGGTCCGGCCGATGAAATTTCGGTCGATGTGCAGCGCATCCGGGTGGAGACGCTGTCCTCGGCGCTGCAATTCGATGATCTGCTGACGCTCTCCGGCGCCGCCGACGCGGCCGTCAACGTCAAGACCGCGCAGGAAGTTATCGACAGATTTCAGAGCGCCATGCAGGCCGGCCAGAACCAGATCAGCTTCGCCCTCGATAACATCGAGAACACCGTCAACAACTATGAAGCCGCCAACGCCAATCTGATAGACATCGCCAACAGCGCGACCCAGGAACTGCTGCACGAAGTCGTCGCCGAGAATGTCAATTCGGTGCTTTCCTCGACCGACAATGTGTCCGATGCGTTGGCCAAAATTGGCGGGCTGGCGAAGCTTTCCAAGAGCGATCAGATGGCTTTGCTGGCCGGCGGCGCAACTAGTCTGGCCGCCCTCGTTCAGAAATAACGGCGCAGAATTTCCTCGTAAATTTCAGTCAGGGCGTCGAGCGCCGCGAGCTCGACGAATTCGTCCGTCTTGTGCATGGTGCGGCCGATCAGGCCGAATTCGGCGACCGCGCAATGGTCCTTGATGAAGCGCGCATCCGAGGTGCCGCCGGTCGTGCTGAGCTCGGGCACCCGGCCGGTCGCCGCCTCGACGGCGTTCGAGATCAGCGCGCTCAATTCCCCGGGCGGGGTCAGGAAGGCTTCGCCGGTGACCTCGATATCGAGCTCGTAAGCGCCGCCCACGCTGTCGAATTGCTCGTGCAGCCAGGCCGTCAGGCTGGCCGAGGAGTGGCTGTCGTTGAAACGGATGTTGAACGCCGCCTCGGCCCTGGCCGGGATGACGTTGGCCGCCCGGTTGCCGACATCGATGCTGGTGATCTCGATATTGCTGGGCTGGAAATGGGTGCTGCCCTGGTCGAGGCGCGCCGCCGAGAGGAGGCCCAGCATGGCGATCAGGCGCGGCAGCGGATTATCGGCCAATTGCGGATAGGCGGCGTGGCCTTGCGTGCCGGTGACGCTAAGGCGGGCGTTCAGGCTGCCGCGCCGGCCGATCTTGATCATATCGCCGAGCTGCTCGGGGTTGGTCGGCTCGCCGACCAGGCAGACATCGATGCGCTCGCCGCGCGCCTCCAGCCAGTCCAGCAATTTGCGCGTCCCGTTGACCGCCGGGCCTTCCTCGTCGCCGGTGATGAGCAGGCTGATCGAGCCGTTCCAACCATCCGCATGTTTGGCGACAAAGCGCGCCGTCGCGGCGACGAAGGCGGCGATCGCGCCCTTCATGTCGCAGGCGCCGCGGCCGTACAATTTTCCGTCCCGCACCTCGGCGCCGAACGGCTCCTCGCGCCAACCGCCTTTGTCTCCCGCCGGCACCACGTCGGTGTGCCCGGCGAAACAGAAATTGGGCGCGGCCGCGCCGAGGCGGGCATAGAGGTTATCGATCGGCGCAGTGTTCGGCGCTTCGCCGCGCACGCGGTGACAGGTAAAGCCAAGCTCTTCCAGGGCCGCCTGCAGCACGTCCAGCGCCCCGGCGTCCTCGGGCGTCACCGAGGGGCAGCGGATCAATGCGCGGGCCAACTCCAATGGCTGGTCAAGCCCTGCCATGGCGGCTCAACTCCGCAGCAATTCGTTGATCGATGTCTTGCTGCGAGTCTGGGCGTCGACGCGCTTGACGATCACGGCGCAGTAGAGGCTCGGTCCCGCCGTGCCGTCGGCCAGCGCCTGCCCCGCCATGCTGCCCGCGACGACGACCGAATAGGCCGGCACGCGGCCATAAAAGACTTCGCCGCTATGGCGGTCGATGATGCGCGTCGAGGCGCCCAGGTAAACGCCCATGCTGAGCACCGAGCCCTGCTCGACGATGACACCCTCGGCGACTTCGCTGCGGGCGCCGATAAAGCAATCATCCTCGATGATGACCGGGTTTGCCTGCAGCGGCTCCAACACGCCGCCGATGCCGGCGCCGCCCGAGATATGGCAATTGCCGCCGATCTGGGCGCAACTGCCGATCGTCGCCCAGGTATCGACCATGGTCCCCGCGCCGACATAGGCGCCGAGATTGACGAAGCACGGCATGAGAACCACGTCGGGCGCGATATGGGCCGAATGGCGCACGATCGCCCCTGGTACGGCGCGGAAACCGGCGGCGCGGAAATGTTCCTCGCCCCAACCGGCGAATTTAGACGGCACCTTGTCGAACCACGGGGTTTCCTCGCCCGGTCCGCCGGCGATGGCGGTCATGTCGTTGAGGCGGAACGACAACAGCACCGCCTTTTTGAGCCACTGGTTGACCGTCCAGCCGCCGCCATCTTTTTCGCATACCCGAAGCACCCCGGAATCGAGCCCGTCCAGGGCGGCTTCGACCGCCTGGCGCACGGCGCCGGCGCTCTCCGGCGTCAGGGCGTCGCGCTCTTCCCAGGCGCCCTCGATGATCTCCTGCATTTGTTCCGTTTCCACGGTTCCGCCTCCAAATTTCGCGACTAAGTTAGCCGCCGGCCGCCGCCTGTCAATAAATTCGGCGGCCGCGGCGGCGGCGTTTATTGCCCATTCAGGGCTTCGTCCAGCCACGCCACCAAATCGTCCGTCTCAAAATCCGGCTTGGCATCTTCATTGCCGGGCAGCACCCAATTGTCATCGCCGCGCACCCAGACGGTGGTCATGCCAAGTGCGGCGGCCGGCACCAGATTGCGGGCGATATCTTCAAAAAATATCGCCCCGGCGGGTTCGATTTCGTAAACCTCGATCAGCGTGTCATAGGCTGCCGGAAAGGGCTTGGGCACATAGTTGGCGGCGGCGATGTCGTAAATATGTTCGAAATGATGCGCCACGCCGAGGCAGGCCAGGACCTTCCGGGAATAGGGCATGTCGGCGTTGGTGAAGATCAATTTGCGCCCCGGCAGCGCCGCCAGGGCGGCTTCCAGCCCGGCGGTCGGTTGCAGCGGCGAAAAGTCGATATCGTGGACAAATGCGAGGAACGCCTCGGGCGCCATGCCGTGCTCGGTCATCAGGCCGCGCAATGTCGTGCCATGCTCGCGAAAATAGCTTTTTTGTATTTTGCGGGCTTCCTTGCGGTCGACATCGAAGGTTTGTGCGATGAACTGCCCGATACGCACGTCTATTTGGTCGAAAAGCCTGCTGGTGGCCGGATATAGCGTGTTGTCGAGGTCGAATATCCAGGTGTCGACATGCGTCAGGTCGGCGCGGATCGGGAGGCGAGACTGGTTCATGGCAAAAGCTTATATTTCAGCGCCGCCGCCGCCGCAATCGGTGCCGCGCGGAGAAAGTATTTATTAAACGTCCCCGTTATAGAATCCGCGCCACGGGAAGAATTATTACTGGCAGGACCGGAACCCACTTATGGCGACAGGAAATACCGCGATGTCAGCCGCTTGCGCGTTTTTTCGTGACCGCATGGCGGCCGCCATCCGCGCCGGCGCGGCATACGCTTCCGGGCCCGGGCGCGGGGTCTGACATGGCCGCTCTCGTACAAACCGAGGCTGTCGCACGCGGTTCCGCGCGCGCCAAATCCGGCCTGCGCGACGCCCTCGATTTCGTCGGCGCCGACCTCGCCGCGCACTATCCCGGCGCCCTGATCCTGGTCGACCAGCATGGCCGCGCCGAGGCGGTCAACAGGCAGGCCGATGATTTGAGCGAGGTCCTGAACGGAGCGCAGCACAGCTATCTGATCGCACTGATCGCGCGCACGGCGGAAGCCAAGACATCGCAAACCGATTTTCTCGTCATCGGCGATTCGCGGGCCAGCGACACCATCGAATTGACCGTCATTCCCCTGATGGAGGCGAGCAGCTTCCTGATCCTGGGCAAGGATATCACGCTCGAAAAAAACCTGCGCGGGGCTCTGGTTGAATCGCGCAAGCGCTATAAGGAGCTGATCGAATGCTCCAGCGATTTTGTCTGGGAAACCGACAGCGATGGAAGATTCTTATTCGTCACCGCATTGGGCGCGCTGGGTTATAGCGCCGATATGCTGGTCGGACGCAGTGCGCGCTCGATGGTCGATCGGCGGAAATCGGTGCCGGAGCCGTTTCCTTTTGAATCGCGCCAGCCGGCCGACCGGCCGAAGTCTGGATGCGCGATTCCACCGGCGAGCCGGCATGTCTTCTCGTCTCTTCCGTTCCCATATCGACCGAGGATCAGCGTTATTTGGGCGCCCGCGGCGTGTGCCGGGACGTAACCGAGGCGCGCCAGCGCGACGATGCGCTGGCCAAGATTCGCGTACGCGAGGCGATGTTTGCGACAATGGTGCGCACCATCCGCGATGAAGCCGATCCCGACCGAATGCTGAACACGGCGGCGCGCGTCCTGGCCGAGGGATTCTCCGCCGTGGCATGCGTGATCTATCGCGTCGATCCAGAAGGCAGCATTCGAGAATCCGCCAGTTTCGGAAACACTTGCGAAATTCCGGGACCGGAATTGTTGGGGGAGATCGAGGATGGCGTGTCCGATATTGAATTCACGCCGGGCCAGGAGGAAATCAGGGCCATGGCCTGCGCGACGCGCTATCAGGGCCGGCGCAACGGCATCATCGTTATCTCGCGTTCGGACCGCCGCCGTTGGGCGACCGATGAACGCGCGCTTTTGGCCGGCGTGGCGGAGCGCATCGGCATCGCCGTTCGCCAGGTCGATGTCAAGGAGGAGCTGCTCGTCCTGTCGCGCGTTGATAGCCTCACCGGCGTCAACAACCGGCGCGCCTTCGTCGAAGCCGTGGAACACAACATGGCCGAGCGCGCCAAGGCCGGCGCCCTGGCGGCACTGTTTTACGTCGACCTCAATAATTTCAAGGCCGTCAACGATACGCATGGCCATCATCGCGGCGACGCGGCGTTGCGGGCGGCGGCAAACATCATGGCCTCGGGCACCGATAGCGGCGATTTGGTCGGCCGAATCGGCGGCGATGAATTCGCATTGTGGCTGAATGAAGGTGGCGAATCGGAAGCGCTGAAGCGCGCCGCATGCCTGTCGGAATCGGCGCAATGCCTGGCCGGCTTTTCCGAAGACCTGCCGGCGCCATTGGGTATTTCGATCGGTATCGCGCTGTTCGACCCCGAATCGAACGAAGGGGTCGATGAGCTGTTGGCGCGCGCCGATCACGCCATGTATGCGGCCAAGCGAGACCCGGACAGAGATTTTGCCCTTGCGGCGCCGGCCGAGACGGTGGCGCCGCAAAATGCCGAGCAATTGAAAGCGGAGCGGTAAGATGGCGCACCTCAGCGAACGATTGGGCCGCTTCGGCGGGCGGGCGCAAAAGCCCTCGACAGCCGATTTCGACCGGCGAATGGATTATCCCGAGGCCAAACGTGCCGCCGCTTCAGAGGATGGCTCGGTGCGCATCCATCTTGCCGGGCGCACCGATCTGCAACCCGAAGTGCTTTATTATCTGGCCGAAGACGAGGAAGCCGGCGTGCGCCGCGCGGTGGCCGAGAACGAGGCGACGCCGAGGCAGGCCGACGCCATGTTGGTCGACGATGTCGATGACGAAGTGCGGATATCCCTGGCCCGCAAGATTGCACGTCTCGCACCCGAGCTGAACACCAAGGCGCAAACCTGGCTGCAGGAACTGACCCTGAAAATTCTCGACGACCTGTCGCGCGACGAACTGCCGCGCGTGCGCCGCATTATCGCCGAGGAAATCAGGCATCTCGACAATCTTCCGCACGAGCTCATCAAGCGCCTGGCCAAGGACGCCGAGCTTACGGTTTGCGCGCCGATTCTGGAATATTCGCCTCTTCTCAGCGATGACGATCTGCTGGAAATCATGGCGCTCAGCCCGGTCAAGGGAGCGCTGTCGGCGATATCGGCGCGTGATGATTTGGGACCCCGGCCATCGCACGGGATCTCCGAAAGCGACAACAATGACGCCATTGCGCGACTCCTCGCCAATCCCAGCGCGCAAATCCGCGAGGACACCCTGGATCGAATCGTCGAGCGCGCGCCCGAGCAGCCGAGTTGGCACGACCCCCTGGTCCATCGCGACGATTTATCGGTGCGCGCCCTCAAGCATATTGCGCGATTTATCACATCGTCGCTGTTGTCGGTACTCGAGCAGCGCTATGACCTGGAAAGCGGCACCGCCATTGAAATCGCCGAGGCCGTCGATGAGAGGCTGAGCGCGGATGGCCTGAACCAGACCGGGCTGCCCAACCATCGAGCCGAGGACCTGCACAAAAAAGGCAAGCTCAACGATGAAGAAGTGTCGGCAGCGCTCAGCCGCGGCGACCGCCAGTTCCTCATCGAGGCGCTCGCCCTGAAGACCGGATTTGAGACAAATATCGTCGAACATGTCCTGACCTCGCAAAGCCCGAGAATCCTTGTCGCCGTGTGCTGGAAGGCGGGTTTGTCGATGCGCACTGCGGTTCAGGCGCAATTGAAGATCGCCCATATCCCTTCGAGCGACCTCATCAACGCCAAGGACGGCCTGCACTATCCCTTTGGCGGCGCCGAAATGCGCGAAATACTGCGATTCATGACGGACTGATCGGCGACGGTATTTTCCCCCGATATCGCGGCTAATGGCTCGTCTATCCACAAGATGTTGTGATATAAGCCGGCCATGAGCGCACCCATCGCGTCCCAGAACATACGTCCCGTCGCCTTTTCCGATGCCTTGGGCGAGCGCTATCTGGCATATGCGCTCTCCACCATCACCTCGCGTTCGCTGCCCGACGTGCGTGACGGTTTGAAACCAGTTCAGCGGCGCCTCATGTTCGCCATGCGCGAGCTCAAGCTCGACCCGGCTTCCGGCTATAAAAAATGCGCCCGTGTGGTCGGCGACGTCATCGGCAAATACCACCCGCATGGCGATGTCGCCGTGTATGACGCCATGGTTCGCCTGGCGCAAAGCTTCGCGGTGCGTTGGCCGCTGGTCGAGGGGCATGGCAATTTCGGCAATATCGACGGCGACAATGCCGCCGCCATGCGCTACACCGAAGCGCGCCTGACCGACGTCGCCGTGGCCCTCCTCGAAGGCATCGGCGAGGACGCGGTCGAATTCCGCGATACCTATGACGGCGAGGAGCAGGAGCCGGCGGTCCTGCCGGCGGCGTTTCCCAATCTTCTCGCCAATGGCGCCACCGGCATCGCCGTCGGTCTCGCCACCAGCATCCCGCCGCACAATGTCGGCGAGTTATGCGACGCCCTGCAAATCCTGCTCAAGAATTCGCGCTCCGCGATCGCCGATCTCATCGCCTGCGTGCCGGGTCCGGATTTTCCCACCGGCGGCGTTCTGGTCGAGGATCCGGCGGCCATCAATGAGGCCTATGCGACGGGCCGCGGCGGCTTCCGCGTGCGGGCGCGCTGGCATGTCGAGAAAGTGGGGCGCGGGCAGTATCAGATCATCGTCAGCGAAATCCCCTATCAGGTGCAAAAATCGCGCCTCATCGAAAAGATCGCCGAATTGCTGCAAGCGCGGAAATTGGCTCTCCTCGCCGATGTGCGCGACGAGTCGGCGGACGATGTGCGCCTGGTTTTGGAACCGCGCAGCCGCGCCGTCGATGCCGGCCTGCTGATGGAGACGATGTTCCGCCAGACCGAGTTGGAGACGCGCATCTCCCTGAATATGAACCTGCTCGACGCCGCCGGCGTGCCCGGGGTGATGAATCTGAAGCAGGTCCTCGGCGCCTTTCTCGATCATCGCCTCGATGTTCTGTTACGCCGCACCGCGCATCGCCTGAAACATATCGCCCACCGCCTTGAAGTGCTGGGCGGCTATCTCATCGCCTATCTCAATCTCGATGAAGTGATTCGCATCATTCGCGAGGAGGACGAGCCGCGGCCAAAATTAATGAAGCGGTTCAAGATCAGCGAAGTGCAGGCCGAGGCCATTCTCAACATGCGGCTGCGCGCCTTGCGCAAGCTCGAAGAGGCCGAAATCCGCGGCCAATTCGAGGCGCTCGGCAAAGAACAGGCGGAGTTGAAGAAACTCCAGGGCAGCAAGGCGCGCCAGCGCACGGTGCTCGGCAGGGAAATCGCCGAAATGAAGCGCCGCTTCGGCGCGGCGACGGAACTGGGCCGCCGGCGCACCGAAATAGGGGTGCCGCCCGAGCCGCTGGAGATGCCGACCGAGGCGCTGGTAGAGCGCGAACCGGTTACCATTCTCTACTCCGCCAAGGGCTGGCTACGCGCCGCGCGCGGCCATCTCGACGAGGGCGCGGCGATCAAATACAAGGAAGGCGACCGCGAGCGATTCCGCTTCCACGCCGAGACCACCGACAAGCTCGTATTGTTCGCCACCAATGGCCGCTTCTACGCCATACCTTGCGACAAGCTGCCCGGCGGCCGCGGCCTCGGTGAGCCGGTGCGCCTGATGATCGATCTCGCCAACGATCAGGATGTGGTGACGTTGTTCGTCCATCGGCCGGGCCGGCGCCTGCTCGTCGCCTCTTCCGACGGGCGCGGCTTCGTGGTCGAGGAGGACGGCGTGTTGGCCGAAAAGCGCACCGGCAAGCAGGTGCTCAACCCGGCCAGGCAGGCCGAAGCCTGCGTCTGCGTCGCCGCCGAGGGCGACAGCGTCGCGGTGGTCGGTGAAAATCGCCGCCTGCTGCTGTTCGCGGCGGCGGAAGTGCCGGTTCTGGCGCGCGGCCGGGGAGTGATTTTGCAGCGCTACCGCGACGGCGGCCTGAGCGATGCCAAGATGTTCGACAAGGCGGACGGGCTGAGCTGGCGAACCGGCGCCGGCGTGCGCAATGAGGGCGCGGCGGAAGATTGGCACGGCAAGCGCGGCCAGACCGGGCGCGTGGCGCCGCGAGGCTTTCCCAAAAGCAACAAATTCGGCTAGGTTCCGGGGCCGCTCACAGCCCGACCGAAGAGGTTCCCGAATGCACGCCGAAGACTTACAAAGCCACGCCCTTCGCCATGATTGGCGCAAGGAGGAAGTTCGCGCGCTCTTCGATTCGCCGTTCAGCGATTTGATCTACCGGGCGCAGACGGTACACCGCGAAAACTTCAACCCCAACCAGGTGCAGATGTCGACTCTGCTCAGCATCAAGACCGGCGGCTGCCCGGAGGATTGCGCCTATTGCCCGCAGAGCGCCCATCATGATGCGGGGGTCGAGGCGGAGCGCCTGATGCGCGTCGAAGCGGTGTTGGCCGAGGCGCGCCGCGCCAAGGCGGCGGGGGCGACGCGCTATTGCATGGGCGCGGCGTGGCGGGCGCCCAAGGATCATGATCTTGAAACGGTGTGCCGCATGGTCGCGGGCGTGCGCGCGCTGGGCATGGAATCCTGTGTCACGCTCGGCATGTTGAGCGCCGGCCAGGCCGAGCGCCTGGCCGAGGCCGGCCTCGATTATTACAACCACAACCTCGATAGCGCCGAGGAATTTTACGGCGAGATCATCACCACGCGGACCTATCAGGACAGGTTGGACACCCTGGCGAGCGTCCGTGCCGCCGGCATCAATCTGTGCTGTGGTGGTATCGTCGGCATGGGAGAGGGACGCGCCGAGCGCGCCGAGCTGCTGCGCGGCCTGGCCAATTTGCCGCAACATCCCGAGAGCGTGCCGATCAACAATCTGGTGCAGGTCGAAGGCACGCCGCTCTACGGCACCGAGCCGCTCGACGCGCTCGAATTCGTGCGCGCCATCGCCGTCGCCCGCATCCTCATGCCGGGCTCGATGGTCCGCCTCTCGGCGGGCCGCGAAAATATGAGCGACGAGACCCAGGCGCTGTGCTTCCTCGCCGGCGCCAATTCGATTTTCCTCGGCGACAGGCTGTTGACCACCGCCAACCCGCTGCCCGACAGCGACGCCGCCCTCCTCGACAAACTCGGCGTCGAGGCGATGCCGGTTTAGACGCTCTCAGCCGTAGACGATCTTGGGCAGCCAGGTGACGAGGCCGGGGAGGAGGCCGATGACGGCGAGGGCGACGAGCTGGATCACGACGAACGGCACCACGCCGCGATAGATTTGCCCGGTGGTGACTTCGGGCGGCGCCACGCCGCGCAGGTAGAAGAGCGCAAAGCCGAACGGCGGGGTGAGGAACGAGGTCTGCAGGTTGACCGCCATCATGACGCCGAGCCAGATCGGGTTGATGTCCATCTGCAACAGCACCGGGGCGATTATCGGCACGACGACGAAGGTGATCTCGATGAAGTCGAGAAAGAAGCCGAGCAGGAACATCACCAGCATGACCACCAGCATGGCGCCGATCACCCCGCCCGGAACGTTGGACAGGAAGGCGTGCACCATGTCGTCGCCGCCGAGGCCGCGGAACACCAGCGAGAACATCGCCGCGCCGATCAGGATGACAAATACCAGGGCGCTGATCTGCATGGTCGAGCGGCCGACTTCGTGGAGCACGCTGCTGCGGAAGGTGCGCACCAGGCTGACGATGACGCCCCAGGCCAACAGCGCGCACA
>CAJXFT010000046.1 GCA_913053235.1 uncultured Alphaproteobacteria bacterium
AACAGCGCAGCACCCTAATCACCTGTAAGCGTACGCCTAGGACCTATTCCCACGCGACGCCAAGTCAGCAATCTGAGGCGTCTCGGATCATGGACGCTGGCATGAATGGAGAGTTGTGACATGAGGGGATCAATACAGAAGACAGGCAAAAACCGCTGGCGGCTCGTATTCGACCTTGACCGTGGTTACGACGGTAAACGCCGGCAGAAAGTCATTCGGTTCAAGGGTACTAAAACAGCGGCAGAGACCGAAATGCGCATGCTTCTATCCGAATACGAGAACGGCGGGTTCGTCGAACCAAGCCAATTGACTGTCGGGGAGTTTCTAGAAACGTGGCTGGAACACATTACCCACTCGGTTTCTGATGCCACCCTTATCCGGTACGAGGCGATATGCCGAAATCACATCGTCCCGTCATTGGGTAAGGCAAAACTTCAAAAACTGCACCCGCTCGATGTTCAGAAAGTATATTCAACTTGGATGAATGAAGGGAACAAGCGTAACACCCTTGACAATTTCGGCTTATCCAATCGAACGGTTGCCTACCATCACCGGGTTTTTCGGCAGGCGTTGCGGCAAGCGGTCCAGTGGAAATTGCTGACAATCAATCCATTGGATGCAGTGAAGCCGCCGCGAGTAGCAAAAACCGAAGTCAATTTTCTGGATAAGACAGAAACGGCGATCCTTTTGAGTTTTCTTAAAGGAAAAGCGGACCACCCAATTATCCTTCTGGCCGTAACTACCGGCATGAGGCGAGGTGAGGTTCTTGGACTTCGCTGGTGCGACGTACACCTCGACGCAAAGGGTAAGAATGGCAAGCCCGACCCGCATCTTCGTGTCACACAAAGCATGACTTGTGTAAAGGGAAGGGCCATTCCGAAAGAACCGAAGACGGCGAGTAGCCGACGCCGTATCTCTCTTCCCAGCATGACCGTAGAAGCATTATACAAGCATAGGGCTGAACAGGCGGCTGTTCGGCTCCAATTTGGGCTTGGACGAGACCCGAACGACCTCTTGTTCACCGATTACAAGGGCGATCCAATCATCCCAAGCACACTCTCACGGCGGTTTTCCCGTACTATAAAGTCGCTGGACATTCCACCTATCAGCATCCACGGACTTCGCCATAGCCATATCACGCAACTCCTTATGGAGGGCGTACCTATTAAGGTGGTTTCCGAGAGGGCGGGGCATTCCAGCATTGTGATGACCCTCGACAAATACGGTCACGTTGTCCCAGATATGCAGCAGAACGCTGCCGAAGTCATAGATGCTCAGTTACGAGAAGCGTTGGCGGAACACGCCGACATCTGACATGTGACCAATCGGTGACCAACCGGGTGATATGTAGAGTTAAAACCCGCAGAAATCCTTAAGAATAGTGTCCGTGCCACAGAACGTTTCGACCTGTGGCGGGGCGGCGCCCATGCAATCTGGTTGGAAGATGATGGCGCGCGCGTGCGCACGGTTGCCGAGGAGCGCGGCGACAGGCCGTGGGCACGGCGCCGTGTAAACTAGCAAGAAAGTAGCCAAATAGAGGCGTGCGGCGTGCCGTCAATAATTACGCAGGATTCCGGCCAGCCGGCCCTGCACGCGGACCCGCCCGGGGCCGAATATTCTCGTTTCATAGGCCTTGTTGGCGGGCTCCAGTGCGATCGATTCCCCCTTGCGCCTGAGGCGCTTCAGCGTGACTTCTGAATCGTCCACCAAGGCAACCACAATGGAGCCGTTTTCGGCCGCGTCGCAACGCTCGATGACCGCCGTATCGCCATCGAGGATGCCGGCTTCAACCATCGAATCGCCGTCGATCTCAAGCGCGTAATGATCGCCCTTGCCCAACATGCTGGCCGGGATGTCGATGCTGTTGGTTTCATCGCGCAGCGCCTCGATCGGCATGCCGGCGGCGATTCTGCCATAGAGCGGCAGGCAGATACTGTCAGCCGATTCGGCCGCCCGGTTGTGGCGCCCCTGGCTAAAATCTCCCTCGATGACGCTGGGGTGAAAACCCCTGCCGGCGGGCTGCGGCGCTTTGGCGCTGTGCGACGGCGGCAGCTTGGTGATTTCCAGGGCGCGCGCGCGGTGCGGCAGACGGCGCAAAAAACCGCGTTCCTCGAGCGCCGTAACGAGCCTGTGAATGCCGGATTTCGATTTGAGGTTTACCGCCTTTTTCATCTCTTCGAAAGATGGGGCGGTGCCTTGCTTTTTCAGGTGTCCATCGATGAAGAGCAGAAGTTCAAGCTGTTTTTTGGTCAGCACGTCCGGCCCTCCATGAAATGAACCGACTAGAAACCGTTCAGAATGTTCTAGTTTAGTTCTTTTCAACTGTCAAGAATTTATCGCAGAATCTTGGGCCGGTCCTCGGGTCGGCCACGGTGAAAATCAGATTATCGGAACACCGGATGAAAAGGGGATGACCTTGACCGTATCGCCTTTGGAGACCGGCGGGTCGAACGGCGGACGCACGATAAGCGCTTCGGAATTGGCCAAGAGAGAGATCATCGAGCTGTCCTGGCGCTCAAACGGCGAGACCGCAAGCTCGCCGCTTTCGCTCGCCTCTAAATTTGCCCGCAGATAATCCTGCCGCTCGTCATTGGCCGCCAATGCGCGGTCGATGCGGGCGGGAAAACAGGCCGCTGAATCCTCGTCGAGGCCGAGCATGCGTCCGATCGCCGGGCGCAGGAAAATCAGCGCGCAGACCAGTGCCGAGACCGGATTGCCCGGCAGGCCGAGCAATCGCGTTTCGCCGATCGAGCCAAATATCAGCGGCTTGCCGGGGCGCATGGCGATTTTCCAGAAATCCAATTCGAGTCCGATCTCGCCGAGCACGCTTTGCACGAGGTCATGATCGCCCACCGAGGCGCCGCCAGTGGTCACCAGAATATCGGCGCCGCGCGCGCCCGCCGCCATCGCCTTCAAGCCTTGCCGTTCATCCGGGGCGATACCGAGGCTGAACGGGTCGCCGCCATAGCTCTCTACGGCGGCCGCGAGGGCGTGAGAATTCGAGCTGACGATCTGGTTGGGCCCGACCGGCTCGCCCGGCATGACGATTTCATCGCCCGTCGCCAGGATCGCCACGCGCGGCTTGCGCCGCACCGCGAGCCAGGGATGGTTCATGCTCGCGGCATAGCCGATGGCGCGCGGCGTCAGGCGTTGCCCGGCCTCGAGGCCGACATCGCCGGCGCTGAAGTCGAGGCCGGCGGGCCGTACAAAGCGTGCTTTGCTCACCGGCTCCAGAATTGTGATCTCACTGCCGTCGGCCTTGGTATTTTCCTGCATGACAACGCTGTCCGCTCCGCCGGGCAGGCGCGAGCCGGTGAAGATGCGCACCGTTTCGCCGGCGCCGACATTGCCGTCGAATTGCTGTCCGGCGGGTACGGCGCCGATTTGCCTGAGCGTCACCGGCACGCCCTGCACATCCTCGGCGCGCACCGCGTAACCGTCCATGGCCGAGACGTCGAACGGCGGTTGCGTCGTCCGCGCCACGACATCCAGCGCCAGCACGCGGCCGCAGGCATCACTGAGCGCCACCGTTTCGCTGGCCAGCGGTTCGAATGCATCGGTGATACGCGAGATCGCCTCGGCGACGGGAATCATATCGGCTTCGTCCTTCGCAAGCTGTGTTCAGTCCTGGGTAAATTCGCCGGACTTGCCGCCGGCCTTATGGGTCAGCCGCAAATCGGTGATGCGCATCGCGCGGTCCACCGCCTTGCACATATCGTAAACCGTCAGCGCCGCCACGGAGGCCGCGGTGAGCGCTTCCATTTCGACGCCGGTGCGCGATTTGATGCGGCAGGTGGCGCTGATATCGACGGCGTTTCGCTCGCCGTCGCAGACCAGATCGACCTCGACCGCGTCGAGCCCGAGCGGATGGCAGAGCGGTATCAGGTCCGAGGTGCGCTTGGCCGCCATGATGCCGGCGAGCCGCGCGACCTGAAGCACATCGCCTTTCTTCATGCCGCCCGAGCGGATCAATTGCAGGGTTTCCGGCTGCATCAGAACGCTGGCCTTGGCGGTGGCGCTGCGCTCGCTCACCGCCTTCTGCGATACATCGACCATGCGGGCGCGGCCCTCAGCGTCGAAATGGGTGAATGACGACATGCTCAGACTCTTCCTTCCATAGCCGCGCCGCCGGTCAGCAGCGCTCTTGTCGCCACCGTCACATCGGCTTGGCGCATGAGCGATTCGCCGACCAGAAAGCGTCTTACGCCTATCCTTGCCATCCGCGTGAGGTCGGCGTGAGAGTTGAGGCCGCTTTCCGAGACGATGTCGCAGCGCGGCGGTATTCGCGGCGCCAAATCTTCGGTGACCGCCAAATCCACTTCGAGGGTTTTGAGGTTGCGATTGTTGATGCCGATCAGGGTGGCGCCGAGATCAAGGGCGCGCGCCAGTTCCGCCGCGTCATGAACTTCCACCAGCACGTCCATGGCATAGCTTTGCGCGGTGGCATTCAGCTCCGCCGCCTCGGCGTCCGAAAGCGCCGCCATGATGAGCAGGATACAATCGGCTCCCAGCATTCGCGCTTCGACGATCTGATAGGGGTCGAGCATGAAATCCTTGCGCAGCACCGGGATCGCCACGGCGGCGCGGGCTTCCCTGAGAAATTCATCCTCGCCGGCGAAATATGGCCTGTCGGTGAGCACCGAAAGGCAGGCGGCAGCGCCCGATTCATAGGCGCGCGCCAGGGCGGGGGGATCGAAGTCGGAGCGGATCAGCCCCTTGCTGGGCGAGGATTTCTTCAACTCGGCGATAAGCGCCAGGCCGCCATTGCCGGAAGCTCTGGTCAGCGCCGCCGCAAAGCCGCGCGGCGGCGCGGCGTCCGTGGCGGCGGATTCCAGCGCTGCCAGCGGAAGCTGCTCTTTGCAGCGCGCTATGTGGGTGCGTTTGTCGGCGCATATTTTGGCGAGAATATCGCTCATGGCGAACGGTTGGTAATCGCCACCAACTGCTCCAGCGTGGCCCGCGCGGCGCCTGAATCGATGGCTTGTGCCGCCTCACTGACGCCGTCGCGCAACGTCTCCGCCCGCCCGGCGACGATCAGGGCGCCAGCCGCGTTGAGCAGCACGATATCGCGGATCGGCCCCTCGGCGCCGTCCAGCATCGCCGTCATCACGCGGGCATTTTCAGCGCCGTCGCCGCCTTTGATATCGTCGAGCGTGGCGCGCGCCAATCCGGCCCCTTCCGGCGAAACTTCGAAGCGCCGCAACTCGCCGTTCTGCAATTCCACCACCTCGCTTGGGCCGGTGGTGGTGAGCTCATCCATGCCATCGCCGCCATGCACCACCCACACCCGCTCGGAGCCCAGATTGCGCAAAACCTCGGCCATCGGCTCCATCCAGATTGCGTCGAAGACGCCGATCAATTGGCGCTTCGCGCCGGCCGGGTTCGACAGCGGTCCCAACAGGTTGAAAATGGTGCGGGTGCCGAGCTCGACGCGGGTCGGCGCCACATAGCGCATCGCGCCATGATGCCGGGGCGCCATCATGAATCCGATGCCGGCCTGCCACAGCGCTTCGCGCACCAGCGCCAGGTCGGCTTCAATATTGACGCCGAGCGCCGTCAGCACGTCGGCCGAGCCCGATTTGGACGACAGCGCGCGGTTGCCGTGTTTGGCGACCGGCACGCCGCAGGCGGCGGCGACGATGGCGGCGCCGGTGGATACGTTGAACGTGCCCTTGGCGTCGCCGCCGGTGCCGCAGGTATCGATGGCGCCTTCGGGGGCGTCGATCGAGACGGCGCGCGCGCGCATGGCTTTGGCGCCGCCGGTGATCTCGTCGACGGTTTCGCCGCGCACCCGCAAGGCCATCAACAGTCCGCCCATCTGCGCCGGCGTCGCTTCATCGGCCATCATGATATCGAAGGCGCGCTCCGCCTGTTCGACGCTGAGCGATTCGCCTGCCGCGAGGTGAGCGATGAGGGCGCGAAAATCTCCCGGACCGGCATTCATGCCGAGCCGCCGCCGTTCACGATGGTGAGGAAATTCTTCAACAATTCATGCCCTTGTTCGGAGGCGATGCTCTCGGGATGAAACTGCACGCCATGGACGGGGAATTCGCGGTGCGCGATTCCCATCACCACACCGTCGTCGGTTTGGGCGCTAACTTCAAGGCACTCGGGCAGCGAATCCCGCTCGACGATCAGGGAATGATAACGCGTCGCCGAGAACGGTGTCGGCAATCCCTCGAACAGGCCGTTGCCATCGTGGCGAATGTCGCTCGCCTTGCCGTGCATCAGGGTCGGCGCCCGAACGACCTTGCCGCCGAAAGCCTGGCCGATCGCCTGATGGCCGAGACAGACGCCGAGCAGCGGAATGGCGCCGCCATTTTTCTCGATCAGCTCAAGGCAGATGCCCGCCTGGTCGGGGTCGCACGGCCCCGGCGACAAGACGATGCCCTCGGGCTTCAGCGCCAGACCTTCATCGGCGCCGATCGCATCGTTGCGATAAATTGTCACTTCCGCCCCCAACTCGCCCAAATAGTGGACGAGGTTGTAGGTAAAGCTGTCGTAATTGTCGATTAAGAGCAACATATCAACGTGTTATAGCGTTATTTTTGCTAAATGCATCAGCCGTTTTCAGACTAAGAATAAAAGCGAATGTTTCGACCGGCGGCGCATTGACCTTCCGGTAACTGGAGACAACATATATATCCTCTCCAAGCCGATTTCCCGGTCGGCTTTATACGCCACAGACTTCTAACTTTGAACGCCGCATTATGAATTCAGACTCTTCATCCTGCTGTCACCACTCACATGGTGGGCATGGCGATGCCGTAAAGGCGCCGCCGGCGGGCGGGCTCGGGAATTACACCTGTCCGATGTGTCCCGGTGTCGAGAGCGCCGGGCCGGGAATTTGCCCCGGTTGCGGCATGGCGCTCGAGGCCGCCATTCGGCCGCTCAGCGAGACCAAATTTATCTGCCCGATGCATCCCGAAATCGAGGCCGACGAGCCCGGCGATTGTCCTAAATGCGGGATGGCGCTCGAACCGAACACGGTGCAGATAGATGCGCCGCCGGACCCGGAATTGATCAGCATGCGCCGCCGCCTGTGGCTCGGCGGCGCGCTCGCCCTGCCGCTGCTGTTTATCGCCATGTCGGAAATGATTCCGGGCGAGCCGTTGCAGCAAATCGCCTCGGTGCGCCTCTGGACCTGGATACAGCTCGTTCTCGCGGCGCCGGTGGTGCTGTGGGGCGGCCGGCCGTTTTTCGAGCGCGGCTGGCGCTCCGTCACCAGCGGCAATCTCAACATGTTCACGCTTATCGCGCTCGGCACCGGCGTCGCCTTCGTTTACAGCCTGGTGGCGACCGCCGTGCCGCACATATTCCCTTCGGCGTTCCGCTCGGCGGCGGGCGATGTTCCGGTTTATTTCGAAGCGGCCGGCGTCATCATCGTTCTCGTCGCCCTGGGCCAGGTCATGGAGTTGAAAGCGCGGGCGCGCACCGGGCAGGCGCTGCGCGCGCTCCTCGATCTCGCTCCGGCGGCGGCGCGAATCCTGCGCGACGACGGATCCGAACACGATATTGCCCTGGAAGCGGTCAAGGTGGGAGACCGCTTGCGCGTCCGTCCCGGCGAAAAGGTGCCGGTTGACGGCACCGTCCTGGAAGGCGCCAGCGCCATCGATGAATCGATGATGACCGGCGAATCGCTGCCGGTCGAAAAAAACCAGGGCGACGGCGTCACCGGCGGCACGTTGAATGAGAGCGGCGCCTTTGTCATGCGGGCCGAACATGTCGGGACGGAAACATTGCTGTTCCGCATCGTGCAGATGGTCGGCGAAGCGCAGCGCAGCCGGGCGCCGATCCAGCGCACCGCCGACAGGGTCGCCGGGATATTCGTTCCCGCCGTTCTCGCGGCGGCGATTGTGACCGCCGTCATGTGGGGTGTTTTCGGGCCGGCTCCGAGCCTCGGATATGCCCTCGTCAACGCCGTCGCCGTTCTGATCATCGCCTGTCCCTGCGCGCTTGGCCTGGCGACGCCGATGTCGATCATGGTCGGCGTCGGGCGCGGCGCTCATGCCGGCGTGCTGATCCGCGATGCCGAGGCGCTTGAGCTGTTTGAAAAAGTCGACACGCTGGTGGTCGATAAAACCGGCACCCTGACGGAAGGAAAACCTCGCGTTGCGGCGGTCGCGGCGCGATCCGGCCACAGGGAAGATGAAATTCTGCGCCTCGCCGCCAGCCTTGAGCGCGCCAGCGAGCATCCCCTGGCCCGCGCCATCATCGCCGAGGCCGCCGCCAGGCATCTCGAATTGGGCGAGGTCAGCGATTTCCAAGCCGAAATCGGCCGCGGCGTAACCGGATTGGTGGAGGGAGTCCGGGTCGCGCTCGGCAACGCGCGCCTGTTTTTGGAAAAAGAAATCGATATCAGCCAGCTCGCCGCCGGTACAGAAGGCCATCACGCCAAGGGGCGCAGCGTCATGTACGTTGCCGTGGCCGGCGCCGCCGCCGGTCTCCTTGCCGTCGAGGACAGGATCAAGGAATCGTCCCATGACGCCATGCGCCGCCTGCACGCTGATGGCGTGCGCGTCGTCATGCTGTCGGGCGATAATCAGGCAACCGCCGATGCTGTCGCCACCGCGCTCGGCATCGATGAGGTCGAGGCCGAAATGCTGCCGGCGCAAAAGCAGGAGGTGGTGCAAAGGCTGCGCGACGAAGGGCGCATCGTCGCCATGGCCGGAGACGGCGTCAACGATGCGCCGGCACTGGCGGCGGCGCATATCGGCATCGCCATGGGGACGGGCACCGACGTCGCCATCGAGGCGGCGGCGATAACCCTGTTGGGCGGCGATCTGGGCGGCATCGCCCGGGCGCGTCAACTGAGCCGGGCGACAATGCGCAATATCCGGCAGAATCTGTTTTTCGCATTCGCCTATAATATCGTCGGTATTCCCATCGCCGCCGGCATCCTGTTCCCGCCCTTCGGACTGCTGCTCAATCCGATGATCGCCAGCGCCGCCATGAGCCTGAGCTCGGTTTCGGTGATCTCCAATGCGCTGCGCTTGCGCGTGGCGAAGCTGTAAACGCGTGAACCGGCTCGCCACCTATCAACGCATCGCCAGATGGTACGACCTGCTCGACGCGCCGTTCGAGCGCAAGCGTTACCAGCCGTTGCGCCCGCTGCTGTTCGCCGGCCTGTCGGGGCGCATCCTCGATGCCGGCATCGGAACGGGGCGCAATATTTCGTTTTATCCCGGAGGCAGCGAGATGGTAGGAATCGATCTCAGCCCCGCCATGCTGGCGCGCGCCACCCGGCGGCGCGATGAAGTGGGCAGGGATGTGGCGTTGATGGAAATGGACGTCATGAACACGTCGTTTGACGACGACAGCTTCGACGCCGTGATTTCAACCTTCCTGTTTTGCGTATTGGCACCCGAGCATCAATTGCCGGCGCTGGTGGAATTGGCGCGTATCTGCAAGCCCGGCGGCGAAATCCGCCTGCTAGAATACAGCTATTCCAAGGATCCCATGAAGCGATTCATCATGCGCCTGTGGGCGCCCTGGGTGCGCTTCGCCTATGGCGCGGCGTTCGACCGCAACACCCATCTCTATCTCGAAGAGGCCGGATGGGAAGAGGTCGAAAACCGCTTTTTGGTCGATGATATTGTGCGCCTGATTATCGCCCGCCCGGCCTCCGAGTAGTGGGCCCTGCCATATTGCTTTATGCTTGAACCCAGCGCTGGACCTGTTTGGTGAACCGGATGAAGAGCGAAGACGCCGTTTTGCGGCTGCACGCCGCCGACAATGTTGTCGTCAGCAAGGGCGAAATAGCGGCCGGCACGGAATTGCCGGAGAACGGCGTGCTGCTCAAGGTGAAAGACGCCATACCGTTCGGCCACAAGCTCGCCACCCATGCCATCGCCAAGGGTGAGGCGGTGCGGAAATATGGCCAGATCATCGGCTTCGCCACATGCGATATCGCGCCGGGCGAACATGTGCATGAACAGAATCTCGCTTTCGCCGAGTTTGCCCGCGATTATCAATTCGGCGCCGATGCGGCGCCGACCGATTTCATTGCCGAGGCGGAGCGCGCCACGTTCCAGGGAATCCTGCGCGCCGATGGCCGCGTGGCGACGCGAAATTACCTCGCCGTTATCACCAGCGTAAACTGCTCGGCCACGGTGGCGCGCTACATCTGTGACCATTTTCGCGGCCCCGCCCTCGATCCATGGCCCAATGTCGATGGCGTGATCGCGCTCACCCACGGCGCCGGCTGCGGCACCGCTCCGCATGGCGACGGATGGGACAATATGCGCCGTTGCATCGCCGGTTATTCCACACATCCCAATATCGCCGGCTCGCTGCTGTTGGGCCTCGGCTGCGAAATCAATCAGATCGACGGCCTGGTGGCCGATCTCGGGCTGACCCCGGGTGAGGCGCTGCACAGCATGACGATACAGGATATGGGCGGCACCAACGCCACGGTGCGCGCCGGAATCGCCTGCATCGAATCGATGCTGCCCGCGGCCAATGACGTAAAACGCCGGGCCGTCCCGGCCAGCCACATCACGCTCGGCATGGAATGCGGCGGCTCGGATGCGTTTTCGGGCGTCACCGCCAATCCGGCCTTGGGTGCGGCGGCCGACCTCCTGGTGCGCAACGGCGGTACCGCGATACTCGGCGAAACGCCGGAAATCTACGGCGCCGAACATCTCCTCATCCGGCGCGTGGAATCGGAGGCGGTCGGCCGCAAATTGTTGGAGCGCATCTCCTGGTGGGAGGAATACACCAAGAAAAACGGCGCCGTTGTCGACAACAACCCCTCGCCCGGCAACAAGGAAGGCGGGCTCACCACCATTTTGGAGAAATCGCTCGGCGCCGCCGCCAAGGGTGGGACCAGCAATTTGGTCGAAGTTTATCGTTACGCCGAGCCGGTGCGAACAAAGGGCTTCGTCTTCATGGACACGCCGGGCTACGACCCGGTTTCGGTCACCGGCATGGTGGCGGGCGGCGCCAATATGGTCTGTTTCACCACCGGGCGGGGCTCTGTTTTCGGCTGCAAACCGGCGCCCAGCCTGAAACTCGCGACCAACAGCGAGATGTTCTCCCGCATGCATGAGGATATGGATATCAATTGCGGACGCATTACCGACGGCGAGGCCGACATAGAGAGTTTGGGCCGCGAAATATTCGAACTGATCCTCCGCACCGCTTCCGGCGAGCCGAGCAAGAGCGAGGCATTCGGATTCGGCGAAGAGGAGTTCGTGCCGTGGCAGGTCGGTGCGGTGTTATGACGATGCGGCGCCGGCCGGTAGGCATGAAGACGCGCCTTGCCGCCATTATTACCGCCTTGTCCATCATATTGTTGGCGGTGGGCTGGCAAGACGCAGCGGCAGCCGAAGCGAAATCGCAACTGCCTGACTGGCGGCGTTACGCGGCGCTTTCAAATGAATCGGGCGAGGCGCCGATCATCGCTCTGGTGATCGATGATCTGGGCCATAGCGAAAGGGAGCTCAAGCGTGTGATGGCGCTCGGCGAGGGGATTACGCTCGCCTTTCTGCCTTACCCTGAGCGGGCGCCGGAACTTGCCGGGCGCGCCCGTGAAAACGGCTTCGAAATTCTCGTCCATATGCCGATGGAGCCGACGGACAAATCCGCCGATCCGGGGCCGAACGCGCTTCTGACCGGTATTGGCGACAGCGAACTGATGCGCCGATTGTCGCACAATCTGGCGCGCCTCAGCGGCTATGTCGGCATCAACAACCATATGGGCAGCAAGTTTTCGCAAGATCGCTACGCCATGGCGCTGGTCCTGAACGAGCTCGAGGCGCGCGGTTTGCTGTATCTCGATTCCGTGACCATCGGCTCGACGGTCGGCGCCCGCCTCGCCGAAACGTCGCGCATGCCATATGCCAGCCGCGATGTTTTTCTCGACAGCCTGGCGGAGCAGAGCTTCGTCGAGCGCCAGTTGCGCCAGGTCGAGAGGGTGGCGCGTCAGACCGGACGCGCGGTCGCCATCGGCCATCCCTATGACGAAACCCTGGAGGTCCTGGAGCGCTGGCTGCCCGATGCGCGCAAGCGCGGCTTCGAGTTCGTTCCCATCAGCACCATCGCGGCGCTGGAATGCGCCTGTTGAGTGATCGGCGTTAGTTGCCGCCGCGCGCGGCGAAACGCGTCGCTTCCTCGGCGGCGCGGAACAATGCCCGCGCCTTGTTGATCGTCTCCTCGAATTCGGCGCCCGGGTCGCTGTCGGCGACGACGCCGCCGCCGGCCTGAACATACATCCTGCCGTCCTTGACGATCGCTGTGCGCAAGGCAATGCAGGTATCCATGGCGCCCGAGGCCGAGAAATAACCCACCGCCCCGGCGTAGACGCCGCGCCGCTCCTTCTCCAATTCATCGATGATTTCCATGGCCCGCACCTTGGGCGCACCGCTTACGGTGCCGGCCGGAAAGCCGGCGATCAGGGCATCGACCGCATCCAGGCCCGGCTTGAGGCGGCCCTCGACATTGGAGACGATATGCATGACGTGCGAATAATGCTCGATGGTCATGTTTTCCGTGACCTCGACCGTTCCAATCTCGGCCACCCGGCCGACATCGTTGCGGCCGAGATCGAGCAGCATCAGATGCTCGGCCAGTTCCTTCGGGTCCGACAGCAGATCCTCGGCATAGGCCTGATCCTCGGCCCGGTTGGCGCCCCTTGGCCGGGTGCCGGCGATGGGTCGGATCGTCACCTTGCCGTCGCGCAGGCGGACGAGGATTTCCGGGCTTGAGCCGACCACGGAAAAGCCGCCGAAATTGAGAAAATAGAGAAACGGCGACGGGTTGAGCCGGCGCAGCGCACGGTAGAGAGAAAATGGCGGCAGCGCGAAAGGCGCCGAAAAGCGCTGCGACGGCACGACCTGGAAGATGTCGCCGGCGGCGATATATTCCTTCGCGCGCTCGACGAAGCGATGATATTCGGCTTCGCTGGTATTTGACGTCGGCACCGGTTCGGCGGCGTTGGCCTCGGCGCTTTCAAAGCGCACCGGCAGCGGCCGTTCAAGATCGGCCACGGTATCGGCGAGGCGCTCGGCGGCGCGGCCATAGGCGGCGCGCGCGTTCAACCCCTCCTCGGGCCAAACCGGCGTCACCAGCGTCACCACATCCTCGACCGAATCGAAAATCGCCATGATGGTCGGGCGCATCAAAATGGCATCGGGCAGGTGCAGCGCATCCGGGTTGGGCTCGGGCAGCCGCTCCATGTGGCGCACCATGTCATAGCCGATATAGCCGATCAGGCCGGCCGCCATCGGCGGCAGCGTTTCGGGCAGCTCGATACGGCTCTCGCGGATCAGGCGGCGCATCGATTCAAGTGCGCCCTCGGCGCACGGCTCGAAAGCGTCCGGGTCATAGCGCGCGCTGCTATTGATTTCGGCCCGCGCGCCGAAGCAGCGCCAGATCAGATCGGGTTTCAATCCGATGATCGAATATCTGCCGCGCACGGCGCCGCCCTCGACCGATTCCAGCAGGCAGCTATTGGCCCGCCCCTCGGCCAATTTCAACATGGTCGATACCGGCGTTTCGAGATCTGCGACGAAATTCGTCCACACCGCTTGCGGCCGGCCCGCTTCGTAAGTGGGGGCAAACGCCTGGTAGTCGGGAGAAACGCTCATGGAGTGTTCAGGAACGCCTGCAAGGCCTGCTGATTGGTCGATACTTCATGCTGGGTGCTGAGCGAATAGCGATAGAGCGATGATATATCGGCGCCGCGCTCGCGCCCGATTTCGATGCTCAATTGCTCGGCATAAGCCTTTTCCTCGGCGGGGTCGGCCGGCTCGACGCCGGACAGCATTGCCACTGCATAGCCCTCGGCGATCTTTCCGACGACAGGTTCCGGCAATGCCGGATTCTGCGCGAACAGCCCGGCGATGATCTCCCGCGAAACGCCGCGATCGCTCGGCGTGGCATCGCGCAGGAGCTCGCTGACCAGCACCACATCATAGCGCCCGGCCTGCGCCGCAGCGGCCAGGCTTTCGCCGCCCCGGACATTTTCGGCCAGGCGCTCGGCGGCGATCCCGGCCTGATTTGCGCGCGCTTGCGATTTCCACCCGTCCACTACTTGTTGGCGCACGCTAGCGAGGGGGCGCTGCGCCGGCGGTGTGATCGAATCAACGCGCAGGATGAAATAATTCCCGGCCTCGGTCTCGACGAGGATTGAATCATCGCCGCTATCGGTGGTGAACGCGGTTTGCATGATTTCGCCGCCATCGGCCATTTCGCCGAGTGCCGGGGAGCCGCCGGCATTGAGCCCGCGCAGGTCGAACGACGCCAGCGTCACCGGTTCGATGCCGACCGCCTGGCCCGCCTGTTCCAATGAGGCGCCGCCCGCCAATTCGTCCTCCAACACGGTCGACAGGCGGTAGAGGCTATCGATCGCCGCATCCAGCGCCATTTCCCGGCTCAGCTCGTCGCGCACTTCATCGAATGTGACGCGCCGGGGCGCAATAACTTCATCGACCTGGAAGAGATGCCAACCAAGCGGCGTTTGCACCGGATCGCTGGCGTCGCCGGCGAGCAGCTCAAACACCACGTCACCGGCTTCGGCGGGCAGCGCGGCGCGCTCGATACCGCCCATTTTGAGCGCCGTGGCGCCGCGCCGCGCCAGTTCCTCGGATACCTGGTCGAAGCTCTGTCCGGCGTTCAGCATGTTGCGGCCATCGCGGATAAGCGCTTCGTCGGGCGACAGAATCTGCTGAACCGTGCGTTGCTCGGGAACCTCATATGCCGAGGCGCGCGCTTCATATTCGGCCCTGAGATCCTCATCGCTCAGTTCGATTTCGCCGATGATCGTTTCAGGTGTCAGGTGCAAATAGGTGATGGCGCGATATTCGGGCGCCGTAAAGCGGGCGGCATGTTCCTCGTAATATGTCTCGATCTCGGTCGAGCTCGGCTCGCCGACATCATGGATGGCATCGCTCGGAATGATGGCGATCCTGGCGCTGCGCGCCTCGTTGCGGAATCGGTAGAGCGCATCGGACAGCGCGCGCGGCGCATTTCTGTTTCCGGCCACGGTGCGGATGAGTTGCTCGCGGCGGATATCGGCTCGAATCCTTTCTTCGTAGATCTCCGGCGTCAGATTGTTGCGCCGCAATGTCAGTTCATAGCGGTCGCGATCGAATTCCCCGCCTTCATCGGTAAACACGGTTTGCTCGAGGATTTCGTTGCGCACTATGATATCGGCGACGCTGACGCCGAGGCTTTCGGCTTCTTCCTCGATCAGGGCTTCGCCGACCAGGCTGCGCAGGACCTCGTCGACGAGGCCCATCGCCACGGCCTGTTCGTTGGTGAAGCTCGGCATCCTTTGTTTAATGCGCTCCATTTCACGGCGGAATTCAGCGCCAAACCGGGCCATCGAAATTTCCACGTCGCCCACCATGGCGACGGAGGAGGCGCTTCCCCCCGACCTGAATACATCGCCGAAGCCGAGCGAGACGACCAGGGCCGTGCCGGCGATGACCATGATGATTTTCCCGGTCCAGGTCTGTGAGCCCTTTCTGAGAGCATTGAGCATGGCCGTGAAGAATCCCTTCTAACTCATTGAAACTGTGTGTTGCTCCGCTGGGCGCAACGGTCCGGATAATAGAGCCGTGCGGAATGCGCCGCAATACGCAATTCCGGGCACAGGCGGCTCCGGCGCGGTGCTGGCAATCGCCGGAACGCTATGCTAATTCTGCGCCGATTTTTCGCATTATTCATGGTCTGTCATGTCTCAGCCTTCGGGCGGTGCGGCGGCGCCACGCCCTATGGTCGCCGCCAACTGGAAAATGAACGGCTTGCGGCGCGATGGCCGCGATTTGGCGCGCGCGCTGGCCCGGCTGAAAGGCACGGCGGGTGAGCCGGCATGCGACATTGTTGTTTGCCCGCCGGCGGCGCTCTTGTTCGAGCTTCGCGATGACCTGCTGGGCGCCGGCATGGCGCTCGGCGGCCAGGATTGCCACGCCGAGGACAAGGGCGCGCATACCGGCGATATCAGCGCCGAATTGCTGGCCGATTGCGGCTGCGAATACGTCATTTTGGGGCATTCGGAGCGGCGCGCGAACCACGGCGAAACGAGCGCCTTGATCAGCGCCAAAGTCGCGGCGGCGCGGCGCGCCGGATTGCGCGCGATCCTCTGCGTCGGCGAGAGCGAGGCTGAGCGCGACGCCGGGCGCGCCCTCGCCGTGGTCGGCGAGCAGCTGAGGGAATCGCTTCCCGAAGCGGGTACAAGCGCCGAAATCACCATCGCCTACGAGCCGGTATGGGCGATCGGCACGGGGCGGACGGCGAACGCGGCCGACATCGGTGAGATGCACATGCATATCCGCCAATTGTTCGGCCAGTTGAAAACTGGCGGCGAAAGCGGCTTGCGCGTGCTATATGGCGGGTCCGTAAAGGCCGAAAATGCCAGTGAAATCTTAACTATTGCCGGCGTCGATGGCGCTTTGGTCGGCGGCGCCAGCCTGTCGGCGGAGAGTTTTTGGAACATATGTGCCCATTACGGCCGATGACATGACCATTTGGCCGCAACCGCACTGAACCCAGCGAGGCAAGGGTGGAAACCATACTACTGGTCGTATTGGTGATCGTCGCGGTTACGATGATCGGCGCGGTGCTTATTCAGCGCAGCGAAGGCGGCGCGCTCGGCATCGGCGGCGGCGGCCCGGGAGCGATGTTCTCGGCGCGCGGCTCGGCCAATTTTCTGACCCGCCTGACCGCCGGACTGGCGGCGGTGTTTATGATTTTGAGTCTGGTGCTGGCGATTCTCAGCCGCCAGTCGGACGAAGGCGCCTCGGTCATGGATGCATCGACGGTACCGGCCGAGCAGAAATCCGAAGACTTGCAGCCCTTTGATTCGGAAGATTATGACCCGGATGCGCTCGATGACAGGGGCGCGCCGAGCGTTGCCGAGCCGGATGCGGCGATCGGTGACGCCGTATCCGAGACCGCAAAACCCGAGTCGGCTCAGCAATCGGGTCAAAGTAACCAACCCTCCGTTCCTTCGCCGGACTGAGAACTGTTGCTCCACGCGGCGTTCGGCTGATCCCTGAAAATTGATCGACCTTCCGCTTGGGCCTTTGCCTCGCCTCTGTTACCTTAGGCGTCCATGACGCGGTATATATTCATCACCGGCGGCGTGGTTTCCTCCCTCGGAAAGGGTCTGTCTTCCGCCGCCCTTGGCGCACTTCTACAAGCACGCGGCTATTCGGTCAGATTGCGGAAGTTCGACCCTTATCTGAATGTCGATCCGGGCACGATGAGCCCTTATCAACATGGCGAGGTCTACGTCACCGACGACGGCGCCGAGACCGATCTCGATCTTGGCCATTACGAGCGCTTTACCGGTGTGCCGGCGCGCAGTAGCGACAGCGTCACCGCGGGCAAAATATACTCCAACGTCATCGCGCGCGAGCGCCGCGGCGATTATCTCGGCGGCACCGTGCAGGTCATCCCGCACGTCACCGACGCCATCAAGGAAGCGGTCACGGCGGATACCGACGGCACCGATTTCGTGCTGATCGAGATCGGCGGCACGGTCGGCGATATCGAGGGCCTACCGTTCTTCGAGGCGATCCGCCAGTTCGGTTACGAATTGGGGCCGGACAAGGTGATGTATGTGCACCTCACGCTGCTGCCCTATATCCCGGCGGCGGGGGAGCTGAAAACCAAGCCGACGCAGCACTCGGTGAAGGAATTGCGCAGCATCGGCATACAGCCCGATTTGCTGCTGTGCCGCAGCGACCGTGCGATTCCCGATTCGGAGCGGCGCAAGATCGCGCTCTTTTGCAATGTTCCCGAGCGCCGCGTCATCGCGGCGACGGATGTCGCCAGCATTTACCAGGTGCCCGTCCACTATCACGAGCAGGGCTTCGATACCCAGGTGCTCGATCATTTCGGCCTCGACAGCGAAAGCAAGCCGAATCTCGATATCTGGCGCCATATCGTCGACCGCTTGCTGGCACCCGAGGGTGAGGTGAGTATCGCCGTGGTCGGCAAATATACCGGCCTCCAGGATGCCTACAAGTCGCTCGACGAAGCGCTGGCGCATGGCGGCATCGCCAACAATGTGCGCGTCGATATGCGCTGGATCGATGCCGATATCTTCGAGAGCGACGGCGCCATGCAGGAGCTGGAGACGGTCAACGGCATTCTCGTGCCGGGTGGCTTCGGCGAGCGCGGCGCCGAGGGCAAGATCGCCGCCGTGACCTTCGCTCGCACCAAGCGCGTGCCCTATTTCGGCATCTGTTTCGGCATGCAGCTTGCCGTCATCGAGACGGCGCGCAATCTGGCCGGCATGGAAAAGGCGAGCTCGACCGAGTTCGGCCCGTGCGCCGAGGCCGTGGTCGGCCTGATGACCGAATGGAAGAGCGGCGAGGATGTCGAGCGCCGGAGCGCCGGCGACAATCTCGGCGGCACCATGCGCCTCGGCGCCTATGACGCCTTGCTGCGCACCGGCAGCAAGGTTCGCACCGCCTACGGCACCGGACTGATCAGCGAGCGTCACCGCCACCGCTATGAGGTGAACGTCAATTATCAGCGCCAGTTGAAAGCGGCCGGAATGCGCTTCGCCGCCTTCTCGCCCGACGGCGAGCTGCCTGAAATCGTCGAGCGCGACGACCATCCCTGGTTCATCGGCGTTCAGTTTCATCCCGAGCTGAAATCGAAACCCTTCGCCCCGCATCCCCTGTTCGCCTCCTTCGTCAAGGCCGCCGTCGACCAGTCGCGGCTGGTCTGATCATCCGGAGAGAAATGCAATGACGGGCCCGCGCCACGTCCGTATCGGCGATTTCACCGTCGGCAATGACTTGCCGTTGGCATTGATCGCCGGGCCGTGCGCCATCGAGAGCCGCGCTCATGCGCTCGAGACCGCCGAGGCGTTGGTCGAGATGACGCGCGCCCGCGAAATCCCGCTGATCTATAAAAGCTCGTTCGACAAAGCCAACCGCACCAGCACCTCCAGCGCGCGCGGCATCGGCATGGCGAAGGGGCTGCCGATACTGGCCGAAGTTCGCGCCGCAGCCGGCTGCCCGGTCATCACCGATGTGCACAGCGCCGAGCAATGCGCGCCCGTCGCCGAGGCGGTCGATGTGCTGCAAATCCCGGCCTTTCTGTGCCGCCAGACCGACCTCCTCCTCGCCGCCGCCGCCACCGGCAAGGCGATCAACGTCAAGAAGGGGCAGTTTCTGGCGCCGTGGGACATGAAAAACGTCGCCGCCAAGATCATCGATGCCGGCAATATGAACGTCATGCTGTGCGAGCGCGGTGCTTCCTTCGGCTACAACGCGCTTGTTTCCGATATGCGCAGCCTGCCCGAATTGGCGGCCACCGGCTGCCCGGTGGTCTATGACGCGACGCATTCGGTACAGCAGCCGGGCGGGCAGGGCACGGTCAGCGGCGGCCAGCGCGAGTTCGTGCCCGTGCTGGCGCGCGCCGCGGTGGCGGTCGGCGTCGCCGCCATCTTCATGGAAACCCACGCCGATCCCGACAGCGCCCCCTCCGACGGCCCCAACATGGTGCCGCTCAAGGACATGCCGGCCCTATTGGACAGGCTGAAGGCATTCGATAAGCTGGCGAAAATGGGACTTACATAGACGCCGGAATATTAAGCACTGATCTTAGTCTAAGGTTGTGTGGTGCTCGTTCGACGGTAGATATAAACGCTTCGGGTCTGGCTATCTCCACCCCCCGATCCACCGGACAATCCGTAATCGAGTAGATGTTTTTCAATTTCTCTAGCCACCTTCTCAGAGGTTGCCGAAATGTGTTTCGGAAATCCGTTTCGATCCACGTTGTGGTCACTAAAGAGGCGCCTATCCGGGTCTTTGGCAATGCCGACATACCAGTCAGCATAGCGAAAGCGAGGATCAACGCTTTCGATGTGTGCAAGTAGCTCCTGAGATTTACGATCCACTTCATAATTAATGGCAGCCTGGCCAAGGATAGTTTGGTGCGGTGTTGGGGCCGTATTAAAAGAACCCATGGTTCCTCCGAAAATTAAAATTGGGAGCATTCGCAAGATGT
>CAJXFT010000047.1 GCA_913053235.1 uncultured Alphaproteobacteria bacterium
GACCGAACCTGGAGCCTAACGCCGCCTTGACAAACAACACAGATGCTTCTTCCCCTCCGGGAAGAAGGGCTTATTCCGTGCTGCCAAACGCTTTGCGCAGGGCTGCGCAAGCTTCCGCGCGGGCTTCATGCGAGGCGTCGATGCGGTCGGTGAAGTTCCAAAAGCCGTGGATCTGTCCGGCGTATTCCGAATGTGTCACGCGCACCCCGGCGGCGCGCATCTTCTCGCTATAGGCGATGCCCTCATCGAGCAACGGATCGTGGCTGGCGGCGATAACCAGCGCCGGCGCCAGGCCGGTGAGGTCGGCGGCGCGGATCGGTGCCGCGGTGGGGTCGGTTTTTTCCCCGTCGCTGTTGAGGTAGCAGCGCACGAACCAGCGCATCATATCGGCGGTGAGGCTGTAGCCATCGGCGAAGCGGCGGTAGGAATCGGTATCGTCGCTCATATCGGTGACTGGGTAGACGAGCAGTTGAAAGGCTATTTTCGGCGCCCCTTCGCGCACCGCGCGCTGCGCCACCACGGCGGCGAGGCAGCCGCCCGCCGAATCGCCGCCGACGGCGATGCATCCGTTGTCGGCGCCCAACTCGGCGCTGTTTTCCACCGCCCACAGGGTCGCCGCCCAGGCGTCGTCGGTGGGTTTGGGGAATTTATTCTCCGGCGATTTGCGGTAATCGACCGCCACCACGATGCAGCCGGCGCCTTGGCTGAACTCGCGGCAGACATTGTCGTGACTGTCGAGGCCGAGCACGACGAAGCCCGAGCCGTGAAAATGCATGAATATCGGAAGCGGCCCTTCAGCGGCATCGTCGGGCCAATAGATGCGCACCGGGATGGCGCCGTGCGGGCCCGCAATATGGCGGTCCTCGACCCGCTTCAAAGCCGGTCCCGGGGTTTGCAGATCGACCACCATTTCGTTGAAATTGAAGCGCAATTCATCGAGCGGCTGGTCCCAGATGGGCGGCGCATCGACCGCGTTCATCTGGTCCAACAATTGCTGCGTCTGCGGGTCTAGATCCATTTTCGCCTCCCCTGGTGGCCGGTCTGTCGATGCCGGCAGGATTGCATTCCGCCGGGTTTTCGGCAAGCCGGGGCGGCCCTGGGGCGGCCCTGGGGCGGCCCTGGGGCGGGACAGGATTATTTGCCGGCGATGGCGGAAAATTCATAATTCATTTGCCAAGATCAAATAATCTGGCGCAAATGAGGTAGGTACCAGCCGATCAAACGAGGCAGCAGCCGTGAAAGCCGCAAAATTCGCCATTGGCCAGGTCGTCAAGCATCGCGTCTATTCGTTCCGCGGCGTCATCTATGACGTCGATCCGGAATTCAGCAACACCGAGGAATGGTGGCTGGCGATCCCCGAGGATATTCGCCCGGCCAAGGAGCAGCCCTATTATCATTTGCTCGCCGAGAATGACGAGATTGCCTATGAGGCTTACGTCTCGGAGCAAAACCTCCTGGTCGACGAAAGCGGGATGCCGGTATCGCACCCCGAAGTATCGCTGATGTTCGGCGAATTGCGCGACGGCCACTATCAGGTCGTCGATCATCTGTCGCATTAATATCCGGAAACGCCGAGCATGACGCATGGCGGCGGCGCGCCCGGCCCGCTTGCCGCGTACCGCGCGTTGTCAGCTGAGGCGGCGGACGGCATGATTCACGATGCCGGTCAGGAAGCGGCTGCGCGGCGCCTGCAGGCGCTGCATGACCGCCTCGCCGGCGGGCTGACGGTGCCGCCGAGACGTGGCTTCAATCCCTTCGCAAGGCAGCCACGCGGCGACGCCGACGGCCGGCGCGGCGTTTATATCCATGGCGGCGTCGGGCGCGGAAAATCGATGCTGATGGATCTCTTTTTCGACACCGCGCCGGTGGCGCCCAAGCGCCGCGTGCATCACCATCATTTCATGCAGGAAGCCCATGGCGAGCTCAACCGCGCCCTGGTAAGCGGCACCGAGACCGGCGGCGATGACGGCCTCGCGCGCTTCGCGCGCGGCTTGGCGGAAGGCGCGCGCCTGCTCTGCTTCGACGATTTCCACGTCACCGATATCGGCGACGCGATGATTCTCGGGCCGCTCTTCGCCGCCTTGATCGAGGCCGGGGTGATCACCGTGATGACCTCCAACCGCGCTCCCGCCATGCTCTATGAGAACGGCATCAACCGGGCGCGCTTCGAGCCTTTTATTGATCTCGTCGGCGCCCGCCTCGAGGTGATCGAGCTTGACGGGCCGATCGATTACCGCACCCGCTTCATCGCCCGTTCGCGGCTCTACCACACACCGCTGTCGGCGGCGGCGACGGCGGCGCTGGACGGCATGTTCCGCCATTTGAGCGACGGCATCGCGCCCGAGCCGGAAAATTTCAGCGTTCATGGGCGCGGCCTCACCATCGAGCGCGCGGCGCGTGGCGTGGCGGTGGTGAGCTTCGACGAGCTTTGCGCCCGCGCCCTCGGCGCCGCCGACTATATCGCCCTACAGGCGGCTTTCCATACCGTGATAATGCACGACATCCCGCGCATGGGGCCGGAGCAGCGCAACCAGGCCAAGCGTTTCGTCACCCTGATCGACGTGCTCTACGAACATCGTATCAATTTCATCTGTTCGGCGGCGGCGGCGCCCGGCGCGCTCTATGCCGAAGGCCACGGCGCCTTCGAATTTGCGCGCACGGTCTCGCGGCTGGCCGAGATGCAAACCGCCGACTATATCGCCGCGGCGCACCGCTTCTGACGCGCCGGCATTGCGCCGCGCCGGCCTACCAGTCGACGCGTTCCATATTGTCGAAGATGATTTCGCTGCCGTCCGAGAGATTGATCGTGCCGCTCGCATCCTCGCTGAGGTCGAGGGAATTGGCGCTCTGATTCTCGATCGTCGAGCCGGAATCGAGTTCGATGGTCCAGTCGTCGCCATAGACGCCGGGATTGCCTAGATCGATCGAATCGGTCCAGCCGCCGCCGGCGCCGCCGTCGATGTTGTCGTCGCCGCTGCCGGCGGCAAACATGAATGTGTCGTCGCCGGCGCCGCCGGTCATCACGTCGTTGCCGGCGCCGCCGTCGAGCGTGTCATTGCCACCGCCGCCGGATAACAGGTTGGCGGCGGAATCGCCGGTCAATGTGTCGGCGAGGCCCGAGCCGGTGAGGTTCTCGATGTCGCTCAAGATGTCGCCTTCGGCGTCGCCGCCAGAGACCGCACCGGTGGCGAGGTTGACATTGACGCCCTGCGTCGAGCCGGCGAAGGACGCCGTAGCGCTCGCAGGCCTGCAGTTCGCCGACGCTGATGACGCTGTTGGCGGCCATGATGCCGAGAGGGTAGGCGAGGTCGGCGCTGTTGTAGGCGGCGCGGCGCTTGGCCTGGCCTTCCGGCGTCCCGCGATCGCGGGCGCTGGTGCGGCTGCGCCTGAGGCGCCCGTTGGGCTCGCGCGGGCCGCGTTTTCGTTTTCTCGCCACCTTCTGCGCCGTGTCAGTCCCGGACGCCGTAAAGCCGCTTGCCGAGCGCTTCGATCAACTCCCTCTCCGGCCATGTCAGGCGCGCATCCGCGACATCGATGGCGAGGATGCCGAGCTTGCGCCAGCCGCGCCGTTTCGCCGCCTCGGCGTCCATCGGGCTGGCCACCTTGCGGCCGATGCTCGAGGCCAGTTGGTTGTCGGCCTCGCTCATGCCAGATATTCGCGGCGTAGCGCATCCTCGCGCGCGCCCATCGCCCGCCACATGGCTTTGAGGCGCTGGGTGGCGCCGGTACCGGCCGCCAGTTCCTTCTCCGCCATGGCGCGCGCGCGCTTGCTGGCGGCCGCCATCTGCTTGAATTGCGCCGCGTTCGGCGCCCGTCCATGGTCCTCGATGAAGAGCCGCACCGAGTGCCCGTAGCCGGCTCTGAGCGCCGCCTGGCCGGGCGCCGAGCGCAATGTCTCGGCGATCAGCCGGCGGCGGTCGCGGGCGATGACGCGCGGCATGGTATCGCCGCCCGGGCAGGCGCCCCGGCACGCCGCCGCGGTTTCGGCGACGCTCGGCCAGCGGCGGTATTTGTGGCTCTCGGCCAGGCTGTTGACCGCCTTGGTCAGGGTGTCGCGGCTGAAACGGCGCAGCACGCGGGCATATTCCTCGGCCAGTGCCGGCGCGGTGGCTTCCTCGGGCCGGCCGAACAGCAGGCTGAAGCGCTTGAACACCAGTTCACGGATATCGAGGTTAGTGGTTTGCATGGCTTTCCTCTTCGCCCCAATGGGCCAGCGGATCCGGCGTTGCCAGCGGCCCAGGCGGGTGGGCGGTCAATTGCTCGACGCAGCGGCGGATCCAGTTTTTCCAGGTCGCCAGCCAGTCGAGCTTGCGCCCGCGCGCACCCGGAACGGCGATCCAATAATCCTTGAATTTCTCCGCCTCGGCATGAATCGCCGGCACCGCAAGTCCGGCCGCCGCGGCAAAGGCGATATCGTCGGGCGTGGGCGCCCAATCCTCCGCCGGCATGGCGCCTTTTCTCTCGCCGTGGCGCTTTGCGGATGGGGGAGCGCCCGGCGCGACCGCTTGCTCAGGGTCGGGATTCAGCTCAGGATTCGGTTCGGGCTCGGGTTCCGGGGATTCTGACTCGTTCGAAACGCGGTCGCTACGGTTTGCGGACCGGCTCAGCAACGGCGTCAGGAACTTGTTGTCGATCTCGTTGAGGTCGGCGAGTAGGTTGTTCAGGATGTCGCCGCGCGGCAGCGCCGCGATGATTTTCACGGCGCCCTGGGCGACGTTCTTGTTTTCGATCCTGTTGTGGCCGAACCAGCCGAGGATGCGCACCAGGGAACTGGCCTGGTCGCGCTCGACAAAGCCCAGCGTTCTGAGAGCGTCTCGAACGGCCAGTTGAGATCGGCCATGATGTAGCCATCCGGCAACACCAAGCAGCCCAGCGAGTTGCCGTGCGGGCAGATGTAGAGATAAAGCGGCAGGTGGCGCGCCTCGTCGCACGACAGCGCCCGCACTTTCGGGTTCTGCCAGAAACTGGTTTCTATGCGGCAATAGGTTCTCACTTGAGCCGCGCCTCGATCACGGCGATGGCGTGTTGGGTGGAAAACGCCACTTTCATGCGGCCTTCGACGGCTCGCGCCGCGTGCGGGACGGTGGTCGGATTGCACTGAATAAAGGTGCCGATCTGGGCCAGGCTCTTGGTCGTCCGGTGCTTGGCGATATGGCAGAAAATCTGCTTCGGCTCGGTATGTTGGCGCTGGCGTTTCTTCGATCCTAAATCTCCGGCGCTGACAGTGTAGTAGTCCGCCACCGTGCGCAGCACGTTGCCGAGCACGCTGTCCGCCGCAGGCCAGCCCGACAATCGCGGCGGATAGAGATGCTGCGGGTCGCGGCCGTCGAGCACCGGCGTCAGATCGCGCCGCCAGGCGGCGTGGAGGGCGTCCCATGCGGCGGCGGGTTGGGGTTCAATCGGAAATGTCATATTTTTGCCTCATGAAATCGTTGGCATGGTTCGGTTGGGTGGCGAAGAGATGGGCGCCAGCCGGGCAGTTATTTTCGGCCAGCCTATTTTCAGCGCGCCATTTTAGGCCGTCCGTGAAAAACGCCGGGGCCGCGTCCCCTGACGAAACGCGGCCCCGGCTCGGACGCCACTGTCGGACGGCGCCGATTCGCCGCGGGAGACGCCCCGGGAGGGGGGCACCGACAGCGCGCTCGGCCTCTTTCGAGGCGAGGGCTGAAATTGGTTGGTCATGGCGCGGCGCCCGGCCGATTGGCGCGCGCCAGCAGGTCTTGTTCGTAACCGTCCAGCATTCGGCGTAGCTCGGCGATCCTTGCCATGGCTTGCGGCGTTACGTTTCGGCCGGCGCGGCCGCAGTCCTTTTGCAGGGCATGATATTGCGCCGCCAAAGCGCCAAACTGGCGAACCAGCCGGTCGAACCTCTCGGCCGCGAGCTTTGCGGGATGTTTATCGGCTCGCTCGCCGGTTTTGACATCTCGGAGGTTCATGGCGCGCATCAGGCCGGACTTTTATGGCGGTTGTATGGTACCTCGTGCGGCAACTGTTTGGCTAGCCATTTAAAGAGACATCGCGTGTAATTGGTGATGTGCATTTGGGAGTTATAGTGCAAAAAAGCACATTATACAAGTGCTTTTTTACTCCATCACACAGAACGCGATATGTGCCATAATGCACCCATGAAAGACGAAGAAATATCGGCGCTGTTGCACGAGCAGACAACCCAGCGCGATTTCGTTCAGGCGATGATGGATGCTACCGGGTGGAGCGCATCGCGCCTGGCCAAGAGCGCCGGCCTGGCGCACACCACGGTGAGCCGTTTTCTCACCAGTGCCGATCCCACCCACTGCCTGACCACGCGGACGATGTTAAAGCTCGAAACCGCCACCTTTAAGGAATTGTCGCAGCACCACGGCGCCGATGTCGCGGTCTGGCCGCGCGACCTCGAAATCCTCAAATATCTTTCCGCCGGCGTGATCGACAAGGCATCGCGCATGATGAAGGCGCTGGCCAAGGACGAACAGCTGCCGATGGCGGAAAAAGCCGCGCGCGCCGAAAAACTGGTGGATGTCGGGCACCGGGCGGTGGCGGATTTACCGCCGGGCCGCTCGGGAGTGTCCGAGGCCCAGTTTGTCCATGCCCCCGATATTGCGGCGCTGCCGAAGAATTTTCCGGTGCGCGGTATAGCCGTCGGCGGCGACGGCGGCGAATTTACTTTCAACGGTACCGAGATCGACATCGTGCGCCGGCCGCTGGCGCTGATCGGCGTCGACAATGCGTTCGCGGTTTATGTCGCCGGCGATTCGATGGCGCCGCGCTTCGAGCCGGGCGAGCTGCTGTTCGTTCACCCCGGCCGGCCGCCGCAGCCTGGCGACGACGTGCTGGTCGAACTGCATGGCAAGGACGGCGAGCCCGGCATGTGTTACCTGAAACGCCTGGTCCGGCGCGCCGGCGGCAAGGTCGTGCTCGGCCAGTTCAACCCGGTGCGCGAGATCAGGATTGACGCCAAAAAGGTGCGCGCGATCTTCAAGGTCTTGACCCGCGCCGAGCTGCAATAAGACGGCGAGGGCAGACGCCGTAAATAAATATCGGCGCGCTTGCCCGGCCTCGAGTCGCTTATCGCCCGCCCGTCCATTGCCGGTGACGCGGCGCGCGGCGAGGACGGCGCCTCCCTATGAAAACCCGACCGTTGCCGCGAGTTATGTGCAAACACTGCATCATAACTCTTGATTTTTTGTGTAATATGTGCAAAAAAGCACTATTCCATCATAATCATAAACTTCGGCGAGAGGGCCAGAATGAATATCGCGAGGCCGGCCGACACCCCGCGCGCGCAAGAGGAATGCGCCCGCCTGAAGCGCTACATCGAGGCGCTTAAACAAGCCCATCAAAAGGAAATCGACGGCCTTCTCGCCCAGGCCCGCCGGCAGGCCCGCCAAATCGCCGAGCTGCGCATGGAAGCCGGCCAGGCGGCGGCGCAAGGGGCGGGGCAGGGGACCAACAAAGCGGCGGCGGCGGCCAAGGAGACAGGGCAGGGCGCGCCCACCACGGCGCCGGCCGGGCGAGTCAAGGCGGCGCGCCGACCGGTCCTGACGGTTGAGGATATCGTGCCGTTGGCGCCGGCAGCCGCGCTCGCGCCGCCATGGTTCCGGCGCCGCGGCGGATGATCAAGCTCTTGCTCGTCAGCGCCGGCGCAACCCTGTTCGGCATCGTCACCGCCGCCATCCTCCTCAACCTCGCCATGGGCTGCGGAGCGGGCGGCTATTGCACCTGGCCCTGGCGGTGAATATGCGCGGCCGCGCGACACGGAAGCGCTTGCGGCGAAACGGCAATTGGAAGTCGGTGCGGCCGGGCGGCTTTTTGCTGGCCTTCTTCTAAATCTGCCGGCAGGCTTAATTGCCGGAGCGCGTGATGCGGCAGAGGCGGCGAATGCCGCTATGCGGTTCCGTCACGCTAACAAAATTTGGAGAGCGGCGAGATGATGGACGAGCGCAAGGCCGATGAGACTGGGAGCGTCGAGGTCGATGGATACAATTTGGTCACCTACAGCTTCGGCTCGGGAGATGAAGTTTTATTCTGTCTCAATGGCGGCCCCGGCATGGCGTGCGACTATGTCCGCGATTCGCACTCCTGGCTCGCCGACAAGGGTTATCGCGTGGTCTGCTACGATCAACTCGGCTGCGGCGAATCGGACAAGCCTGACGACCCATCACTGTGGACGCTGGAGCGCTATGTTCGCGAGGCCGAAACCGTGCGCGACGCGATGGGCCTCGGCACCGTTCATCTCTATGGCCACTCGTGGGGTACCTGGTTCGGTATCGAATACGCGCTGACTTATCCGGACAAGTTCAAAACCCTGATCATCGCCAACGGATCGGCGGACATCGCCCATTCGGTCTCTGAGCAGATGCGCCTGAGAAGCGTGCTCGGCACCGAGACCGAAGCGATGATGCAGCGCTGCGAGGCGCGCGGCATGTTTGATCATCCCGAATATGAGGCGGCGGTAACGCTCCTCAATTACCGCTATGTCTGTTGTCTGGAGACCTGGCCCGATGCGCTCAACCGCTCCCTCCTCGGCTTCAATCCGGCGCCCTTCGTTGCGCTCCAGGGCCCCAACGAATTTTGCTACACCGGCGCCATGAAGGACTGGAACCGGATTGCCGACCTGCATCGCATCGAGCAGCCGGCGCTGATCATGACCGGGCGCTATGACGCCGGTGTCGGCCGGCACATGGCGGATGAACTGCCGAACGCCGAAGTCCGCACGTTTAAAAACAGCACCCACGTGGTCATGTGGGAAGAGCCCGAGGCCTATTTCGAGGCGTTGCTGGCATTTCTCGACGCCAACAGAAGTTAAGCCATGAGGAGCGTGCCGTTGGCGAATTCGACGCCCGCTCCGGGCATACTTCAGGCGTCAGGGCCAACCTCTATTTGAGTCCTCTCCCCCAGCCGCGGTGGTAATTCAAGGCGCGGTTTGGCGGCCGTATCCGGTCGATGAGACATATTCATCAGCGCAACGCTTTCGTACATTTTAGTTTCAGCTATTGTAGGCGTTCGACATCAAGGCGCGGGGACGCATCCGTCGGTGGTCCGATGGGGTTGCGCAAAAAGGACAGGAATAGATGCCGATAAAGGTTCCGGACAATCTGCCGGCGCAGGCGGCGCTGGAAGAGGAAGGGGTTCTGCTGATCACCGAACGGGCGGCGTTGCGCCAGGATGTGCGGCCGCTCGAGATCGCCCTCCTCAACCTGATGCCGGATAAGATCAAGACGGAGACGCAGATTTCCCGCCTGTTGGGGGCGACGCCGCTGCAGATCGAACTGACTTTGGTGACGACGTCGAGCTATGCGCCGAAGAATATATCCGCCGAGCATATGCTGGCCTTTTACCAGCCCTGGGAGGAAGTGCGCGGGCGCAAGTTCGACGGCCTTATCATCACCGGGGCGCCGATCGAGACCTTGCCGTTCCAGGATGTCGTCTATTGGCGCGAACTGACGAAGATCCTTGACTGGTCGCAGAGCCATATTCAGGAAACCTATAACATCTGCTGGGCCGGGCAGGCGGCGCTGCAACATTTTTATGGCGTGCCGAAACACCTGTTGTCGCAAAAGATGTTCGGCGTTTTTCCCCACCTCGTGCGCGGCGGGCGCGACGGCCTGTTGCGCGGCTTCAACGATGAAATCTCGGTGCCGGTCAGCCGCCACACCGAAGTCAGGCGCGAGGATTTGCCGGCCGAGGCGGGGCTCACCGTGCTGCTCGAATCGGACGAGGCGGGCCTCTGCCTGGTGCGCGACGAGGCGAGGCGCCAGACCTATATGTTCAATCATCTGGAATATGATACCGCCGCCCTGGCCGGCGAATATCACCGCGACGTCGCCGCCGGCGCGGCGATCGAACTGCCGGTCAATTATTTTCCCGATGACGACCCGGCGCGGGCGCCGGTCAATCGCTGGCGCGCGCATGGCAGCCTGCTGATCGGCAACTGGATCAACGATCTCTATCAATCGACCTCATTCGAGCTCGTCGATATCCCCAATCAGCGGCACCGGGTCGGGTAGGGGCCTGTTGCGCCAGCCAAACGGCGCCTGGAACCGAGCTCGGGTATGCTGCTTGGATCATGCCGGTATGCTTCCACGCGGCATTGACACAGCTCAGCCGTTCGAGTTGTTGTTACCCGCGCAAACCAGCCCGAAGAATCTGCGCAAGGCCACGAAACCCTTGCCGACAACCAATAACGGGGCCGACAATCGATGTCTCTTCCTTCTCATGTTCAAACGCTGATCGTCGGTGGCGGCGTTGCCGGCGCCAGCGCCGCATATCACCTCGCCAAGCTCGGCCGCACGGATACCGTGCTGCTCGAGCGCAACCAATTGACGTCGGGCACGACCTGGCATGCGGCGGGGCTGATCATGCAGCTGCGCTCGACCCACGCCCTCACCGAACTGGCGCGCTACAATGTCGAGCTCTATTCGAGCCTCGAAGCCGAGACCGGTCAGGCGACCGGCTTCAAGCAAAACGGCACGCTCGGCGTCTGCCGCACCAAGGACCGGTTGTTCGAAACCCAGCGCGTCGCCTCGATCGCCAAGAGCTTCGATATCGAGGCCCACATGATCAGCCCGGTCGAAGCCAAGGAGATCTATCCGGCGATCGATGAGAGCATCATAGAAGGCGCCATCTATATTCCCAAGGACGGCCAGACCAATCCCGTCGACAGCACCATGTCGCTGATCGCCGGGGCGCGCCAGCAGGGCGTCAAGGTTTTCGAAAACACGCCGGTCGGCAAACTGCAACGGCTGGCATCGGGGGAATATCTGGTTGAAACCAGCCAAGGCGAAGTTCAATGCGAGACCTTGATCCTGGCCTGCGGTCTGTGGACGCGCGACCTGGCGGCCCAGCTCGGCGTGCGCGTGCCGCTCTATGCGTGCGAGCATTTCTATGTGGTGACCGAGCAGATGGATGCCGTCACGCCGAACCTGCCGGTGCTGCGCGACACCGATGGCCATGTTTACGTCAAGGAGGACGCCGGCAAATGGCTGGTCGGCGCCTTCGAGCCGACCGGCAAGCCCTTGCGCATGGACCAGTTGCCGGGCGACAGCGCCTTCATCGAGCTGGCCGAGGACTGGGAGCATTTCGCGCTGCCTTATTCCAAGGCCATGCAGATCCTGCCGGGTCTGGAGAATGCCGGGATCGCGACATTTCTGAACGGGCCCGAAAGCTTCACCCCCGACCTGCTGTTCGCACTCGGCGAAGCGCCGGGCCTGCCCAATTGCTTTATCTCGGCGGGCTATAACTCCGAGGGCATCGAGTTCGGCCCCGGCGCCGGGCGGGCGCTCGCCGAATGGATCGTCGAAGGCGAGCCGACCCTGGACCTCAGCAATGTCGACGTGGCGCGCTACCACCCGTTCCAGGTCAACAAAAAATATCTGCACGAACGCACCGCCGAAATCCTCGGCCTGCACTACAAGCCCCATTGGCCGCACTTTCAACCGGAGACCTCACGGAATGTGCGCAAGAGCGTGCTGCACGACCGCTGGGCGGCGCTCAATGCCAGCTTCGGCGAGGGCATGGGGTGGGAGCGCCCGATGTGGTTCGCCCCCGCCGGCGCCTCGACCGAGAACCACTATTCGCATACGCGCCCCAACTGGTTCGAGCACACGGCGCGCGAGTGCCGGGCGGCGCGCGAAGCGGCGATCCTTCTCGACCAAAGCTCGTTCGGCAAGCATTTGGTCCAGGGCCGGGAGGCCGCCAAGTTCCTGCAGCGTCTCTGCGCCGGCAATGTCGATGTTCCTGTCGGCAAGCTCGTCTATACCCATATGCTCAACAATCGCGGCGGCATCGAAACCGATATCACCGTCAACCGGCTCGCCGAGGAGCAATTTCTGATTATCTCCTCGGCCACAATCCATCCGCGCGACAAGGCGTGGATCGAGCGCCATATCGGCGGCGACCAAAATGTGACGCTGAGCGACGTGACCTCGGGATATACCGTGCTCTCCCTGCAAGGCCCGCGGTCGCGGGACATCCTGTCCCAGGTGTCCGACGCCGGGCTGAGCAACGAGGAATTTCCATTCGCCACCTCGCAAGAGATCGATCTCGGCTATGCCCGGGTGATCGCCAACCGGCTGACTTATGTCGGCGAGTTGGGCTGGGAGCTTCATATCCCGGCGGAATTCGCGCAAGACGTATGCGACGCGGTGATCGGTGCCGGCGCCGATGCCGGTCTGAAGCCGGCCGGCTATCACGCCCTCGAACATCTCCGCTCCGAGCGCGCCTACCGCGAATACGAGCTCGACCTGACCCCGGAGGATACGCCGCTCGAAGCCGGGCTCGGATTTACCGTCAAACTCGACAAGCCGGGCGGCTTCATCGGGCGCGATGCGCTGATGCGCCAGAAGGAGGCCGGCCCCCTCACCAAGCGCCTCGTCATGTTCAAGTTGCGCGACCCCGAGCCGGTGCTGTTTCACGAGGAAATCATCCGTCGCGACGGCGACATCGTCGGATATATCAGTTCAGGCGCCTACGGCTTTACCCTCGGCGCGTCGGTCGGCATGGGTTATGTCAACCATGCCGGTGGGATTACCAAGGATTTCGTCGAGAGCGGCGATTGGGAAATCGAGATCGCCTGCGAGCGCCATCCGGCGGTGGCTTCCTTGCGCGCCTTTTACGACCCGACCGGGGGGCGGGTAAAGATGTGATAACGGGCATTATACCAAGAAGCGGTGATAATGACTCATAGGGTCGTCTTCCAATGGCCATGCGGGATGGCGGCCCGGCAACGCTGGCCGCGCTTCGACAACCCGTGGCATGTGGGCGGGACTGACATCGCGGTACGTTGACATGGATTGGCGCCGCTGCTGAAATAAATCCGCTTACGGGCTTACAGCCATGGCCCGGCCAGGATTGGCGCGGCAACGGCATTTGGATCTGAAATTGGTGGGCGGCGCATATAGCAGTGAATTTCCGAGTGACGGAATCCGGCGTTTCGATGAAGCGATGGATTCTCTTTCGGAAAAAATGAGTTCTTTGGGCTTTCCGCTTGCCCTTTACACCCATATCGATAATCCGCGTCGGCCGGACGGTACTTATAATCCGCTACCCCTGACCGTTCGCAATTTTCCGAAAAACTGGGATCGCCTGTGGCATCGTTATAGCCGCATGGATCCCTATTATCACGCCGCCATCAACAGCAGTTACGTTGTCGATTGGCAAAAAATCAGGGCGCGCGGCGAGCTTTGCGACGTCCAGCACGAGGCCTGTCACTACCTCGATGATGTCGGCATCAGCCAGGGCATCACGGTTCCCATTCATCATCACGGCGGCGGCTTTACGGCGGTGAGTGCGATTTGCGCGACGTCGGAAACGGATTGGCCGTTGATGTTCCGGCAGGTCTCGGAGCAGGTGTTCGTCACCGCCCACCGTTTTCACGACAAATATTATGGCCTTTATGTTTCCGAGAATGGCGAAGAGCAGGCCAGCCCGTTGTCGGCGCGCGAAATCGCGGACACGCCGTCTCGCAAGCCGCCAAGCTCGGCTTGTTGTAACTATTCCGCCACCCCCCTTTCAGGGAGTTGTTTGAAAGTGGCGAAGGAAGCAGAATTGGCCTGCCGGAGGGAAGGCCGAATCGGGACAAAAGAACAATAAAGGGAGATAGCGATGCCGAACGTCAGCAATTATGCGAGCTATGATGGCCTGGGTCTGGCCGAATTGGTGCGAAACGGCGATGTGACGGCCACCGAGCTGTTGCAAGACGCCTACGGTGCCATCGATGCAATTAATCCTGAATTGAACGGCGTCGTTTCGCGCATTCCGGATCTGGCCGAGGCCGAAATCGCCGCCGGCCTGCCGGAAGGGCCGTTCAAGGGGGTGCCGTTCCTGGTCAAGGAACTCGGCGTCCAGATGAAAGGCGCGCCGTCACGCTGCGGCAGCAAGCTGACGGAAAACCTCGTCGCCGCCTATGATACCGAATTGGCGACGCGTTTTCGCGCCGCCGGCCTGGTCACCGCGGCGATGACCGCCTCGCCGGAGTTCGGTTTCAACCCGACCACGGAATCGGTGTTTTACGAGCCAACGCATAACCCCTGGGATGTTGGGCGCAGCCCCGGCGGCTCGAGCGGCGGCTCGGCTTCCATGGTCGCCGGCGGCGCCGTTCCGGTGGCGCACGCCAATGACGGCGGCGGCTCGATTCGCATTCCGGCTTCGTGCTGCGGCCTGGTCGGCCTTAAGCCGACCCGGGGCCGCGTCCCCACCGGCCCGTCTTTCGGCGATTGGCTGAACGGCCTGGCGATCGAACTGGTGGTCAGCCGCAGCGTACGCGACACCGCGGCCATGCTCGATGCCGTAGGCGGCGCCGACGTTGGCCCGCCCGCCGTCATCACGCCGCCCGAGCGCCCCTATATGGAGGAGCTGACGCGCGCGCCGGGCAAACTGCGCATCGCCTGGTCCGACAAGGCACTGTCGGGCGTGGATGTGCATCCCGATGTGGTCGCCGGGCTGCACGAAACCGTCAAGCTGATGGAATCTCTCGGTCATGAATTGGTCGAGGACCAGATCGAAATCGATTGGTCGGACTTTTTCGAGGCGCTCGTGGTGCTGTGGACCAGCTATCTCACCTGGGCGATAGACATCCTCGCCAATGACGTTGGACGCTCGCCCTCGTTCGACAATATGGAGCGCGTCACGGTCGAACTCTATCGCCATGGCGCAAGCCTTAGCGCCATGGACATGCACAATGCGATGGCCAATATCAATACGGTCAGCCGGGCCTCCGGCGCGATGTTCGAAAAATGCGACCTGTTCCTGACGCCGACAATCGCCCAGCCGCCGCTGATATTGGGCACCCTCGATCAAAACGAAATCGGCGTCGGTGCCAGGGAATGGACGCGGCGCGTGTTCGACTGGGTGCCGTTCACGCCATTGTTCAATTCCACCGGACAACCGGCCATATCCCTGCCGCTGCACTGGTCGCCCGACGGCCTGCCGATCGGCATGCATTTCGCGGCACCACTTAACGACGAGGCGACGCTTATCCGCCTGGCGGCGCAGTTGGAAGAGGCCAAGCCGTGGAAGGACAAGCGGCCGCCGGTATTCTACGCCGAGTAAGCCGGATCGATAAAGCGAGACGAGAACCACCCGCGCCGGGATTTTTCGGCGCGTCAAAGAAAGCTAAACAAGCAAGAAAGAAGGGAGACTAGAATGAGTAAGTTAAAATTCAAGCGACTGTTGGGTGCCGTCGCGATCGCGGGCTCGCTCGCTTTCGCCGGCGGCGCGGCGACAGAAGTAAAGGCCGAAGGCGGCACCTTCGTCTGGGGCATGTCGAGCGAGATGAGCATTCTCGATCCGCATGTCGCCTGCGGCTGGCTGACGACCAACGCCATCCACTCGATATTCGAAGGCCTGGTGATGCTCGATTTGAGCGACCCCGATGCCAAATCGGCGCCGCTCAAGCCGGCGATCGCCAAATCCTGGGAAGTTAACGAGGACGGGACGGTCTATACCTTCGCCATCCGTGAGAATGTCAGATTCCATGACGGCACGGCGGTCGATGCCGACGTCGTCAAATGGAACTATGACCGCTTCATGGATTCCGGCGCCGAGCATGCCTTCGATCAGGCGCAGGCCTATCTCGGCTATTACACGCGCTGGATCAAATCGGTCGAAGTCACCGGCCCGATGTCGGTCAAGATCACTCTCAATGAAACCAATTATGAGTGGCTGCAGATGGGCGTGGTCGCCTGCGGCATGCCGATGATCGCCAGCCCGACCGCCATTCAGGAGATGGGCAATGAGCAATTCGCCCTGACCCCGGTCGGCACCGGCCCGTTCAAATTCATCGAGCGCGAGCAGAACATCAAGCTGGTGATGGATCGCAACGAAGATTATTGGGGTGAAAACGCCAAGATCGAGCGCCTCATCTTCCAGCCGCTACCGGATCAGGCCACCCGCCTCAACGCGATTCGCGCCGGCGAAGTGTCGATGATCATGGAAGCGCCCTGGGAAGAGCTCGAGAACCTTAAAAACGAGGGCTTCACCGTCACCATCAACGAGAACATCCCGTCGATCTGGTTGCTCTTCTTCAACCATAAGAACCCGATCATGCAGGATGTCCGGGTGCGCAAGGCGATCAATATGGCGATCGACCGCGACGCCATCGCCGACGGTATTCTCAAGGGCACGGGGCGTCCCGAAATGGGCATGTTGAGCCCCGGCACCTACGCCTACAAGCCGGGTTACGCGCCGGTAAAATACGACCCCGAAGGCGCCAAGGCACTGCTCGCCGAAGCCGGCTATCCGGACGGCCTGGATCTCGATTTCGATATCTATGAATACGGCTATAACGAGGTCTGGGAGAAATCCATTCAGCGCGACCTCAAAAAGGTCGGCGTCAATGCCAAGCTCAACAAGATCGAGTGGATCACCTATATGGGCAAATTTCTCAAGGGCATGCCGGAAGAATTGCACATGAACGAGATCGGCTGGGGCTGGACGATACCGTTCTGGACCCAGGTCATGACGCGTTGCGACTACCATCCGCCGAACGGCTTCAATGTCGGCTGGTACTGCAACCCGGAAGTCGACAAGCTGTTCGACGAAGCGGTCAAGCAGAAGGACAAAGCCAAAGCCGCGGCGCTCTATCAGCAGGCCAACGACATCATCATCGGCCAGGACTTCGGTTATGCGGTGAAGTTCACCTACAAGAACCCCCTGGTGCTGAGCCCCTCGGTCAAGCATTTCGTCAATCCACCGGCCAATTGGTACGATTTCTCCATCATCGAATTGGAGTAAGCGTCCATTTAGGTTGACCTATCGGGGGCGGGCTGTGCAGTGTCGCGCATGGCCCGCCCCCGGCAATTTTATCGGATCATGTTCATGCGATGTGATGGCCAGAGCAACGGCGCGCCGTCCCGCCGCCGTACAATTTCGAAGGCCGGCTAGCGATGCTGCGTTTCATTGCCGGCCGCCTGGTGCTGACCATCCCGGTGCTGTTCGGCGTATCGGTCATCGTATTTCTGCTGGCGCATTTGGCGCCGGGCGACGTCACGACGATTTTGGCGGGCCCGTTCGCAACCGAGGTCGTGAAGGAAAAATTACGCATCTCCTTCGGTCTCGATCAGGCGCTGCCGGTGCAATACATAAAGTGGCTGGGTCATATTCTGCAGGGCGATTTCGGCACTTCCATCGCCAACCGCCGCGACGTCGCGGATCTGGTGTTTCCAAAATTCGTCAACACCGCGATCCTGGCGTTATCCAGCGCTCTTCTCGCTTATATTATCGGATTTTTCGCCGGCATTTTCGCCGCCGCGCGGCCCTATTCATTTTCCGACCGCATCGTCATGGGTGTCACACTTATGCTGGGCAACGCGCCGCCCTATTGGCTCGGCCTCCTGATCGTGCTGCTTATTTCGCTGAATTGGCGTTTGCTGCCGGCCACCGGGATGACCAACATCATGGGCGGAGGCGGCGCCTGGGATGTGTTTCTACATCTCATTCAGCCGATGCTGACGACGGCGGCGGCGCCCGCCTGTATCGTCGCCAGGATCGTGCGCGCCAGCATGCTTGAAATATTGAGCCAGAATTATGTCCGTGTGGCGCGCGCCAAAGGCATTCGCAGATCGCTTATCCTCAGGCGCCACGCGCTCAGGAACGCGCTGCCGCCGATCGTCACCATTTGCGGCCTGCAACTCGGCTATCTCTTGGGCGGCGTTCTATTCGTCGAAGTCATTTTCGCCTGGCCCGGCATCGGCAATCAACTATGGCAGGCCATTCAGGCGCGCGATATTCCGACCATTCAAGGCGCAACGCTGGTCATCGCCCTGGCTTTCGTCGTCGTCAATCTGGCGGTAGATGCCATCAACGCCTATTTGGACCCGAAAATTCGCGCCTCCGAGAGGGCCGGGGCATCATGACGCAACACCAACCCGTAAATTCCGAACCCCGGCATTCGCCCGCAGAAGCGGATTCGGCCTGGCGTATTCGGCGCGATCGAATGCGCTTTCATCTGCGCATCCTCAAGCTCGCCTGGTACGCCTATGCCAAGGACAATGCCGCTTTGGGCGCGCTCATTTTCTTGGCGATCATCGTCCTGATCTCATTGCTGGCGCCGCTTATCAGCCCCTATGATCCGGCCGCCGCCGTGGCTGACATTGCCGCGCAGCCCGGCTCGGAGGGAGTTATTCTCGGCGCCGACGTAGACGGCCGCGATATCCTGTCGCGCCTCTTTTGGGGCGGGCGGATCGCGCTCCTGGTCGGCATCGCACCCACCGTCGCCGCAACTCTGTTCAGCCTGGTTCTCGGCCTTGCGGCGGGGTATATCGGTGGTTGGTTCGATCAGATTGTCATGCGCATCGTCGATGTGGTGTTCGCCTTTCCCCTGGTGTTGTTGGCAATCGTTATCGCCGGCGTTCTCGAGCCTGGTGTGTGGACGGTCATTCTTGCCATCAGCATCGCGCTCATGCCCTATATCGCCCGTCTTGTCCGCACGACGACGATGAACGTCAAACAGCAGCCTTATGTCGAGGCGGCGCGCGCCGGCGGTGCCGGCGGCCTGGCGATCGTCCTGCGCTACATTTTGCCCAACATGATTCCGCCGGTGCTGATTTTCGCCACTACCCTGATCGGCCTGATGATGGTGGTCGGCTCGGGTCTCAGTTTCCTCGGCCTCGGTATTCAGCCGCCGGATGCCGATTGGGGAATCATGGTGGCGGAAGGCCGCGGCGTGCTCAGGAAGGCGCCCCACATCACGATCTTTCCCGGCGTCGTGATCGTCCTCGTGGCACTTTCCTTCAATTTCATCGGTGACGGCCTGCGCGATGCGCTCGATCCGCGCCGGCGCTCACGTTGAGGCTGGGCAGCGCCATGGTCGAACCCATTCTCACCGTCGAGGGCCTCAAGACCCACTTCATGCTGCGCGAAGGCATGCTCAAGGCGGTCGATGGGATTTCCTTTTCCCTGGCGCCCGACGAAGTGCTTTGCATCGTCGGTGAATCGGGCTCGGGCAAAAGCGTCACCGCGCAGTCGATCCTGCGCCTGATCGACCCGCCGGGCCATATCGTCGACGGGCATATCCGGTACCGCGACAAAGACCTGCTGGCCTTGTCCGAACGTGAGATGGAGAAGATTCGCGGCGACCGCATCGGCATGATTTTCCAGGACCCGATGACCTCGCTCAATCCGGTATTCACCATCGGCGAGCAAATTGCCGAAGGGCTGCGCGAGCATCTCGACCTGGGCAAAAAGCAAGCCCAGGACCGCGCCGTCGAATTGTTGCGTTCCGTCGGCATCCCGCATCCGGAAGAGCGTTACAAGGATTATCCGCATCACTTCTCGGGCGGCATGCGCCAGCGCGTCCTGATCGCGGCGGCGATCGCCTGCGAGCCCGATATTCTCATCGCCGACGAGCCCACCACGGCGCTCGACGTCACCATCCAGGCGCAAATTCTGAAACTGCTGGCCGACGTGCAGCGCCGCCTCAATAGCGCCCTGATCCTGATCACCCATGACCTCGGCGTCGTCGCCTCGATGGCCGATCGGGTGCTGGTGATGTATGCCGGGGAGATGGTCGAGTATGGCGATGTCAAAACCATCTTCGAGCAACCCAAGCATCCCTATACGATCGGCTTGATGAACTCGGTGATACGCCTCGACGACGAGCGCGACGACGAGCTGCGCTCGATTCCGGGGACGCCGCTGGTTCCGATCAACCCGCCGCCCGGTTGCGCCTTTCGTTCGCGCTGCGAGGCGGCGCTGGCGGCGTGCGCAACCGAGAAGTCGCGCGCCCATTCGGTTGCCGACGGGCATCTCGTCTCCTGCCATCTTATACCAAGGAGCGGTGATAATGACTCATAGGGACGGCTTGCCAAGGTTTTCGGCTAGGAGCGTGGGGCGTAGCGATGCGGC
>CAJXFT010000048.1 GCA_913053235.1 uncultured Alphaproteobacteria bacterium
TCCTTGCATTCCGGCAAGCGACTGAGCGCCCGAGTTAATACGAGGTAGCCAAGGGGGCGGATGCCCCCGCCCGGCGCCTGAGGGGCCAAACAAAAGAGCGCGGATGCCCCTCCGGCGTCCGCGAGCGCGCTCCGCGCGCTTGGTTTCCCCCTTCTTCCCAACCCTTCTTCCCCTCTGGGAAGAAGGGCTTATTCAATCGAGTCTGATCAAAAGTTTGCCGTGGTTCTCGCCGGCGCGGTAATCGATGGCCGCGTCATAGCCGAACTCGGCCAGGCATTGGCAAACTTTTTCGCCGCTTCCGGTGAGGCCGACGCTGCGGCAGCCCTTGATCTTGGCGATCTGGCCGACGGCGCTGCCGACCGAGCCGGCCGCCGTCGAAACGGTAACCGTTTCGCCGGGTTTGGGGGCGCCGATATCGAGGAGGGCGAAATAGGCGGTGATGCCGTTGACGCCGAGGATGCCGAGGCTGGCCGAAAGCGGGGCCTCGGCCAGATCATGGCGGAACACCACATTGGCGCCGTCCGAGACGCTGTACTCGGTCCAGCCGAACATGCCGCAGACGAGATCGCCGGGCGCGTAATCGGCATGGTTCGAGCGCACCACTTCGCCGGCGGCGAAAGAGCGCATGACCGCGCCGATGGCGACCGGCTGGGAATAATTCGCCGCCGCGTTGACCCAGCCGCGCATCGCCGGATCGACCGAGAGGAAACGGTTGCGAACCAGAATTTCGCCGTCGCCGGCCCGCGGCATCGGCACGTCGCGCAATTCGAAATGCCGCGCCTCGGGAATGCCGAGCGGCCGCTCGACCAGAATTACCTCTCTGTTGCGCGCCGCGGCCATCACTTGTTAGCGGCGGCGGACGCCGCGGTGGAAATCGACCAGCATGGGCTGCTCGAAAACATAGCCGTCGGCGCTCTTGCCGGCCTCGAAATTCTTGCGCACTTCCGCCTGCTCGATCAATTGGCGCGGAATGGGGTTGTAGGAGAGCGCTGAAAATTTATTCACCATGGCGTCAAAATTTTCATGCCTCGGGCGCTGCATATAGACATAGCTCGCACTTTCCTCGAACAGCGGCCGGGCGCTTCTTTTCAAGGCCTGTTGCGCCAGGGTACGCACTTCGACTTCGTCGTTAAACGGCCGCATCATGGTGAAATGGCTGCCCTCCATGCCGGGCTCGGCGACGTAGAGGAAGCCGTCGGGTTTGATGACCCGCGCGGCCTCGATGAGCACCGCGTCCATCAATTCGCGCGGCACATGGTGGAGCGAGCGGAAAAACAACACGCCATCGACGCTGGCGTCATCGGCGGGTAGCGCCTCGGCTCCGGCCTCGACGAAAGTCACGCCGGGGATCGCCGGTTGGCCACGGTTTTTCTCCGCCTGCACCGCGTCGGGCTCGACCGCCAGTACTTTGGCGCCGCGCTCGGCCAGGCCGCGCGCCGCATCGCCGGCGCCGCAGCCGGCCTCGATCAGGCTCAGGCCGTCGATCTCGACAAGGCGCTCAAGCGCCTGCAAATCGCTTAGTTCGCCAAGTTCCGTCCGCATATCCGTATCCAATATTACCGTCACAGCCTGGCGCCAGAATCAACGCCCGCCGGCGCGCCGTCAACCGGCTTTTTTCGCCACACAATGTGGCCTCAATGGTGCACAATGGGCACCGGGCGGTAAACGCGCGATGGCAGAGACAGAAGAATCGAAGCAACGGTCCATCGGGGATCTTCTGAACCGGTATCGCTATTTCGGTGTGGCGGTGGCGTTGCTCGGCGGCGTCGCTCTCGTGCTCGTCGTTCTCAAGGACGTGATATTCCGGGGCGGCGGCGAATCGACGCTCGGCCTCAATTCGTTCATCGCTATCGCCGCCGTCGGGCTGTTGATCATTTTCGCCATCGTCGCCGATGCGCGGGCCAAAAACCGCGCCCTGTTGGAACGCGCCGACAGGCTCGGCGAAATGGCCAAGCGCCTGTACGCCACGGTCGAGGAACTCAACACCGCCAACGAAGAACTCGCCGACGCTCGCTCGCGGGCCGATTTTTCGAACCAGGCCAAATCGGTCTTTCTGTCGGATTTGAGCAACGAAATAGCGGCGCCGATCATCGCCATTCTGGGCGACGCCCTGAAGCTGCGCGGCAATCAGGATTTGAGCGAGGCGCAACGTCATCTCGTCGACAATCTGGCGCTCAACGGCGAAAACCTCACCGCCATCATCGACGATGTGGTGGAAATCGCGCGCATGGAGGCGGGCGGCGTGAAACCGGCGCCGGTCGATTTCGAGCTCGGCGAGTTTATCGGCGAATTGCGCACCGACATGCAGCGCAATGCCTCCGAGCGCGGTATCGGCCTCGATCTCGATATATCGGCGCGGGCGCATGGCAGGGTCAATGGCGATAGCCATTTGCTGCGCGAGGTTTTGGAATTTGTCCTCACCAATGCCATCGACGCCAATGAAAGCGGCGCCGTCCGTTTCAGCGTAGCGCGGGGCGACGAGGATATTTACGCCTTCGAAGTGCGCGACCGCGGCGCCGTGCTCTCCGCCGAGCTGCTCGCCCATATATTCGAGCCCTTTCACAAGAATGAAGGGGAGGGAATCAAAGGGGCGACCGGGCTGGGCCTGGCGATCGCCGAAAAAAGGCTGGCTACCATGTCCAGTGTTTTGAAAATTACGTCGGAGGAGGGAGAAGGCTGCATCTACAGCTTCCAAGTCGAGCTCCCCGCCACCACCGCCGCCAACGCCGCCACCGCCGACAATTGAGGCGGCGCTTCGTTCCATCGACCGGGTAGGGCCATGCCAAAATTCGCCGCCAATCTGAGTTTCCTGTTTCAGGATTTGGATTTTTTCGAACGCTTCGCCGCCGCCGCCGAATGCGGCTTTGAGGCGGTGGAGTATCTCTTTCCCTACGATTATCCGCCCGCCAAGCTGAAAGCGGCGCTGGACGCGCATGGTTTGGTTCAGGCGCTGTTCAACATGCCGCCCGGCGACTGGGACGCCGGCGAGCGCGGCCTGGCGGCGCTGCCGGGGCGCGAGGCGGAGTTCCGCGCCGGCGTGGCGCTGGCCGGCGAATATGCCGAGGCGCTGGGCTGCGAGCGGGTGCATGTCATGGCCGGCATCGTGCCGGAGGGCGCCCGGCGCGAAGCTTACGAGGAACGCTATATCGCCAATCTCGGTCATGCCGCCGATTATTTCGCGGCGCGCGGCATTCGCACCCTGATCGAGCCGCTCAACCGCTTCGACATGCCTGGCTATCTGCTCAACGGCTCGCGGCAGGCGCGGACGTTTATCGAAGCTGTCGGCAAAAATCTCTTTCTGCAATATGACGTCTATCACTTGCAGATTCTGGAAGGAAACCTGGCGCACAGCTTCGAACGCGACCTCGATATCATCGGCCATGTGCAGATCGCCGGCGTGCCGGGGCGCTTCGAGCCCGGCGTCGGCGAGATCAACTATCCCTTCCTCTTCGCGCTCTTCGACCGGCTCGGCTATGACGGCTGGGTGGGCTGCGAATACCGGCCCCAGGGAGATACCCGCGCCGGCCTCGGCTGGGCCGCCGACTATGGCATCCGCACGGGATAGATAAGGCGCGGCGCTGCGATAACCATGTCGGCAGCCCGCAGGCTTTCGCATTGCCAGGTGGGCGTGATCTGTTGACGATGTTTCTCGTCTCGCTCCGCGGCGGCGTCCGAAAGGCGCCCTTGCAAAGGAATGGACCAATGCCGAATTTCCCGTCGATTCACCGTTTCCGTATGCCGCGCCGGGCGGCTATCGCGGTTATGGCGCTGCTCGTCGCGGCAAGCCTCGCGGTGGCGGCCTGCGCCGGGCCGGCCAAGGTCGAGGTTCCGCCGGCTGCCGATATCGCCGTCGGGCTCGACGTGGCGAAGAGCGGCGCGGCGGCGCGCCTTGGCGCCGCCGTGCGCTTCAAAACCGTCTCGCGGGGACCCGATGTGGCGGTGGCGGGCGAAGCGTTCCTCGGCCTGCATGATTTCCTCAGGCAGAGCTATCCGAAAACCCATGCCGCGCTCAAGGTCGAGAGCGTCGGCGATTACAGCCTGCTCTATACCTGGCAGGGCCGCGATGCGGCGCGCCAGCCGATCCTCCTGTTGGCGCATATGGACGTGGTGCCGATCGAGCCCGAAAGCCTGGGCGCCTGGCGGCACCCGCCTTTTTCCGGCGCCATCGCCGACGGCTTCGTCTGGGGGCGGGGCACGCTCGACGACAAGGTATCCGTTCTCGCCACCCTCGAGGCGATCGAGCTTTTGCTGGCCGACGGTTTCGCGCCCGAGCGCACGGTCTATCTGGCGTTCGGTCATGACGAAGAGATCGACGGGCGGATGGGCGCGGCAAGGATTGCCGCTTTATTGGCCGAGCGCGGCGTGCGGCTCGGTTTCACCCTCGATGAGGGCGGCATTATCGGACATGATCTGGTGCCCGGCGTAGAGCCGCCCGTGGCGCTGATCGGCGTCGCCGAGAAAGGCTATCTGTCGCTCAAGCTCAGCGTGGAGGCGGAAGATTGCGGGCATTCATCGATGCCGCCCCGGACCACCGCCATCGGCCGCCTCGCCGGCGCCATTCACCGGCTCGAGAGCAACCCGATGGCGGCGGATCTGGCGCCGCCGGTGACCGACATGTTCGACCAGTTGGTGGGTGAGATGCCGTTCATGCTCGGCCTTGCGGTGAGCAACCGCTGGCTGTTCGCGCCGCTGGTCGAATCGAGGCTTTCCGAATCGCCCGCCTCGGACGCGGCGATCCGCACCACCACCGCCGTTACCATGTTCAACGCCGGCGTCAAGGCGAACGTGCTGCCCTGTGCCGCCGAAGCGGTCGTCAACTTCCGTATCCTGCCCTCGGATTCGATCGCCGCGGTGACCGAGCATGTGCGCGCCGTGATCGATGATCCGGTGATCGAGATCAGCCGGCACGGCGCGGCCGACGAGCCGTCGCCGGTCTCCGATATCGCATCGCCGGGCTTCGCGGCGCTGCAACAGACGGTCCGGCAGATCTTTCCCGAAGCCCTGCCGGCGCCGCACCTGGTCATCGCCGCCACCGACAGCAAGCATTTCACCGCCATCGCCGACAACAGTTACCGCTTCCTGCCGATCCGCCTCGGGCCCGACGACACGCCGCGCATCCACGGCATCAACGAACGCATTTCGCTGCAAAACTACAGCGAGGTGATCCGCTTCTACATCCAACTGCTGCTCAACGCAGCGCTCTAGCGCCGGCGCGATCCGGGCTCAGGAGAGTTCTTCCAGCAGCGCCTTGGCGTCTTTCAAATCGGCGGTGTCGAAGCCCTCGGTGAACCAGCCATAGACGGGCGCAAGCAAGTCGTGAGCTTCGGCTGTCTTGTCCTGGTTGCGCCACAGGCGGGCGAGGCTCGTCGCGGCGCGCAGTTCCAGCGAACGAGCGTTCTGGTGTTTGGCGACTTCGATGGCGCGACGGAAGCTGGTCTCGGCTTCGGGTATATTGTCGGGCGAGATAGAAAGCAGGCAGTCACCGCGGAGTCGCTCGAGTTCCGATGTCCACGCGTCCTCGCCGTTGCGCCGTATCGCATCGAACGCATCGTTCAGCACTTCCAGACCTTCTTCGAACTTGCCGCGCCCGTGGCATTGCGCGGCCAGGAAGGCGAGCCAAAGCGGGGTAAAAAACCCTGCTCCCGTAGCCGTCCACCCCGCCACGCCACGACGTATCTGCGCGATACCCTCTTCCGGTTGACCACTTTCGGCCAAGGCCCACCCGCTCAGCAAAGTTGCCATGGATGTAAACACGGCGATGTTCTGTTCGGTGGAGAAATCGATCGCTGCCCGGGCAATTTCTTGAGTTTCCTCCGGCTCGCGGCGCAGGCAACGGCCGACAGCGTAACCGCACAGGAAAAGGCCGCGGCTGTAGGCGTGCGACAACGCTTCGGCCTCGTCGACGGTATCGTGGCTTGGCGCTATCGCCTGCTCTGGAAAGCCCTTTAGCCACAGCACAATAGTCAGATAAAATTGGCTCGCGAGCGCGGGGTCGTCGGCATAGACGAGGGCCAGGGAACGATCCTCTTCAGGCTCATACAAGGCGATCGATTTCTCCAGGTGATCCTGCGCCATGTCGAAACGTCCCAGCGAGGCAAGGGACTGTCCCAGCATGCTGTGCGCCGCCATCAGATGCGTCCGCTTGCCCTCATGGCGCACGAGTTCGAAGCATTCTTCGGCCAGCTCGAGCCCGGCATGACAGTCACCGCCGGCATAGAAATAGGCCCAAACCCCATACAGCACCTCGGACAATTGCTGGGTATCGCCGACCTCGCGGCACAGTTCGCGTGCGCGCATGAGGGCCTTGCCCGTCTCGGCCGCCGCATAACCCTCGGTGGCGGCGAGCGCCGATGCCAAGGCGGCTTGAAGCGCCAGTTCCTGTTGCCCGTGTTGGCCGGAATCGGGACGCGCCGCGAGCTGCTCCAACCCCTTCGTGAGATGGGCGGTGGCCTCGATAAAAGCCGAGCGCTCAAGGGCGCGATCACCCGCCCGCCGCCAGTACGCGACCGCCTGATCGGCCGCGCCTGCTTCGGTGAAGTGGTGCGCTAGCAGTTCGGGTTCCGCCTCCGACCGTTCGGGGAACTGTCCTTCCAGGACATTTGCGATGCGACCATGCAATTGCTGGCGCTTGCCCTTGAGCAGGCTCTCATAGGCGGCGTCCTGAACGAGCGCATGTTTGAAGGTGTAGCGCGCATCGGGTGGCGTGCCGCGTTGAAACAGCAGCTCGGCATCGACGAGCCGAACGAGGGCATCGCCGAGCGCTTGCGGATCGCTGTCCGAGACCGAAGCGAGCAGATCATGGGCGAAGGTGCGCCCCATCACCGCACCGACTTGCGCCACCTCGCGCGCCGGGCCGAGACGGTCGAGGCGGGCGGTGAGCGAGGCCTGGATGGTGGCCGGCACCGCGGCGCTATCGCCCGCCATCATGGTCTTGGTCAATTCCTCAACGAACAGCGGCACACCGTCCGTTTTGGCGACGATGTCGTTCATTACCTCCTCGGGCAGTTCGGCGTTGGCGGCAACGTGGCGAACCATTTCACCACACTGCCGCTTGGCCAGGCGTGTCAGCGCCATCAAGCTGGTGTGCGCCTGACCCACCCAGGGCGCTTCGTATTCCGGGCGAAAGGTGAGCAGCGCCAGCACGCGGGCTTCTTCGATTTCGGCTACCATCAGATCGAGAAGCTCTCGCGTCGTCGGATCGGCCCAGTGTAAATCCTCGAAGACGAAGAGCACCGGGGTGCGCGCGGCGAGCCCCAAAAGCTGGGTTACCAGCGCTTCCAACGTACGCTCTTTCTGAGCTTGCGGCGTCAGATTAAGCGCCGGATAGCGGCCGTCATGGCGAATGGAAAGGAGATCGGCGAACAGCGGAGCGGTGGCGCTCACATCATCGCTGGCTTGCGCGATCAGGGTTTCGAGCTTGTCGAGCTTAACTTCGTCGGTCTCGTCAGCGCCTAATCCGGCGGCGTGGTTGAGTTGTTCGATGACAGGATAGAGTGCGCTGTTGGTATGGTGCGGCGAGCATTGGTAGAGCAGGCGGAGATGACCCTCGGCCGGCAGGAGCTGATGGATCAATTCGGCGATGCGCGATTTGCCGATACCGGCCTCACCCGAGATCAACACCGCCTGGCCTTCGCCCGTCAAAGCCTGGTCCCAGCGCCGGGTGAGAAGATCGAGCTCGTCCCGGCGCCCGACAAAAGGTGTGAATATCCCTGTATGGCGGGTCTCGAAACGGCTCTCGGAGTGCCGCTCGGCCATGACACGCCAGACCTCGAAGGGCTCCTCGACGCCCTTCAGCCGCTGCGCGCTCAGCGCCTCACACTCGAACGCCTCGCCGAGCAGCGCATAAGTGCGCTCACCGACCACCACCATGTTGGCGCCGGCGAAGCCTTGCAGCCGGGCCGCCAGATTGGGCGTGTCGCCCGATATCGCATCGGCCTCGGACATCTCGTCGCCGACAATATCGCCGACCACGGCGAGGCCGGTGGCAATACCGACGCGGACATTGAGCGGTTCGCCGCCAGCGATCTCGCCGACCGCTGATACCACTGCCAGGCCGGCGCGTGCCGCCTGCTCGGCATCGTCCTCATGCGCCTGGGGATAGCCGAAATAGGCCAACAAGCCATCGCCGAGATGCTTTGCCACATGGCCCTGATGATTTTTGACAGCGCCCGCGCAGGCGTCCTGAAACGAAGTGAGCAGGTCGCGGTAATCCTCGGGATCAAGCTTTTGGGAAAGCTCCGTCGATCCCATCAAATCGCAGAACATCACCGTGAGCCGGCGGCGTTCCGCGTCAGCCGGTGAGGGTTCGCTGGACGTCGCGGGCGGCTCCTGGCCCAGGCCGCGCACCGCCTTGAGCAGTTTCTTGCGGTCACCGAGCGCCAGGCCCAGCTCGCGCAGATCATCTTCGGTAAGCTCTGGCAGGACCTCGAAATCGATGAGGTGCTCCGCGAAAAGCACCGCATGCTTACCGAGCCCGTGGCCTTCAAGCCATCTTTCGACGTCGCTCCGCATGGCGCAACTTGCCCCCCGAGGCAAGCGTAGCAAATGAAAGACCCGCTCGCCAGTAAGGCTTTGATCGCATTGCGGCGAACCTCCGCGTCAGTCCTTGTCGCGGTCGCCGGCGCGCGGGATGGTCGAGCGCCGCTTGGGCGGCGGCTCCGGGCGCGGCGGCGATTTCGCCACCCACGGCCCTTTTATTTCCGGCCCCCACGGCGCCGGCTGGTCGGCCTCCGGCTCGGGCTCGGGCTCGACCACTTTCAGCTCTGCCGCGGCGGCGGCCGCCGCCGCGGCGGAGCCGGGGCGCGCGGTCTGGCTCAAATCGCCTTTGCCGAGTATTTTGACGTGGCGGTATTTGAACAGCAGCACCAGCACCATGCCGAGGCCGAAGCCGCCGATATGCGCCCACCAGGCGATATTGCTTTCGCCGCCGCCGCCGAGATTGGCGACCTGCATGAAGATCCACAAGCCGAGCACCAGGAAGGCGGGCAGCGGCAGCAGCATGTAAAAGGCGAAGACCATCACCCTGGCGCGCGGATAGAGCAGCAGATAGGCACCGAGCACGCCCGACACGGCGCCGCTGGCGCCGATGGTGGGGATAATGGACTGCGGCTCGATACCGGCATTGACGAGCGCCGCACCCGAGCCGCACAGCAGATAGAAGACGAGAAAGCGCCAATGCCCCATGGCGTCCTCGATATTGTTGCCGAACACCCAGAGATAGAGCATGTTGCCGATCAGATGCCACCAGCCGGCATGCAGAAACTGCGAGGTGAGGACGCTGAGAAAATCGGCGCCGGCGGGCAGAATGGCGTCATGCGCGGCGATCTCCTTGATCTGGAAAATCACCGCCGGAATGGCGCCGAGGGCGAACTTGGTGCGGCCCGCCATTTCGTCGGGCAGCGCCAGCATGATCAGGAACACCAGCACGTTGGCGGCGATCAGCGCATAGGTCACGTAGGGCGTGATGTGGGTCGGGTTGTGGTCCTTGAAGGGAAGCATGCGCCGGCGCCGTTACGACGGATGCCCGGGCGTGTCGGAGAACACCGCCTGGCGCTTGACCACCAGGCAGCGCGCGAAGATATCGTGCAGGCCCTGTTTGCGGCTGTTAAAGGCGACCGCCAGACAGGCGCCCAGCGATGCCATGCCGACGACAAGATCGAGAATCGCCACCGTGTTGATCATCCATGGCAGCCATAGCGGCCACGACCGCGTGCTGGCGTTGAACAGGCCGATCCTGTCGCCGTTATAGTCGCACACCTTGATGCCCAGCGCCCGCTTGCCCAGCGTCGCCTGCAGCCGGCTGCTTTCCATCAAGGCGATGTAAGCCCACGCCGCGATGCCGACCACCAGCATTCCGAGCGGGGAGGGGATGTGCCAATTGGTTGCCTCGCCGCTGTCGGGAATTTTTGCCACGACTTCGACCGCCAGATCCTCCCAGACAAACAAGGCAACGATTATATAGCCAATCCAAATCAAGATCATATCGATCAGGCGCGCCCCGGCGCGGCGCCAAAATCCGGCGAACGGGTCGCCGGCGGGCGGGGTGGTATCGCCAGCGCTCATAACTTTATGTGTTGGAGCGCCGGTTGGCGCCGTTACGCATCGCCATAATCCTCTATATAGGCGCGGATGATGGAATCCAAATCCGCATCCGCCGGCAGCCCGAGGGCGAGGGCGCGCGGCGCTTCCTCGCGCCCCGGCCAGCCGTCGCAAATCGCCTGGATCGCCGCATCGGGCGCCGCGATGACGCGGCCCAGCGGACGCCCCCCGGCGACCCGGCCGAGACCCTCGATCATCTCCGCCACGGTCAGCGATATGCTCGGCAGGTTGACCGAGCGGTCGTCGCCGATGGCGCTGCTCGCGGCCTCGTGCAGGGTGAGAATGCCTTCGACGACGGTGCGGTAGCCGCTCACCGCCATGCGCGTCCCGTTGCTGACCGGCAGTTCATAATCGATGCCCGAGAGCGGCTCGCGGAAGACGCCGCTGGCGAAACCGGAGGCCGCCTTGTTGGGTTTGCCGGGGCGGATGATGACGGTCGGCAGGCGCGCGCCGCGGCCGTCGAGAAAGCCTTTGCGGGTATAATCGTTGAGCAGCAATTCATTGACCACCTTGGTCATGCCGTAGGTGGTCATCGGCGTGATCTTGGTATCGTCGGAGACGGTGTCGGGCATGGCCGAGCCGCCGAACACGGCCAAACTGCTGGTGAACACGACGCGCGGCAGACCCGGCGCGGCGCGCGCCGCCTCGAGCACATTGATGCCGCCGTCGAGATTGACCTTGAGCGCGAGGTCGAAATCCTGCTCGGCACCGGCGCTGACCACCGAGGCAAAATGAAAAACCGACAGCGAATCGCCGGCGATTAGCCGCATCACCAGGTCGCGGTCGGATATGTCGCCGCCGACGATCTCGACCCGCTCGTCGAGGCCGTCGGGGCGCTCGGGCGGGGTGACATTGTCAAACAGGATCATTTCATCGATCGCCTCGGGCGCCCCCGATGCACCGTAGAGGGTGCCGTGCGCGAGGATGGCGCGGGCCAGTCTCAGACCGAGGAATCCGGTGCCGCCCGTGATAACCACTTTCATTCCAACAAACCCTTTCAATTATCGGCTCAACCGCGGCGACCTTATATCAGCCGGCGCTTTGGCGACAACGCGTTGCCCCGTCTTGATTCCACCCGCCCCGGCGCCCTAATCTTGGGCGGCCCACCCGCACGGAGGATAGAAGCGTGACCAACGCCAAGGAACTCGGACCCAACTCGCCGCTGATCGGCCAGCCCGGATCGCGCGCGCGCCTGATGACGCCGGCCCTGGTGCTCGATCTCGACGCCATGGAACGCAATATCGCACGCATGCGCGATTTCGCCGAGGCGCATGAAATTTCGCTCAGGCCGCATTGCAAAACCCATAAGAGCATCGCCGTCGCGCGGCTGCAAATCGACGCCGGCGCGCTCGGCATCGGCGCCGCCACGCTGGGCGAGGCGGAAGTCATGGGCGGCGGCGGGATCCCCGGCGTGCTGGTGACCTCTCCGGTCATCGCCGATTCCAAAATCGACGCCCTGATGGCGCTCAACGGGCGCGCCGAGGGATTGATGCAGACGCTCGACAATATGCAGAATCTGCGGGCGCTTGACGCCGCCGCCGGGCAGGCCGGCAAGCCCTTGGATGTGGTCATCGATGTCGATGTCGGCCTGCACCGCACCGGCGCCGCCGGCGTCGGCGACGCGGTGGCGCTGGTCGAGGCCGCCGTGGCGGCGACCAATTTGAACTATGCCGGCGTCCAGGGCTATGCCGGCCACATCATGCATATCGAGGATTACGGCGAGCGCCGCGCCACCAATATCGTCGATACCAAGCCGCTCAACGATACCTGCGCCGCTCTCGCCGAGAAGAACCTGACGCCGGCCATCGTCACCGGCGCCGGCACCGGGACCTACGATATCGACGCCGAGCTCGGCGTGATGAGCGAGATGCAGGTCGGCTCCTATGCGGTGATGGATGTCGAATATCGCGATGTGCATTGCCAAAGCGGCGGCGACTGGCTGTTCGAGCCGGCGCTCTTCGTCCGCGCCACGGTGGTGAGCGCCAATCACGACGGCCATGCCACCATCGACGCCGGCTTGAAATGCTTCGCCACCGACGGGCCGTTGCCGCAATTTGCCTCGGGCGCGCCGGTCGGCTCGAGCTACGGCTTTTACGGCGACGAGCATGGCCGCATCGCGTTCGCCCGGAGCAATGAGCGCCTGGCGCTTGGCGACGCCGTCGAATGCATCGTTCCGCATTGCGACCCGACCATCAATCTGCACGATGTCTATCATTGCGTGCGCGGCGATACGCTGGTCGATATCTGGCCCGTCGACGCGCGCGGCCGGCACTGACCGACAGGTTTCCGCGCCGGCATGAACGCTGAAAAACCCCGCTACAGCGCGGACAGTTTGCCGCGCCCGGTGGCCCTCGCGTGGCGCATCGTGCCGGGCCTGCTGATCTGTATCATCATCGCCCTGGCCTCGACTTTCGTCTCCGAGCATTACGGCGGACCGACGCTGCTTTACGCGCTGCTGCTCGGCATGGCGTTTTTTTTCCTGTCAACGAACCCGAATACCGCCGCCGGCATACAGTTCGGCTCGCAGACCGTGCTCCGCCTCGGCGTCGCGCTCCTCGGCGCGCGCATCACCGTGGCCGAGATCATCGAGCTCGGGCCGGCGCCGATTCTGATCGTCATCGGCGCGATCGTCCTCACCATCCTCTTTGGCCGCTATGCCGCCACGGCGCTCAAGCTCGACCGCGCCATGGGCCTGCTGACCGCCGGCGCGACGGCGATCTGCGGCGCCTCCGCCGCCTTGGCGATCTCCGCCGTCATGCCCAAACACGAACATTTGGAACGCGATACCATCTTCACCATCATCGCGGTGACGGCGCTGAGCACTTTGGCGATGATCGTCTATCCGCTGATCGTCGCGGCGATCGGCTTCGACGATACCGAAAAGGGCGTTTTCATCGGCGCCACCATCCATGACGTGGCGCAGGTCGTCGGCGCCGGCTATATGATCTCGGATGAGGCCGGCGGCGTCGCCACCTTCACCAAGCTGATGCGCGTCGCCATGCTGGCCCCGGTGGTGCTGATTTTCGCGCTCGTCGTGGCGCGCTGGGGGCGCGGCCAGGTCGGCACCACGCGTGGCGCGCGCGCCGGGCTGCCATGGTTCCTCATCGCCTTCGCCGGCATCGTCGCCATCAACAGCGCCGGCGTCATTCCGGCGCCGGTACAGGACGGCATGGTGACGGTGTCGCGCTGGTGTCTGGTCATCGCCATCGCCGCCCTCGGCATGAAATCCTCGTTCCAGGAATTGGCGGTATTGGGTTGGCGGCCGATCGCGCTGGTCGTCGCCGAGACGCTCTTCCTCGCCGGCCTGGTGCTGATCGCCCTGATCATCGAATCTGGAATGTGAAGCTCATACCGAGAAGCGGTGATAATATGAACTGGCATGAAATTTGGAGCTAACAGTAAAAGGATATGGCCATGATTGGATTGAAAACTTTTGTTGGCGCCGTGGCCGGAATTGCCATGGTGCTTGTCGTCGGCGCCGCCGTCGCGGCGGATGCGCCGGCCCGCGGCGAGGGCATGCGGGCCGGCCTCAAGATCGATTATTATTACGGCGATTTCGGCCATGTCGACAAGGTCCTGGAATATGTCGCGAGCAACGATTCGATACCCGGCGAGCCGATGCCCAACCTCGATTTCCGCGGTGGCGAGGGCAAGCCGGTGTTCAACCAAAAACACAAGAATTACGTCGCCGCGATCATCACCGGCTTTATCAATTTTCCGAGCGCCGGCACGCATATGATCAAGGTCCGCTCGAATGACGGCGTGCGCATCGCCATTGCCGGATTGACCGTGTTTGAGGATCCCAAGCCGCATCCGGACCGCACTTCGGATCCGGTGCCGGTCAAGGTGAGCGAAGCCGGATGGTTGCCGATCGAAATCGTCTATTTCGAGCGCAAGGGGAGTTGGTCGCTTGAGCTGACATGGCAGCAGGACGGCGATTTCAGCGCCATTCCGGCCTCTCATTTCGCTCACTGAGTCACCTGGAAGGCGACCGCCGCCGAGCTTATTTTCAGACTTGGTGGTAAGTGGGGAATCGCCATGACGGTGGCGATGGTCTAGACTTCCGGCAATCCGCGAGGGGAGAAATCCGCTCGGCTGGAGAATAATTTATGGCCGCCCGTCAAGGGCCGGCAGTGGAGGCAAAAGGAGGAAAAACATGTCGAAAGAGACCACATCACGAAAAGGCGTGACCCGCAGGCAGGCGCTCAAGGCGAGCGCGGCGGGCGTTGCGTTCACGGCCGCCGCCGGCATCGGCCCGCGCTGGCTGCAAAGCCGCGACGCCTGGGCCGCCGATCTAGCGCCCGGAATGACCGGCGGCCCGACCGGCTTCGCCGGCGCCGAAAGGTATCAATATGACGACAACATGTCGGAAGGCCGCGCCGTCGCGGCGGCGCGTAAGCTCAAGGCCGAAGGCAAGGCGCCCGATGTGCTGAGGATATTGATGACCGACGGCGCTATCGGCCATTTCACCAAGCCGTGGCCGGCCGACGGCCCGACGCTGCAATCGATCTGGGAGCGCGAGACCGGAATCAAAATTGAATTCTTCAGCGTCTCGCCGCAGGAGCAGTTCAACAAGGTGATCCAGGACGTCACCACCGGCTCGGCCGCCTATGACGTCTACACCTTCGGTTACGCGGCCATGGGCGATCTCTCCGAGGCCAACGGCATCGTGCCGCTCGGCGAATGGATCGACAGGCACGGCGCCGATTTTGCCGACCCCTCGCGCGGCATGCCGACGCCCGAATCCTACTCCATGCTCTATAAGTATGGCGGCGAGCCGATGTCGGTATGTTACGATGGCGACGCGCAAGTGTGGGTCTACCGCAAGGATCTGACCGAGGATCCGACTCACAAGGCGGCGTTTTCCGACAAGTATGGCTGGGAGCCCGGCCCGCCCCGCACCTGGGCCGAGACCGACCAATTGGCCGAATATTACACCGGCCGCGGCAGCCCGGAGATGCTCGGCAACGGCAATATGATGAGCGCCTTCTGGGGCATCAGCACCTGGTACAACCGTTACGTCAGCAAGGACAATCCCAACCAGCATCTGTTCGACGATGAGGGCAACCCGCTGATCAATACGGATGCCGGCATTCAGGCGACGGAAGAGCATATGAAGAGCCTGGATTGGTCGGACAAGGGCGGCCTCGCCTGGCAATGGGGCGAATATTACGGCGCCATGGGCGACGGCAATTCCTTCATGCTCGGCACCTTCTCGAACTGCCCGAAATTCCTCGACACGCCGGGTTCGGCGATCGAAGGCAAGCTCGGCTCGTTCCTGCCGCCGGGCCATCAATTCGGCGGCGATCTGGTGCGCCGCTCGACCATCTATCTCGGCAATAACGGCGGCGTTTCGACGCAAAGCAACTATCAGGAGTTGGCTTATCTGTGGCTGCAATGGTCCGGCTCGACCCGCATCTTCAGTCTCCTGACGGGCAATCCGGGCGGCTTCTTCGATCCGTTCCAGCTCGCCAATTTCCAGGATCCGCTGGTCAACCAGTCGTATCATGAATATCACGTGCCGATTATCGAGGGCACCGTGGCGCGCGCCGTTCCAACCATCGCCATTCCCGGCCAGTTCGCCATGCACAATACGCTGAGCGAAAATCTGGTGGCGGCGATGACCGGCGACAAGTCGGCCAAGGAAGCCATGGACGACACCGCCAAATCGTGGAAGAAGCATATCCGGAAACGGGGTGCGGACAAGATGATCGGCCTCATCAACGCAGCCAAGGGTGGCTGGTCGACGGTTATCGACAAGGCCTGATCGAGAAGCGATACGGTACCGGTTTCCGCCGGGCGATGCGCCAGTCACGGGCGCATCGCCCGCGCGGGGATTCGATCCGATCATGCTGCACGACCGTTTTGTGATTTCCTGAAGAACCGAAATTCATGCCCAAGCCAATACATTCCTACATTTGGCGCTACGCGCTGATCCTGGTCGCGGTCGGTCTGGCGCTGCTGCCGGTGGCTTGGATGGCGACCATGGCGTTCAAGCCGCACACCGAATGGGCGACCAGCGCCGCCGATCTGCACTGGTGGCCGCATGAAGAAACCTGGGCCAACTTCGAATTTATTTTCACCGGTCAAACCGACGCGGTGAATATCACTCATGAGCGCACCGCCGGCAAACCGATCCTGGCCAGCCTCGTCACCGCGCTTTTGGGCACGCTGATCGCGGTAGTGGCCGGAACCTTCGGCGCCTATGCCGTCTCGCGCTTCAAGGTTGGCGCCAACTTGCCGATCGGCGTCCTGCAATTGCGCCTGTTTCCGCCGATGGCGGTGATGATCCCGGTGATGATCATGTGGGTCTTTATTGGCGCCATGGACACCTGGTGGGGCCTGTCGCTGATCTATGGCATCGTCACGCTGCCCTTCGCTTTTTGGCTGATGAAGACGTTCTTCGACGAAGTGCCGCGCGAAATCGAAGAGGCCGCCCTGGTCGAGGGCTGTAGCTGGTTCCGCGTTTTTTGGAAGGTCACGCTGCCGATGGTCAAGGCGGCAATCGCCAGCACGGCGCTGTTCGTCTTTATCCTAAATTGGAGCGACTATGTCATCGCGCTGCTGTTGACGCGCAAGGATTGGGTGACGATCCCGGTCTATATGAACTCGCTTTCCAATGTCATGTCGGGGCAAATGTACGGCGCCAAGGCGGCGCTCGGCCTGATCGCGGCCCTGCCGCCGGTGGTGTTCGGCATCGCCATTCAGAAATATCTCGTGCGCGGCCTCACTTTCGGGGCGCTCAAGCAATGACGGACTCGGTCGTCAACGCATCGCCCGGCCTATCGCCCCGGCCGGCCAAATCCGGCCGCAAGAAAAAACCCGTGCTCACGCCGCTCGAGCGCGAAGGAAAAAAACTGGGTCTTTACATGACCCTGCCGGCCCAGCTTCTGCTGCTTTTCATCGTCGCCTTTCCGCTCTGCATGCAGGTCTATGTCAGTCTGACCTGGTGGACGCCGCTCGATGGCACGAAATGGTACGATGCCTATGAATCGCTCAACTGGTTCGGCAATTACGGCGATATCTTCGACGATTCGAAATTCTGGGGCTCGCTCGCGCGCACCTTCCTGATCGTCGTCGTCGTCGTGCCGGCCGAGTTCATGCTCGGCCTCGGTCTGGCGATGTTGTTCGCCGACAAGTTCCCCGGCAAACGCGTCTTTTATTCGATCATGCTGATGCCGATGATGATCGTCCCCGCCGTCGCCGGTTACATGTTCTTCATGCTGTTTCAGAGCTCGGGACCGATCAACGATATTCTCAGCGCCATCACCGGCACCCGGATCGACATGGTGTGGCTCGCCGACCGCGATCTGGCGATGGTCTCGGTGATGATCGCCGATATCTGGCAATGGACGCCGTTGATGTTCCTGATCCTGCTCGCCGGCATGGTCGGCGTGCCGGAGGATCAGATGAAGGCGGCGACGCTGTTGGGCGCCAATGCCTGGCACCGCTTCTGGCGCATCGTCCTGCCGCGCATGAAAACGGTGATGATCATCGCCCTGGTGATCCGCACCGTCGAATGTTTCAAGATTTTCGATATTCTCTACGTCATGACCGGCGGCGGCCCCGGTGTCGCCACCAAATCGATTTCCGTCTACATCCTCGATCTCACCTTCAAGGATCTGGAGTGGTCCTATGTCGCGGCGATCGGCCTTTTCATTCTGTTTTTTCTCAGCTTGATCGCGTTGGTCGGTATCTACTACATGCAAGCGGCGCAAAAGAAGGCGGAGGCCTGAGGCGATGGCTTCCATCGAGATGACGGGCCTGACCAAGAATTTCGGCGAGCTGACCGCCGTCAACGATCTCAACCTCAAGATCAGGGACAAGGAATTCGTCGCCCTCCTGGGGCCGTCCGGCTGCGGCAAGACGACCACCATGAACATGATCGCCGGCATCGAAATGCCGAGCGCCGGCTCGATCCTGTTCGACGGGCGGGACATGCGGACAACTCCCGCCAACAAGCGCGATGTCGGTTTCGTGTTTCAGAATTACGCCATCTTCACCCATATGACGGTGCGCAAGAATCTCGAATTTGGTCTCCGCGTGCGCGGCGTCGAGAAAAGCGAGATCCAGCGCCGGGTGCAGAACATGGCCGATCTGATGCGCCTCAACGACCGCCTCGACTGGCGCACGGCCAAGCTTAGCGTCAACGAATTGCAGAAGGTCGCGATCGGCCGCTCGGCCGTGACGGAGCCGGAAATTTTCCTGTTGGACGAGCCGTTGAGCAATCTCGACGCCGCCTTTCGCGCCTTCATGCGCACCGAGCTCAAGCATCTCCAGCACGAGTTCCAGCAAACCATGGTCTATGTCACGCATGACCAGATCGAGGCGATGAGCCTGGCCGACCGCATCGCGGTGATGGATTTGGGCCTGTTGCAACAATATGGCACGCCGAACGAGGTCTATAACAAGCCGCGCAATATTTTCGTCGCCAATTTCATGGGCAGCCCGAGCATGAACCTGCTGCCCTGCCGCCTCACCGGCGGCGACGGCGCCTGGGGCCTGGATTTCGGCAATGCCGGAACCTCCGCCATTGAGGATGGCGAGCTGGCGCGGCGCTGCAAAAGCGCCGCCGCGGCCGAAATCGTCTTCGGCATGCGGCCCGAGGATATAGATATTCAGCCGAGCGAAGTCGGCCACCCCGGCCTCAACATGGAGGTGACCTTCGTCGAGCCCATCGGGCCGCGCACGGTGATCCATCTTGCCGCCGGCGATCACCAGGTCAAGGTGGCCAAGGACAAGCAATATCCGATCGAGATCGGGGCCACGGTCAAGGCCGCCTTTCCCAAGGGACGCTGCCATATTTTCGACGCCGAATCCGGCGTCGCGATCGGCTTGGAGTAGCGCCATGGCGAGCTTGGAACTGAACGGCATCAACAAGTCCTACGGCGATACCGTGGCCGTCGCCGACATCGATCTGAAGATCGCCGACAACGAATTTTTCTGCATTTTCGGCCCGCCGAGTTGCGGCAAGACCACCATATTGAGGCTGCTGCTCGGCCTCGTCGCGCCGGACACGGGCGAGGTGCGCATCGCCGGCGAGGCCGTCACCGACACGCCGCCGAAGGACCGCAATCTGGCCATGGTGTTCCAGAATCTGGCCCTCTTTCCGCATATGACGACCTGGCAAAATCTCGCTTTTCCGTTGACCGAGCGCAAATTGGAAAAGCAGGCGATCGAGGCGCGCGTCAACGAAGTGGCGGAGACCCTGCACATTACGCCGCTCCTGAAAAAGCTGCCGGCGCATTTGAGCGGCGGTGAGCGCCAGCGCGTGGCGATCGGCCGCGCCCTGGTGCGCGAGCCCGGCGCCTTTCTCATGGACGAGCCCATCGCCGCTTTGGATGCGCGTCTGCGCGAGGAAATGCGGGTCGAGTTGAAGCGCTTGCAGCGCGAGCAGAATCACACCCTCGTCTATGTCACGCATGATCAGGAAGAGGCCATGTCGGTGGCCGACAGGATGGCGATATTCGAGGGCGGGCGCATTCGCCAGATCGGCACGCCGGCGGAGATCTATAACAAGCCGAACAGCCGCTATGTCGCCGAGCTGATCGGCTCGCCGCCGATGAATTTTATCGACGGCAGGTTTGGCGCCGGCCGGTTCACGGCGGAACCGCAAAATATCGAAATGCCGTTC
>CAJXFT010000049.1 GCA_913053235.1 uncultured Alphaproteobacteria bacterium
AAGCGCCGGGCGGGGGCATCCGCCCCCTTGGCTTACCTCGTATTAACTCGGGCGCTCAGTCGCTTGCCGGAATGCAAAGAAGCGCATTCCGGTTGGTGGTGCCGTTTGAGGGAGTCTTTGTGGGTTCCGGTTGCGTTCGCCACGCCGATTATTTCTTAGCCGCCCATTTTTTCGCCGCCCGCCCGTCCTCGGCGCGCGCCGCGACCCATTCGCCGCCGGCTTCACGCTCCTCATATTTCCAGAACGGGGCGCTGGTTTTCAGCCAGTCGATGAGAAAGGCGCAAGCCTCCAGAGCCGCCTGGCGGTGCGATGACGCGGTGACCACCAGAACGATGCGCTCGCCCGGCTCGAGACGGCCATAGCGGTGGATGACGAGGCAGTCCTCGAGCGGCCAGCGGCTTCGCGCCTCGGCCTCGATTTCGGCCAGCTTCTTTTCCGTCATGCCGGGATAATGTTCGAGCGTCATGGCGCCGATGGCACCACCGCCTTCCCCGCCGCGCACCAGGCCGACGAAGGAGGCGAGGGCGCCGATATTGTTGCCGCTCATCGCCGCCATCTCGGCGCCGACATCGAAATCCTCGCTTTGCACGCGGATCATTGCCCGCCCTCTACCACAAGCCGCCGGTGACCGGGGGAAAGAACGCCACTTCGTCGCCATCGGCGAGCCCATGGTCGAGCCCGGCGAAATCCTGATTGACGGCAAAACGGACGACCGAGAGATCGGCCAGCGCTTCAGCGTAACCGGGGCCGCGGCCCTTCAGCCAGTCGACAAGCGCGCCCACCGTGGCGACATCGCCAGGCAAGGTTATGTCTTCCTCTCCGGTCCCGATCTTCTGCTTGAGCCAGGAAAAATAGAGCAGTTTCACGGCGATTCCTCAGCGCATCATTTCGTTGAAGGGAAGAAAATCGACCATCATGCCGGGCTCCACCAGGCCGACCTCTTCGGGCAATTCGATAAGCCCGTCGGCGAACACCGCGGAAGACAGGATTCCGGCGCCGCCCTTGGTGTAATTCTCGGCCACCACGCTGCCATCAGCGCGCCTGTGAATGCGCGCGCGCAGCCATTCGCGCCGGCCTTTCTTCTTTTTATAATCGAAATCGGCGCGCACGCGATAGTGGTGCGGCTCGACATCCGCCGCGCCGGCGAGGCGGAGAATGAGCGGCCGGGCGAAGCGCAGGAAGGTGACCAGCACCGCCACCGGATTGCCCGGCAGACCGACAAACGGCACGCGGCCGACCTGGCCGAGCGCGATCGGCCGCCCCGGCCGGATGGCGAGGCGCCAAAAATGAAGATGGCCGAGCGCCTCCACCGCCGCCTTGATGTGATCCTCTTCGCCGGTCGAAACGCCGCCGGATGTAATCAGCGCATCATGCGCGCCGGAGGCACTTTCGAGCGCTTCCCGCACGGCGTCGAGCCGATCCGGCAGAATGCCGAGATCGTTGACCTCGCAATCGAGCGCTTCGAGGAGCGCCATGACCATCAAGCGGTTGGAATCATATATGCCGCCCGGCGGCAGCTCCGCACCCGGATCGAACACCTCGTCGCCGCTCGAAAAAACGGCGACCTTGAGCGGCTGGTAAACCCAAAGAGTGGTCAGCCCGACCGACGCGGCGAGGCCGATATCCTGCGCCTTCAAACGCCTGCCGGCTCTCAGGATGACGTCGCCGCGCTTGATATCCTCGCCGGCGAAGCGCCGGTTGGCGCCCTTTTTGATGCCCGGCGGGATGACCACCGCGCCTTCCTCCTCGCGGCAATCCTCCTGCATCAGCACCGTGTCCGGACCCGGCGCGCCAGCTTCGCCGTCCGGCATCGGCGCGCCGGTAAAGATGCGCAGGGCCGCGCCGCGCCGCGCCGCATGGCCGAGCGGCTGGCCGGCCGGGATGCGCTCGCTCCACGGCAGGCGGGTATCGCCGTCCGGCTTGAGATCGTCAAAGAACACGGCCCAGCCGTCGACCGCCGCATTGTCATGCGGCGGCACATTATGTTCGGAAGGAACGTCTCGCGCCAAGACTCGGCCATGCGCCCGCGCCAAGGCAATCTCCTCCGGCACGGCGACGGGCTCGGTGGTATCGGCGAGGCGCGCCAATGCCTCGGCGGCGGGCATCAGCTCCCCGCCAAAAGCAAAACAATCGTCGCTCAACTGCGCCATCACCGCTGCTCCGCAGGTTGTTGCCGCCGTCGGCTCGCATCCGGCCGGCGCTGTTTCAAATCACAGTGGGCCAGGATGAAATCGGCGACGGCCGAAATATCGTTCAAATCCAGCACCACGATATCACGCTTTTCCGGCACGCCCTCGGGCCGGCCGCTATCGCTGGCGACCGCCACCACCCATTCATCCTCGGCGGCGCGCAGCGGCAACCCGGTCGCCGCGCGGTGGACCTCCAGCTTGGCATGATCATGGTGCTTGAAACCCTCGATCAGAAGCAGATCGACATGCGAAAACTGTTCATACAATTCCTCCAGCGGCGGCTCGGGCTCGGCCCTGAGTTCGTGCAACAAGGCCCAGCGCCGGTCGGAGACATATAATACTTCATCCGCGCCCGCTTCGCGCCATGTCGTAACCACATGGCCGGGCTCGAAGAAATCGAAATCGTGATGGGTATATTTCATCGTCGCCACGGTGAGACCGCGCGAAATGAGCTCGGGCAGCAGGTGGCACAGCAGCGTCGTCTTGCCGCTGCCGCTCCATCCGGCGATGCCGAAAACGCGCATGTTCTTGTTCATGTGCCGGGCCGCGCGGGCGCCGACCATCGACGCGCCGCGGCGCGAAGATAGAGGCCGGCGCTCAGCCAACTCAGCACGGCGCCAAGCCAGAGCGCCGCTTCGCCGGCCTGGCCGAGCGGCGCGGCCAGCGAAGCGAAAGCCGGCGCCACCAGCAACAGGGCGATGGCCGCCATCTGGGCCGCCGTTTTCCACTTTCCCAGCCGGCTGACGGGGAGCTCGATTCGCCCGGCCAAGCCTTCGCGCAAGCCCGATATCAGCAATTCGCGGCACAGGATCGCGGCGACCGGAATGACCGGCGCTTCGTAGTGCACCGTTAGCATGATCAGCGCCGCGGTGACGATGAACTTGTCGGCGATGGGGTCGAAGATGCGGCCGAATTCGCTGGTCTGGCCGAGCCGGCGCGCCAGCCAACCGTCGAAAAAATCGCTCAGCGCGGCGAGCACGAATATTCCAAAGGTGGCCCAGGCCGCGGCCTCACCGGGCAGATAAAACAGGCCGATAAAGGGCGGCACGAGGGCCATGCGGCCGATGGTCAATATGTTTGGCAGGTTTGTCATAATCGCGTGATATCCAGGCGGGCGAACATTATCACGCTCACGCGTTGGCGTGGAAATGATCGTAGATCGAACGCGCCAGGGCGCCTGAAATTCCGTGCACCCGCTCGAGATCGGCGAGGCCCGCCTGCGACACGCCGCGGGCCGAGCCGAAATGGTGCAGCAGCGCCTTCTTGCGGCTCGGGCCGACACCCTGAATGGTGTCGAGCTGGGAGCGCGCGGCGCCGCGCGCGCGCCGCGCCCGGTGGGTGCCGATGGCGAAGCGGTGCGCCTCGTCGCGCAGGCGCTGAATGAAATAGAGCGCCGGATCGCGGCGCCGCAAGGATATCGGCTGGCGTTCGGGCAGGAAGATGCGCTCGAGCCCGGCATTTCTGTCGGGCCCCTTGGCGACCGCCGCGAGGGCGACATCGCCGACGCCGAGCTCGGCGAAGATATCGCGCGCGGCGCCGAGCTGGCCGGCGCCGCCGTCGATCAACACCAGGTCGGGCCAGGCGCCCTGGGCGCGCTCGGGATCCTCTTTCAGGAGCCGTGAAAAGCGCCGCGTCAGCACTTCGCGCATCATGCCGTAATCGTCGCCGGCGCTGATGCCGCCTTCCTCCGGCGGCGCGGCGTCGCTCCGGATATTGAACTTGCGATAGGCCTTTTTGATGAAGCCCTCGGGCCCGGCGGCGATCATCGCGCCGACGGCGTCGGTGCCGGATATGTGGGAGTTGTCGTAAACCTCGATGCGCTCGGGCACGCCGTCGAGCTCGAGCTTGTCGGCCAGGGCTTCGAGCATTTTTCTCTGCGCCGCGCTTTCGGAAAAACGCCGCGCCAATGCCTCGCGCGCGTTTCTCTCGGCATCCACGACCATGCTCGATTTGTCGCCACGGCTGGGACGGTGAATGCGAACGCGGCGCTCGGCCCTCAGCGACAGCGCCTCTTCGACCAGCTCGCGCTCCTCGATTGTCCGGTTGACCAGGAGCAGCGACGGCGGTGTGCGGTTGTTATAGAACTGGCCGATAAAGGCGCGCAGCACCTCACCGCCGCCGACCTCTTTCTGGTGGCGCGGATAATAGGCGCGGTTGCCGAAATTCTGGCCGCCGCGGAAAAAGAATATCTGCACGCAGGATTGCCCGCCGCTTTGATGAATCGCCGCCACGTCGGCATCCTGAAGGCTGTGCAAATTGATGCCCTGGCGCGCCTGGATATGGGCGAGGGCGCGGATGCGGTCGCGGTAGGCGGCGGCGGTCTCGAATTCGAGGGCTTCGCTCGCCGCCGTCATGCGCTCGGTCAGCCGCGCCTTGATGTGCTGGCTGCGCCCGGAGAGAAATTCGCGCGCCTCATCGACCAGGGTGGCGTAGGCGGATTCGCCGATACGTCCGACACAGGGCGCGGCGCAACGCTTTATCTGATGTTGCAGGCAGGGGCGCGTGCGCCCGGCGAATATCGAATCGGAGCAGGAGCGAAGCGGAAAGGCGCGATGCAGGGCATTGACGGTTTGATTGACCGCGCCGGCCGAGGCGAAGGGGCCGAAATATTCTCCCGCCGCGCTTTTGGCGCCTCTGTATTTGGTGATGCGCGCATAGGCGTGGCCGCCGGTGATCAGGATATAGGGAAAGGATTTGTCGTCGCGGAGCACGATATTGTAATGCGGCTTGAGGCGCTTGATGAGATTGCTTTCGAGCAGCAGCGCCTCGACCTCGCTTTTCGTCGTCACCACCTCGAGGCTGGCGGTGCCGGCGACCATGCGTTGCAGCCGATGTGAAAGCGCGCCGACATTGGCGTAGCTGGTGACGCGTTTCTTGAGGTTTTTCGCCTTGCCGACATAGAGCGGATCACCCGCCGCATCGAGCATGCGGTAAACACCGGGGCTCTCGGGCATGGTGGCGAGCGCCCGGCGCAACGTCTCAAGACCCGCCGCAAGCGGTTTATTCATATGCGCAACGCCCCTGCCTGCCTTCGCTCTCTATATCGGCTCGCCGATAGCCAAGCGCCAGGATAACCCGTCACCGGCGGGCAAACACTATCGGTTCAAACAGTTGGGATGCAAACTTGGCCGGCCCCGCCAAGCCGATTCGGGCTATCCACCAAAGCTGTGGATAAGCCTGTGTGCGAAAGCCAATGGACGACATGACTGTTAACCAATCCAATGTCTTAATACGCTCTGCCCGTTTTTTGTGCATTTATTGTAACACATTGATATTAAACATATTTATTATATATTTATCGTTTGCTCGGAATTGCTTCAGTTTTTCCCGTTAAGAAACAAGTCATAGGCTGAAGCGCCGAATCGATGTGAACAGAATTCACAGCCAAAGCCCTATTTAGCGTCATGCCGGGTGGCCAGCGCACAAAATGTATGCCTGGGCGGCCGAGCTTCCGCCACGGCGCCAAACAGCGCCGGCGTCAGTGCGACATGAAGGCCGGAACGGTCATGCTGTCGAGAATTTGCTGCGAGGCACCGCCCAAAATGAATTCGCGCAGACGCGAATGGCCATAGGCGCCCATGACGATCATGTCGGCGCTGAGATCGGCGGCTTCGGACAACAGCAGATCGCCCACCGATACGTCGCCGGAGACGGTCCGAACCGCCTCCGCCTTGACCCCGTGACGGGCAAGTTGGCTTGAGATATCGAAGCCGGCGATGTGATCCTCCCGACGCGGATTGATGCTCAACACCGAGACCAGCTCGGCGCGGCGCAGGAAGGGCATGGCGTCATGTACGGCGCGCGTGGCCTCGCGGCTGCCGTTCCATGCGACCAGAATGCGCTCGCCCAGCGTGGTAAAATTGCCGGCGTAGGGAACGACAAGCATGGGGCGGCCGGAATCCATCACCAGCTCGATCGGCAGCCCGCGTTTGCGCGGCGCATTGACGCTGTCGGGATCGACCTGGTTGACAATCGTCAGATCGGCGTAACGCGCGTGAACCGGCACGATGTCGTCCGCCACGCCCTCTTCCAGGCGCCATTCGAAGGGAATATCCGCCTGCTCGGCCTGCCGTTCGGCGCTCTTGCGCAGAGCCTCCGCCGCGAGTTTTGCCTCGTCCATATAATTGCGCTGCAGATCGGCGATGACCCCGGCGGCGGCATCTCCGAAGGCGCCCAGGGCGGGAGACAATGGATGGAGGACACAGAGAACGACAAGATGCGCCTGCTCCACGGCGGCCACCCGCAACGCCAGGTCGAGCGCTACTTCGGCACGCTCACCGCCATCGAGATGGAGAAGAATTGTCTTGTATGCCATCGCACAAACTTCCTCATTCGCTTCGCGCTGTCCTCAGGATAATGCTATGCCGGCGCCGAGGGAAGTCCATGATGTGCATTAAAATTTTTTTTCGCGCCGGCGCCCGGCAGCGATACCATGGGAGCGGTGCGCCACTATTCGAAGGGAAGCCTTGATGCGCTGCGGGCAATGCGGCACCGACAATCGCGAAGCGCGCAAATTTTGCCGCGAATGCGGCCATGCGCTGCCCGGCTTGTGCCCGGCATGCGCTTTCGCCAACGACGGCGGCGATAAGTTTTGCGGCGGCTGCGGTACGGCGCTGAAGCCGGCCCCGGCCGCGGCCGCGCCCGCGCCCGCATCGGCGCCGGCCACAGCGAGCGGCGCCGGCGAGGGCCAGGTTTCGCTGGCAATGCCGGCCGATTTGGCGGCGCGGGCACGCCACGATGCGGCCTCCCTGGCCGGCGAACGGCGCCAGGTGACGGCGCTGTTTACCGACATGGCCAATTTCACCGCGACCTCGGAAAAGCTCGGCGAGGAAGGCACCTACAAACTCATGGGCCGGCTATACGAAGCCATGATCGATACCGTGCACAGCCATGCGGGAAGCGTTCAGGAATTGACCGGCGACGGCATCATGGCGCTGTTCGGCGCCCCCATCGCCGTCGAGGACGCGCCGCTTCGCGCCTGCCGCGCCGCCCTCGCCATCCAGCGCCGCATGGCGGAACTGGAGCCGGTTTTGGCGGCGGATTTCGGCGTCCGGCCGAAATTGCGCATCGGCATCAACAGCGGCCCGGTGGTGGTCGGCGAATTGGGCGACGATATGCGCATGGAGTTCGCGGCGCTGGGCGATACGCTCAATCTCGCCTCGCGCCTCGAATCGCTGGCCCAGCCGGGCACCGTCGCCGTCAGCGAGGAAACCCGGCGCCAGGTCGAGGGCTTTGTCGAGTGCAGCTTTCTCGGCGAACAGAAAATAAAGGGGAAAAGCCGGCCTGAGCGGGTCCATCGCCTGGATGCCGTGCTTTCGGGCGTCGACCGCTTCGCGGCGGCGTTGCATCGTGGCCTGACGCCGCTGGTCGGCCGCGATCACGAAATCGCGACGCTCCGCGCCGCCGCCGAGGAAGCGGCGCGGGGCGCCGTGCGGGTGGTCAATATCGCCGCCGCGGCGGGCATGGGAAAATCGCGCCTGCTGCATGAGTTCGGCCAAGGGCTGGACGGCGAAAAATTTTTCCTGTTGCACGGCGGATGCGGCGCCGAAAGCCAAAAGACCCCGCTTCTTCCGTTCACCGAAATCGTCAGAACATCGTTTCGCGTTCGCGACGGTGAGGGCGCGGCAAAGGCCGGGGACAAGCTGCGGCGCGGCCTGCAACTGCTCGGCATGAACGGCGAAGCCGACGCGCCGTTCTTGCAGAAACTCCTGGGTTTGCCGCCGAGCGGCGACGGCTTGCGTGGCCTCGACGGGGAAATCGTCGGCGCCCGCACGCGCGAAATCCTGCGCCGCGCTCTTTTTGAACGCGCCGCCCTGTCGCCGGTGATCATCCTGGTCGAGGATTTGCAATGGATCGATTCGGCGAGCGAGGAATTGCTCCTCGACATCATCGCCAATGGCGGCACCCGCGCGCTGCTGATCGTCACTACCTACCGCCCCGAATACCATCCGCCGTGGCACGATTTGAACGGCGTTACGAATCTTGCGCTCGAATCGCTCAGCGCCGAGGAAACGGCGTCGCTGGTGCGCGGGCGCGTCGGCGATGACATATTCAACGACGATATCCGCCAGCTCATCACCGAGAAGGCGGAAGGCAATCCGCTCTACGCCGAGGAAATCGCGCGCTATGTTTTCGACGGCCGCGCCCCGGCCGGCGGCGATCATGCGCCATCGTCGGCCGGTGGCATCGTCCTGCCGGGCAGCCTCAGGGATATCGTCATGAGCCGGGTCGACCAGCTCGAGGACGGGCCTCGCGCCGTACTCCAGGCGGCCTCGGTGATCGGCCGGCAGTTTCCGCTCGAGTTGATCCAGCCGGTGGCGCTGGTCAACGGCCACCTGTCGGAGTTTGCCAAAACCCTCGAAAACCGGGATTTCATCCTGCCGGGAGCGCTCGGCGAGGTGCAGGAATATCGCTTCAGCCAGGCGATGGTGCGGGACACCGTTTATGACGGCCTGCTCGGCGAGCAGCGCACCGCCATGCATTTGCGCGCCGGCGAAGCCATAGAGCGCCTGCATGGCGACCATATCGGCGAATGGTCCGACGCTCTGGCACATCATTTCGGGCAAAGCACGCATACTGAATCGACGCTGAAATACCTCGCGCTGGCGGGCCGCAAGAGCCTCGGCGTCTACGCTCTCGAGGAAGCGGCGGAGCGTTTCGCCGAGGCCGACAAGCTGGCGCGCGGCGCGCCCGACGCCATTTCCGGCGGCCAACTGGCGGGTTTCCTGCTCGCCTGGGTGCGGCTTTTCTATTACCGCAAGGATTTTCGCGCGCTGCGCCAAGTGACGGAACATTATATCCCGCGCATCGAAAAAGCCGGCGACCGGCGCACGCTGTCGCTGTTGTTGTTTTGGCAGGGCTTTTCCGAGGCCCTCAATCTCGAAAGCGCGGCCGCCGAATCGCACCTCGATCGCGCCCTCGATCTGGCGCGCGATTTGCAGGATGAAGAATGCATCGGCTACGCCTGCATGGGCCTTCTCTACCTTCGCTATTCCCACACGGACCGGCAAAGCCGCGACAGCATGGCGGCGCTGGCCGAGGAAGCCGAGGAAATTGCCACCCGCCTTGGCGATATTTATCTTCAGTCGAAAATCCTGTTCGCACAGTCGTTGCATGGACTGCTCATGGGGCGCTTCGAGGATTCACGCCGCAAGGCGCAAGATTTGGTGGTGCTTGGCCGGCGGGCCGGCGACCCCAGAACGATCTCCATGGGGCTTTATGTCGGCGCCTATGAGCGCGCCTATTCGGAATGCTGTGAAGAGGCGATTGAAGATGCCGACGAGGCGCTGCGCATCTCGCCGGACCCGCTCGACCGCATCGGCGCGCGCAACACCAGGGGTCAGGCATACGCCATGCTGGGCCGTGGCCGCGAGGCGTGCGCGGAACTCGCCGATATATTACGCGAAGCGGAGGAAAGCGGCTTCGGCATGATACGCCTCGGGTCGGTTTTCGCCTATGGTGCGGCCTTGGCGCAAAGCGGAGAACCGACGCGCGGACTTCGCCTGATCAAGGAGAACATAACCGCGTTCGAGCGCCTCGACCTCAGCGCCATGCCTGCCATTGGGCACATGATTTTGGGCGAAATCTACACCGCCATCGCGCGCGGCGAGGAAAAGGCATCGCTCGGCGTCCTGTTGCGCAATCCGGGTTTCGTATTGCGCGATGCGCTGTTCGCCGCCAAACATGCACGGCATCATTTGGAACTCACGATAGCGGATGCGCGCGCAACGGAGAGGCCGGCCTTTCTCTGCCGCGGCCTGCTTAATCTTGCTCTCTTGTCGCAAACGAAGGGCCAGGCGCAACGGGCGAAACCATTGCTCGAGGAAGCGCGCGGCATCGCCAAGGCCCAGGGCCTGAACATCTATCTCGAAAAGATCGAGGCCGCCTGTGGATAAGCCTGTTGGAAAGCCTTCAAGACAAACCCCGATATTCGTGAACGCGTGGCACAGCGCTTGCGTGAGCCTTCGCGGCCCGGCCGCATGAATCCGACTTATGTGATTGATATCGAATAATTTAATTTTGGAATTTTCGGTCCGCAATTGACACCGGAGGATCGCCGCCATCAATAAAAAGTGAGCCAGGGGAAAATTCGCAATGTGTATAAATAGCCCTGCCCGGGCTCCGTAAATCGCCCGCCGGTGGGGGAATTCAGCTAGCCATCGCCGCGCACGCGCTCGATTTCGACGCCGACGCTGGCGGCTTCGGCATAGATGTCCAGCTTCTCGACAGAGACCCGCACCCGCGCCACGCGCCGGTCGGCCAGGCACAGCCCGGCGATGCGTTCGGCCAGGGTTTCGACCAGATTGATGTGGCTCTCTCCGGTTATGGCGCGCACACCGTCGACGATATGCTCGTAGCTCACCACATTCTCGATGCGATCGCGCAAGTGGCGTTCTTCCTCGGCCACCATCAGTTCGACATTGATGCGCACGCGCTGCGGCGCATGCTGCTCATGCGCGTGCACGCCGATGGCGCAGGATAAAACCAGATCGCGCACGAAGACGCGCCGATAGGACGGCTCGGCGCCGCTCCGGGCAAGCGGCCTCAGGGGGGCTGGTTCGGTCACGCCGCTGCTATTCCTCCACCCTATGATCGGACGGCATGCTCCAGCTCAAATGCTGACCGCCGTCGAGCGCTATCATTTGCCCTGTCATGGCGCGCGCCGCAAGGATAAAGCGCACGGCCTGGGAAATTTCCTCCGGCTCGGCGCCGTGGCCGAGCGGTGTGTTCGCGGCCTGGGCGCGGAACTGCGCCGCCGTTTGACGGGCGCTCGCCAGCACCGGGCCGGGGCCGATGGCGTTTACCCGGATATTGGGCGCCAGCGCCAAGGCCAGTGTTTGCGTCAATGTCCAGAGGCCCGACTTGCTGAGCGTATAGGTTATGAAATGGGGCGTCAGGTTCCACACCCGCTGATCGAGAATATTGATGATGGCGCCGGCACTGCCCGCCGGCAGGCCCGAAGCGAAGGCCTGGGCGAGCACGAACGGCGCCCTGAGGTTCACCGACATATGCGCCTCCCAGCTCTCCCGCGTGGCGCTTTCGGCATCGTCATATTCGAACATGGCGGCATTGTTGACGAGGCAGCCGAGCGGCCCGAGCAGCTCGGCGGCGCGGCGCGCCAGGGCCGAGGCCTCGGCTTCCAGCCCGAAATCGGCGGCGAGCGCCACCGCCTTGCCGCCGCCGGCGATGATCCTGGCCACCGTCTCTTCGGCATCGGCCGCGGAATCCCGGTGATGCACCGCCACCGACCAGCCCTCACCACCGAGCCCGATGGCAATGGCGCGCCCGATGCGCTGTGCCGCACCCGTCACCAGAGCGGCGCGTGGCTCAGGGTACGCCGGCGCCACGGCGCTCAGGACGCCGCATCGCTGTGCGGCGCGTCGATGATATCGATATAGCGGAACACCATGTCCCTCAGCGTAACGAATCCGACCGCCTCGTTGTGGTCGACCACCAGGCTGCGCGACAGGCCGAATTTGGAAAGCAGCCGGATGGCGTATTTTATCTCCATCGAGGCATCCACGGTGAGCACCGGCTTGGACATGATCTCGTAGACATTGGTGCGGTCCAGCGAGCGGTTGTGCGCGATGACCTTGTTGGCGATATCCGACACCACGATGATGCCGAATTCGTCGCCGGGTCGGCGGCGCTCGACGACGAGGGAGCGCACCTTGGCCTCGCGCATCCGGTCGAGTGCTTCGCGCACCGTCGCCAATCCGTCGACCGGCACCGGCATCGGTGTCATGATCTCGCGCACCTGAATATGCTTTCTCTCGCTCATAACTCGTCCTCGATCTCGTGTTGGATTTCCTCGATTTGGTGGGCCAAGCCGACCGCATCCTCGATATCGATCTGGATCGCGATGCCGCTGCCGGATTTTTCTTCGAAAGCGCCCACGGTGGCAATTTCCTCCAGGATCACCCGGCTCCGATGTTCCTCGACGACAAACAGAAGAATGTCGCGTTGGCCGGTCAGGCTCAAGCCCAGAAACGTTTTCTCGGGTTGCAGGCCCTCGCCCCGGCAAGAGGTGATGATGGTGGCGCCGGTGGCGCCGGCGCGCCGGCCGCATTCGAGTACGGCGTCGGTCTCCTCGCCGTCGACGAGCGCCACGACAAGTTTGAATTTCATATTATGTCCTTTCCGTCGAATCGCCGGGTTTGCGCTTGCGCGTCAGCCGGGCGGTGAGTTGGGCGTAACCGAGAACGGCAATGATCGGGAACACGCTGGCCAGGGCAATCAGGCCGAAGCCGTCGATCAGGGGGCTGCGCCCCGGCACGTTGGCGGCAAGGCCGAGGCCGAGCGCCGCGACCAGGGGCACGGTTACGGTGGAAGTGGTAACGCCGCCCGAATCATAGGCGAGCGGAATGATGGAGCGCGAGGCGAACAGGGTTTGCACGATGACGATGGCGTAGCCGGCCATGATGAACCAAAAGAGCGGGATGCCGGTGACGATGCGAAAGGTGCCGAGCGCGACGCCGACCGAGACGCCGATGGCGACGGCGATACGCAATCCCCAGGGATTGATGGTGCCGCCGGAAACCGAGCCGGCCTTGTCGGCGACCGCGATCAGGGCGGGCTCGGCGATGGTGGTGCCGAAGCCGATGGCGGCGGCGAAGACGTAAACCCAGAAATAATCGTACCAGGCGCCCGCCACCCCCTCGACGAGGCCGAGAAACTCGGGATCGGTGAGCTGGCGCGCCATGGTCTCGCCGAGCGGAAACAGCGCCGATTGCAGGCCGATCAGGAACAGCGAGAGACCAATAATGACATAAATAAAACCGATCACGACGCGGCGCCAATTGGCCAGGCGCTTGCGGATAACGATGATCTGAAAAACAAGAATCAGCCCGACCAGGGGCGCGAGATTGCGCAGGGTCTCCAGGATGACGGTGCCGATGTTCTCAATAATGCCCATCACCGCGCCTTATACCAGCATGCCGAAGAGCAGCACGAAGGGGATCGGCGCCAGGCAGGCGAAGGCGATCAGTCCGAAGCCGTCGATCAGCGGATTGCGCCCCCGGATCATGGTCGAGAGGCCGACGCCGAGCGCCGTCACCAGCGGCACTGTGATGGTCGAGGTCGTCACGCCGCCCGAATCGAAGGCGATACCGATAATCTCGTCAGGGGCGAAAAAGGAAAGCGTCACGGTGATGACATAGCCGCTAATGATCAGCCAATGCACCGGCCAGCCCTTGAGAATTCGAAGCACGCCAAGGGTGATGCCGGCGCCGGCGGAAACGGCGACCGTATAGCGCAAACCGAGGGCGAAGGCGCTGATGGCATCCTCCGTCGCTTCGATCACCCCGCCTTCCGCCGCCGTGCGCGCCGCCTCGGCGCCGACGGCTATCAGCGCCGGCTCGGCCACCGTGGTGCCGAAGCCGAGGGCAAATGAAAACACCAGCAGCCAAAACAGGCTGCCCTTGCGGGCGAAATCCTGCGCCAAGCCTTCGCCGAGCGGAAACAGGCCCATTTCCAGGCCCTTGACGAACAGTGCCAAGCCGAACATGACAAAAACCAGGCCGATCAAAATTTCCCCGAGATTGGGAAAGGGCTGGCGCAGGATGGCCAGTTGAAAGACCGCGATGACGGCGATGATCGGCACCAGATCGCGCAAGGTGCCGAGCACCAGCAGGCCGAAGGAGAGCGTCGGCGCAAACATGGGTTGGCGCCGCACGCTGTCCGCGAGGCGCGACAGGGATGATTTGGGCTTGCCGCCGGAGTTGGCCGTTTCGCTCAAGGGACGGGAGCTCTCGTAACCAAAATTCTTGTCTCGGCCCATTGTGCTTCAATTTACCTGGCCGCCGCACCACAAAGATTGCGCCGCTTGACCGCATCGGACCGGCTGCCTAGCGTACGCCGCCAATTAACAAAATATATGGAGATGCGAGATGGCGGTGGCGGACAATAAGCGAATCCTGCGCCGATGGCTGAAGGCGCTTCAGGCCGGCGACATGGAGACGCTCACGGCGCTGCAATCGAAGGATTGCGTGTGGATATTGCCGGGCTCGAAAAAACTGCCCTGGGCGGGACGCTGGAAAGGCCCGGCGCGCCACAAAGCCTATCTGAGAAGCATCGAAGCGGCGGTCGATTTCGGCAAGCAGGAATTCAAGGAATATATCGGCGAGGGCGGGCGCATCGTCGTCACCGGCCAGGAAATCGCCCGCTCGAGACCGAAAGGCAAGCGCTGGAACGTGACTTTCGCCTGGGCCTTCACGCTGAAGCGCGGCAAGGTCACGGCCTGGGAAGCCTTCGAAAACACCGAGATCATCGCCGCCTGCTATTAGCCGCGCTCGCGTTTGCGCCGCCCGCGGCAGGCGAGGGCGAGCACCAGACCCGGCGCGGTGGCGATCGCCCAGGCCGGCGCCAGCAGGATAGGCAGGATGATTTCGCCCCATAGCCAGGGCGAGATATGTTTCTCGATCAGCGCCTGAAAGCCGACCAGGCTGTTGGCATGGAGGCGCGCCCACAATTCGCCGCCGGCGATCAGATCGTAACCGCCAGCGCCGAGGGCGCCGACGATTTCATAGGCGAACAGGCCAAGCGCCGCGAGCAGGAAGAGGCTGGCGACAATGCGGCAAACTATCATTCAACAAAGCTCCAAGGGCGCCGCCGGCGCGAGGGCTCCGCGCGATCCACATGCTAACAATATAGCAGCGTTTGCGTGCCACTATCTTGCGGCGCGCCCGAGAATTGCTATGTTGCGCGAGCCCGGAGGGGTGGCCGAGTGGTTTAAGGCGCACGCTTGGAAAGCGTGTGTGCGTTAACGCGTACCGCGGGTTCGAATCCCGCCCCCTCCGCCATACCCCAGTCCGCCGATGTCCGCGGATGTTCGATAACTCTATACAAAACAATACTTTACCGTATTTTGCGTCTGGCCGAGTCCGCCGGGATATGCTAGAATCCCACCCTGTTTGGGGGTAAATTTGGGGGTAGGATACTGTGGCACGCGGCATAAATAGGCTATCGGCTAGAGCCGTCGAGTCCACTAAGAAGGTGGGTCTGATCGCTGACGGGGGCGGTTTACACCTTCAAGTATCTAAATCGGGGGCTAAATCCTGGATATTTAAATTTATGCTCAATGGGCGGGCACGCGAAATGGGCTTGGGGTCCTCGAAGGCCGTAAGCTTGGCCGGCGCCCGCGAAAAGGCGACGCTCTGCCGTTCCTCTCTAGCAGACGGCATTGACCCGATTGAAGCCCGTAAATCGGGTCTCGCCAGGGATCCGGCAACGGAACGGAAGACTATTACCTTCGAGGAAGCCGCAGATGCCTATATAGCCGCCCACGAGTCCGGCTGGAAAAACGCTAAGCACGCGACCCAGTGGCGCAACACTCTTGCGGCCGAGGCTTACCCTGTCGCGGGCAAACTTCCGGTGTCTGACATCACGACTGAGGTCGTGATGTTAATTTTGAGGCCAATCTGGGGCCTTAAGCCCGAGACAGCCGGACGGCTACGGGGGCGGATTGAGAGAGTCCTCGACTGGGCAACAGTCAGCGGCTTTCGACAAGGGCAGAATCCCGCCCAATGGCGAGGACACCTGGAGAATCTTCTCCCCGCGAAATCTCGAATACACGTTGTGAGCCATCGCCCGGCTATGCCCTATCAGGAAATTGGGGCATTCCTTCTTCGGCTTCGGGAGCGAGACGGAACAGCCGCCCAGGCACTCGAATTCACCATTTATACGGCGGCTCGGACCTCTGAGGTGCGCGGCGCGCTGTGGGAGGAGCTAGACCTGGATCGCGCTGTTTGGACAATCCCAGGCCCCCGGACCAAGGTCGGGAAAGAACACCGCATCCCCCTAGCAGAGCGCCCACTTGAAATTGTCAGAGGTCTCCACAGCAATGCCTCAGGGGACTATGTATTCCCCGGCGGGAGACCCGGGAAAGGGCTCAGCGACATGGCGCTGCTCTCGGTTTTGCGGCGTTTGGGGATCAAGGAAACCGTCCATGGGTTCAGATCATCGTTTCGGGATTGGGCTGCCGATCAAACGCAGTTCCCGCGGGAGGTCGCCGAGCAGGCATTGGCTCATACGATCAGCAATAAGGTGGAGGCGGCGTACCTGAGGAGCGACCTTTTTGAGAAAAGACGCCGGCTGATGAGCCAATGGGCAGCCCACCTCGACACCCCGAAAGGCAAGGTTGTCCCCTTTAATGCCCGACGTGAACTGGCTTGAAATGACCGGGGACGGAAATGTCTGAGGGAAAATCCCCCCCGAGGAGCCCGGCTAAGCTGGAGGGTCTAGCCAAGGAACCCGAAACCGTGGAGGATCTCGTCATCCTGGCCCTTGCAAGAGGTGGCCTGGAGGAAGTGGTCAAGATTTTACGAGATTGGTACGGCCGCGGAGCAATTCGAGAATCCCTAAACAGGCTTAGCAGGCGGGAACCGGTAGACCGCTTCCTGCATGCGCGCCGGCACGCCGTCGAAATCTACGCGAAGCAGCACAGCCTGACCCCGGCGAACTTAATGGTTGATATTGTTGGAAGGCGCGGACGCAAGGATCCCAAGGGCGCCGAGCGGTACCAGTTACGCAGGGCACGTGAGTTTCTGGAAAACGACGAGAATGCCCTCGCGGCGGCCAAGGCGCTGGCTGGTCATTGGGAGAACAACCGCGCCGGAAAGCGCGATCACGGGGTCTATCTTAAGAAGATCACCCAGGGTTTCACCTTCAAAAATCGGAGGGTTTGAGGGCGTTGTTCCCTCTGGGATAACGGTGTCGGATGGATCCTCACAAACCCGAGGAGACGTCGATGACCCCTAGCCTGCTGCATTCCATAAAAACGGCCGCCCGACTTTTGGGAATCGGGCGTTCTACCCTCTATCTCCTCATCGCCGAGGGGGAAATTCACCCCGTCAAAATTAAGCGGCGGAGGTTGATCCCCGACTCGGAAATTCGGCGCTACGTCAAAAGTCTGGAGGGGGGGCCTCATGGACAAATTTGACCTGGCCTCGCTCCGGATCCCACAGGACCTGGAGCCCGCGACCCGACCCGCGTTTAGCTTTATTCGCCTAGGGAAACCGGGGCGTCGGACGTTCATCCGGACGTTCCTGGTGCCTGAGCGTTCAGAAATTTACTACCTCGTAGAAGACCCAGATCGCGAAATCTATCTGGCAAGTCCCAGCCTCGCCCTCGAGCTCGGTGCGGACGCTTATCCCGCGTGTCTCGTGCCCTACGTGAGCAAGCAATCCGCGATCGGTGTTTGGCCAGTTAAAACCAGCACACCCGGCGCTCGGCCAAACTCTTGGAATGAGTCGGCATGGCGGGCCGCCCTCGCTGCGCAGGACGAGTGGATCAGGGTGGGTGCTAACATGATGATGGGAGAGTATGAGGTGAAAGTCGCGATCGGCGATTTCGGGGCGCCGATCCTCCCCGACGACACTTACGAGCAGCTCGTCCATCGGGCGTTCGATGGGCGGATTTTAGACACAAGCGGGCATCCCGTGATTCAGCAATTGCTGGGGGCCGTTTGAGCGCCGGGCTCAAACTCCCAACCGCCTGCCCTGCGGAAACAGCCGATGTGGCATGGCAGCAACCGGCCCTTGAGCGCTTCCGCACCATCTGGGTTATCGATTTTGAGTTTGGCCAGAATAATGACCGCTTGCCCGACGTGAGGTGCATGACCGCGCGCGAGCTGCGCAGTGGTGAGCGTGCTGCATTCTGGGAAGACGCGTTGCTCGAGATGCCTGAGGCACCCTTCGGCCTTGGCGAAGGTGCGCTGGTTGTCGTCTTCTACGGGCTGGCCGAGATCAGCTGCTTTGCCCGGCTCGGGTGGCCGTACCCTGCGAATTTGGTCGACCTGCACGCCGAGTGCCGCTGCAGGTGGAACGGCATTCCGCTTGAAGGGTCGGGGCTGGTTGACTTCGCGAAACATATCGGCGTCACCGCCCCGGGCGAGGAGCACAAGGACTATATGCGCCGCCTCGCTCTTCGGGGTGGCTCCTACTCGGAAGAAGAGAAGCAGGATTTGCTCGCCTATTGCGAGGAAGACGTCGCGACCACCGCTGGCGTGTTTCGTCGGCTTACGGGCATGGACTGGTTTGGGGCCCCGGAACGGGTAGACCAAGCACTGTTACGCGGGAAATATATAAGCGCCCTCGCCGACATCGAGCGTCTCGGGGTTCCGATCGATCGGGAAATGCTGACGGCCTGCCGTGACAGCTGGGACACGATCCGGGAAACCTTGATCACAGAGCTCGACGGAAGCTCCCGAGTATACGACCGGGCGACTTTTAAGGAGGCGCGCTTCTCGGCCTACCTCGCCCGGGAAAGGATACCCTGGCCCCGGTCGGCGCACGGGCGTCTGAAACTTGACGCCGAGACATTCAAGGAAAGGACGTTGCTCTACCCGGCAATCGAGCCCCTGAAGGAACTCCGAAAAACCCTTTCCCGAGCCCGAGAGATAAAGCTCACCGTCGGCGCCGATGGCCGAAATCGGTACATGCAGTCGCCGTTCGGGACAGTTACGGGCCGCAACAACCCGAGCACCACGGAGGCTGTGTTCGGCCTGCCGCGCTGGCTGCGGGGCCTCGTTCGACCCGAACCCGGCACGGGGCTGGCGTACATTGACTGGACTCAGCAGGAGTTCGGGATTGCCGCGGCGTTGTCGAGGGACCCTGAAATGCTGGCCGCGTACGAGTCCGGCGACCCGTACCTCAGCTTCGCAAAACGAGCGGGAGCTGCCCCCTCCGATGCGACGAAGCAGTCCCACCCCGACGTTCGAAGACTCTATAAAACTTGTGTGTTGGCGGTGCAGTATCAAATGTCGGCACAAGGCTTAAGTCGAAGGCTTGAGGTGCCTCTACACGAAGCTCGGGAGCTGCTGGACCAGCACCGACGCCTGTACCGGCGTTACTGGGAGTGGATCGAGCGGGTGAGCGATCACGCATTCCTCAATACGGAAATGTCGGCCTGCTTCGGGTGGCGTCTGAATGTGTCTGCCGAAACGAAACCCCGGACCGTTGCCAACTTCCAAATGCAATCGAACGGCGCCGAGATGCTTCGGCTCGCCGTGATATTTGGCCGCGAAGAAGGCATCAAGATTTGTGCAACCATTCATGACGCCGTCCTCATCGAGGCGCCCCTGGATGAACTGGAGGCACAAACAGCTGCCATGCAATCGTGCATGGCGGAAGCGAGCAGCCTTGTACTTGACGGGTTTGAACTTGGCTCAGACGCGGAATATACGCGCTACCCCGACGCATTCGGCAAACGACAAGACCCGATGTGGGAGCTCGTAAATGGCGTAATCGGGAGGCGAACGTGAGCGCCAGCGCTCACCCACCTGCGCGCCGGTGCGCACCCGGCCCCTCTCTACTCTCTCTTATAATCCCCCATTTCCCAGATGAAACCGATATTTCATGCGGCGGCAACATGCTTC
>CAJXFT010000050.1 GCA_913053235.1 uncultured Alphaproteobacteria bacterium
AGGCATGAAACCGCGCACCGGGTCCTCGGCGTAAAGGCGGCATTCGATCGCCCAACCCCGGCGTTTGACATCGCCCTGTGCCAGGCCGAGTTTTTCGCCGGCGGCGATCCTGATCTGCTGCTCGACCAGATCGATCCCGGTTACGTATTCCGTCACCGGATGCTCGACCTGCAGGCGGGTATTCATCTCGAGGAAATAGAATTTTTTCCGTTGGTCGGCGACGAACTCGACCGTGCCGGCGGAGACATAGCCGACCTCGCGGGCCAGCGCGCATGCCTGCTCGCCCATGGCGGCGCGCGTCGCTTCGTCGAGCAACGGGCTCGGCGCCTCCTCGATGATTTTCTGGTGGCGGCGCTGGATCGAGCATTCGCGCTCGCCGAGGTGGAGGATGTTGCCATGGCCGTCGGCGAGAATCTGAATCTCGATGTGGCGCGGCTCCTCGATGAATTTCTCGATAAAGACGCGCCCGTCGCCGAACGCCTGGCGCGCTTCGTGAATCGCCGAGGCGATGCAATCGGCGAGCAAATCCGCCGTGGCGGCGATGCGCATGCCCTTGCCGCCGCCGCCCGCCGCCGCCTTGATCATCACCGGATAGCCGATCTCCGAGGCAATTTTCTCCGCCTCAGGCCCGGCCTCGATCGCTTCCGTATGGCCGGGAATGACGGTAACCCCGGCCTTCTCGGCCAGCTTTTTCGCCGCGATCTTGTCGCCCATGGCGGCGATGGCCGATGCCGGCGGGCCGATAAAGGTGATGCCCTCGGCGGCCAGGCGCTCGGCGAAGGCCGGGTTTTCGGACAGGAAACCATAGCCCGGATGTACCGCCCCGGCGCCGGTCCGCCGCGCCGCTTCGATGATTTTGTCGATTTGAAGATAGCTTTCGCTGGCCGGCGGCAGGCCGATCAGGACCGCTTCATCGGCCTCGCGCATATGCAATGCGCCGTCATCGGCTTCGGAATAGACGGCGACGGTACTGATGCCCATCGCCCGCGCCGAGCGCATGACGCGGCAGGCGATTTCGCCTCGATTGGCGATCAGGATTTTTTCGAACATATCGGTATCGCCGGCCTCTCCACGCCTAAAGCGGTATGTTGCCGTGTTTTTTCCACGGGTTTTCGAGTTTCTTGTTGCGCAGCATGGCGAAGGCGCGACCCAAGCGCCGGCGCGTGTTGCGCGGCATGATGATATCGTCGATATAGCCGCGATGGGCGGCTTTGAACGGGTTGGCGAACTTGTCGCGGTATTCCTCGGTTTTCTGCTCGACCGCCTGGGGATCGTCGAGGGCGCCGCGGAAGATGATTTCGACCGCGCCCTTGGAGCCCATGACGGCGATCTCGGCGGTCGGCCAGGCGTAGTTGACGTCGCCCCTGAGATGCTTGGAACTCATCACGTCATAGGCGCCGCCATAGGCCTTGCGCGTGATCAGCGTGACCTTGGGCACCGTCGCCTCGGCATAGGCGTAGAGCAGCTTCGAGCCGTGCGTGATGATGCCGTTATGCTCCTGATCGGTGCCGGGCAGGAAGCCAGGCACATCGACCAGGGTGAGAAGCGGGATGTTGAAGCAGTCGCAAAAGCGGACGAAGCGCCCGGCCTTGCGCGACGACGCGATATCGAGACAGCCGGCCAGAACCAATGGCTGATTGGCGACGATGCCGATGGTGGCGCCGTCCATGCGGGCGAAACCGGTGATGATGTTCTGCGCATGTGTCGGCTTGGTTTCGTAAAAATCGCCTTCATCGACGATTTTCCCGATCAGCTCCTTCATGTCATAGGGCTTCTGCGCATCGGCCGGGATCAGCGTGTCGAGCGAAGGTTCGGGGCGGTCGAGCGGGTCTTCGGTCGGCCAGGCCGGCGCTTTTTCGCGGTTTGACGCCGGCAGAAAATCGATGAAGCGGCGCACCTCGGCGAGTGCTTCGACATCGTCGGCGAAAGCGCGGTCGGCGACGCCCGAGGTGCCGGTATGGGTGATGGCGCCGCCGAGCTCCTCATGGCTGACCTGCTCATGGGTGACGGTTTTCACCACGTCGGGGCCGGTGACGAACATGTAGGAGCTGTTTTCGACCATGAAGATAAAATCGGTCATGGCCGGCGAATAGACGGCGCCGCCGGCGCAGGGGCCCATGACCACGGAGATCTGCGGCACGACGCCGGAAGCCATGACATTGCGCTGGAAAACTTCGGCATAGGCGCCGAGCGAGGCGACGCCTTCATGGATGCGCGCGCCGCCGGAATCGTTGAGCCCGATCACCGGCGCGCCGACCTTCATCGCCTGATCCATGATCTTGCATATTTTCTCGGCATGGGCCTCGCTGAGAGAGCCGCCGAAGACGGTAAAATCCTGGCTGAAAACGAAGACCAGGCGGCCGTTCACGGTGCCGTGGCCGGTCACCACGCCGTCGCCGGGGATGACGTTCTCGTCCATGCCGAAATCATTGCAACGGTGCTCGACGAACATGTCATATTCCTCGAACGAGCCGCTATCGAGGAGCAGTTCCAGCCTTTCGCGCGCCGTCAGCTTGCCTTTCTTGTGCTGGGTCGCGATGCGTTTCTCGCCGCCGCCCTGGCGCGCCGCCGCCCGCTTTTCCTCCAATTGCCGGATGATATCCTGCATTCAAATCCCCTACCGCTCGCCGATTCAATATCGCGACAATGCCAGAAATTCGCCGGCAGCGGAAATTTCCCTTCTGAGGCCCTCGAGGCGCTCGGCCAGCTCGGCATCCTCGCCCCAGCGTTCGAGCTGCCAGCGCTCGTCGATATGGGAGGCCGCCCAGGCCTGCTCGGCGTCGATTTTCCGCTCCAACAGCGCCAGCGCGACGATCAGCGAGCCGCTCGCCGCGGTGGCGCTATGCAATCCCGTCAGGGTGAGATCATTCTCGGCATCGAGCGCCGCTCTGAGGCGCAACACGGCATTTTCGTCCTGGGCAATCGCCTGTATTTCCGTGGTGGTGTCGAGCCCGGCACCGTAATGCGCCTCGGCCCAGTCGAGCAGCGGCTGCCAGGCGGCGGCCTGGCGGCGCGCCAGCTCGGGCGGCTCCGCCGCGCGGTAGCAGAGCAGATCGGTCTCGGCGAATTTGACCGTCTCAATGATCACCTCGGCGCGCCGTGGCGCCACCCGGTCGAGCGCCGTTGAGACGAATCGCATCATCGGCATGCTGTGAGGGTGGATTTCACCACCTTGCGCGCGCCATTCCGCGGCCACCGCTTCGGCGAGCCCTTGCACCGCCATCGCCAGCGGCTGCTTGGCCGGCGTTCTGACGGCGCGCCCGTCGAGCGCCACCGTAAAGCCGCCATCCAGTTCCTCCACCGAGACGATTTTGTAGAAACGCTTTGCCATCCGGCTAATCGAAGATGCCGAGAACATCGTCGAGCAAATCCTCGACGGCGTCGGCCGGCTCGCTCGGTGCTTCCCTGGCCGGCTCGGCATTTTCGGCCGTTTGCTCGAGCGCCGCCACGCACGGGTTGTCGTCGCCGGTGCCGGCGCTGACCAGCGGAATCAAAATACCGAACGGTCCCAACAGCGCCGTGCCCAATACGGCGCCGGCGAGGCCGAGAAGCGCATCTTCCTTTTTGAGGTTATAGCCGAGGTCGGTAAGCGGGCCGTCGATGACGACCGGAACGGCGAGGCTGAAGAGCGCCGGGTCTTTCGGGCGCGGCACCACGGTCAGATCGGCGAGCTCGCGGCCGAGATCGATCTGCCCCTTGCCCGCCGTCGTCGTGAGCGCGGTATCGAACAGCAGGGCCTCGTTGACGGCGACGCCGTCCATGACGTCGAAGCGGGCGACGAAACAGTTGAGCTTTGCTGCGTCGCCGGCCGCGCCGCCGGGCACGATAAAGCGCAGCAGGTCGGTGGCGATAAGATCGACATAGGCGTTGGGTATGGTGCCGGCGCCGATCACCATATCGATCCGGCCGTCCAGGCTGGTGGCAATTTCATGCGCCGAGCGCCCCTCGCCGGCCAGCGAGACATCGAGGTCGAGCGGCCCGTCGACGATTTCACTGAGGTCGAGCAGCGGCTTGGCCACGGCAAGCGAGACGTCGCTTAAGTTCAGTGCCATTTGCAATCGCGGGCGCGCCATTCGGCTCTGGAGTTCCAACCGCGCCACCACGTCGCCCTCGCCAAGACGCGCGTGCAACGGCTCAAGGCGCAAGGCCCCCTGCTCCATCTCCAGGCCGAGTACCGCGTCGCGCAACGACAGGCCGCCATAGCGCAATTCGCCGACTTTGAGCGACACTTGCGCATCCGCCTCGTCGAGCGCGGTGAAATCCAGCCGCTCGTCGTCGAACAGGCGCTCGGGCGCGGCGTCGCCGGCTTCGGCTTCGCTGCCTGTTGCGCTCTCGCTGCCGCCGTCCGCCACGATGGCCGTGCCATCATTTTTCGCCAGCAGCGCATCGAGGTCGAGCAGTGCCGAGGTCAAATCGGCGGCCACGCGCGGCCGTTCGCCCGCCGTCAGTTCGACCCTGCCGGCGAGGTCGCTGTCGGCGATACGCGCCCGCAAATTCTCGAGAATGTAGGAATCGCCGTCGCCGTCACGCAAGTCGGCTTGAACGGAATAGGGGCCGATAGCGGGAAACGAGCCGGTGATCATGTTGAGGTCGGAGAGCTTTTCTCCGGCGGTGCGGACATGTAAAGCCAGCCCCTCCAGATCGTCCAACTCACCGACCGTGCCGGTAATCTCGGTTTTGGCGCCGAACATCTCGACGAACAGCGCCACCGCGACATCCTCGTCGCCGGGGCCGATGGTCCCCTTGGCGTCGATCGGGCTGTTGTTCCACACGCCCTCCATGGCGAAGTTACCGCCGCCGTCTTCCCCGGCGTAGCCTTCGGCCCGGGCGATCATGACGACATGGCGTTCTCCGGTCTCGCCATCGCGATACCGCACCAACGCATTTTCAATGTGGAGATCCTCGATGACCGGCAAATCAGCGCCCCCGTCATCCTCTTCGTCGACGGTTTTCCTTTCGCCGAAGACCCAATTGCCGATACCGTCTTGGTTGGTCTCGGCGAGAAGATCCATGTCCTCGAGAATAAGGCGCTCGACTTCGAGCGTACCGCCGAGAATGGGGAAGAGCGCCACCTTGGCCTCGACATGGCCGAGTTTGAGCATTTCGGGGCGCGAGCCCCAGGCGGCATTTTCGAACGTCACGTCATCCGCCGTCAGCGACGGGCTGAACGAGATCGAGAGATCGAAATTGCCTTCGATGGTGAGTTCGCGTCCGGTCTTCTCGCTCACCTTGCGGGCGATGATATCCTTGAATTTATTGGCGTCCTGAAGGCTCAACAGGACGACGCCGACGACTATGGCGAGGATGACCAGGCCGACGATGCCGAGAATTAATTTCCACCACCAGCGCATCGCCTACGGCATCCCCCAGCGCCGCGCCAACAGGGGCGGCAGCTCGCATAATCGATCCAACACCAGATCGGCGCCGGCGGCATGCAGCTCGGCTGCGTCGTGATAGCCCCACGACACGCCGAACGCACCGGCGCCGGCATTCACTGCCATTTCCATGTCGAAGACGGTATCTCCGATGAGCACTGTTTCACCCTTCTCCGCTCCGGTTTCCGCCATCGCGCGCTCGAGCATGCCGGGGTGCGGTTTGCCGGGCGCATCGTCCGCCGTTTGCAAGGTCACGAAATGCCCGGCCAGGCCATGCGTCTCCAGCACCGCCAGCAAGCCGCGTCTGGATTTTCCGGTGGCGACGCCGAGAAGGTAACCTGTTTCCTGCAAAAGCGTGAGTGTTTCGACAACATCGGCAAACAATGGCTCGTGCAGCTCGGGGCTGGCGCGCAATTCGGCAAAGCATTCCTTATAGGCCGCCACTAGGCTTTCGATGGCGGCCGCGTCACCGTTTTCATGCAGGCGCCCGATGGCCTCGGGAAGCGACAGGCCGACGATGCGCTTCACCGCGGCCGGTGCCGGCGGCGGCAAACCGCGCGCCCGGAAGGCGGCCTGCATGCAATCGATGATGACATATTGGCTGTCGACCAATGTGCCGTCGCAATCGAACACGATGAGCTGTGTCACGGATCGAGCTCGGCGAAGGGGTCGCCGACGCCGCTCGCTTCGAAGCCCAAATGGCGCCAGCTCTGGACCATGTGCGGCGGCAGCGGTGCCACCAGATCGAGCCGCGCCCGCCGCGCGCCGGTACTGCCGCCGCCCGGATGCGGCAGGCTCAGAGAACGCGCATGGAGGTGCAGCCCGGCGCCGAAGCCCTGGCCGTCCGCCGCTCCCGGTTGGGAGGGATACTTTTTGTCGCCGAGGATCGGGCAATGCAGGATTTCCGCGCAATGCACGCGCAATTGATGGGTGCGCCCGGTTAACGGCAGCAGCGCCAGCCAGGCCATGCGGCTGGCCGCCGCTTCGACGGTCGCGTAATAGGTCGTGGCCGGGGCGCCGTCTGCCGCCGGGACGACGCGCTCGGCGCCGCTCGGGCCGGCTTTTTTGGCGATCGGGGCATCGATGCGGCCCCTCTCCGGGTCGGGCCGCCCGACGGTCAAGGCCCAATAGGTTTTGCGCAGCTCCCTTTCGCGAAACCATTTCGTCAGGCGGCGCGCCGTGGCGGCGTCGCGCGCCAGCAACAGCACGCCGCTGGTATCCTTGTCCAACCGGTGCACCAGGCGCGGGCGCTCCGGGGCGTCGAACATAAGGCCGTCGAGCAAGGCATCGACATGGCGCGTGACGCCCGAGCCGCCCTGCACGGCGAGGCCCGGCGGCTTGTTGATGGCGAGCAGATTATCGTCGCGGTAGAGCACCCATTCCCTGGCCATCGCCATGTCCGATTCGCTGAGCGGCGCGGCGCCCGCCTTGCCCTTGGCCGGCGTCAGCGATTCAGGCGGCAGCGGCGGCACCCGCACCTGGTTTCCGGCGGCGAGACGCAGGCCCGCCTTGGCACGCCGCCCATCGACGCGGATCTGGCCGGTGCGCAACAGTTTTTCGAGGCGGCCATGGCTGAGCCCCGGATAGCGTTTTTTGAACCAGCGGTCGAGCCTGACATCGGCGTCATCGGCGCCGACCAAAAGGGTTTTCACGCCGCTCATGCGAGGATCAAACGCAACAGGCGCAGGCCGACGAAGAAAGCGCCGAGCGATATGGCGACCGAAACGAAGATGTAGAGCAGCGCCCGGCCGATCTCGCCGCGCTCGAGCAACAGATAGGTATCGGAGGAAAACGCCGAAAACGTCGTGAAGGAGCCGAGCACGCCGACAAAGACCAGGGCGCGGATCTCGGCGCTCGGCATTATGGCGACGGCAAAACTCTCGATCAGGGCGCCGAAAACGAATGAACCCAGCACATTGACCGCGATCGTGCCGTAGGGAAAGCCGGCGCCGAGGAGAGAAGCAAACCAGCGCTCGGCGATGTCGGCGAAATAATAGCGGCCGAGCGAGCCGATGGCGCCGCCGAAGGCAACAGCCAGAACGATCTTCATTTCCGCTCCCCACCGTCTTCGTCGCTCGGGCCGCCGCCCCCGCCGCCGCCCTCGGCGCCGCCAAGCCGCAGCTTGTGCCAATAATCGAGGCGTTTTCTGATCTCGCGCTCGAAGCCGCGCGCGACCGGGCGGTAGAATTCGTGGCGCGTCATAGCGTCGGGAAAATAATCCTGGCCGGAAAACGCCTCTTCCGTTTCATGATCGTAGACATAGCCGTCGCTATAGCCCAAATCCTTCATCAGGCGCGTCGGCGCATTGAGGATATGCTTGGGCGGCATCTCCGAGCCGCTCTCGCGCGCCACGCGCATGGCCGCGCTCAAAGCCTTGTAGGCGGCGTTGGATTTGGGCGCCGTGGCCAGATAGAGCACGGCCTGGGCGAGCGCCAATTCGCCTTCGGGTGAGCCGAGGCGCTCATAGGCCTGCCACGCCGCCATGGTTTGCGGCAGCGCGCCGGGCTCGGCCAGGCCGACATCCTCGGAAGCGAAACGGACCAGCCGGCGGGCGATATAGCTGGGGTCCTCGCCGCCGGCCAACATGCGCGCCAGCCAGTAAAGCGCCGCGTCGGCGTCGGAGCCGCGCAGCGATTTGTGCAGGGCGCTGATCAGATTGTAATGGCTTTCCTGCGCCTTGTCGTAGAGCGGCGCGCGGCGCTGGACCGCCTCGGCGAGCTGCTTGCTGTCCATTTTTTCGCCAATAGCCGAGGCGAACAGCTCCTCGATCATATTGAACAAAAAACGCCCGTCGCCGTCGGCCATGGCTCTGAGCGCCAGGCGCGCCGAATCATCGAGCGGCAGCGGCCTTTCCTGCGCCGCCTCGGCGCGGCGCATCAATTCACTCAGGGCGTCATCGTCGAGGCGATGCAGTACCAGCACCTGGCAGCGCGACAACAGCGCGCCGATGAGCTCGAATGACGGGTTTTCCGTCGTCGCGCCGACCAGGGTCACCGTGCCGTCCTCGACAACCGGCAGAAAGGCATCCTGCTGGGCGCGGTTAAACCGATGGATTTCATCGACGAAAAGCATCGTGCCGTGCCCGGCCTGGCGGCGTTCGCGGGCGCGTTCGAATATCTTGCGCAAATCGCCGACGCCGGAGAAAACCGCGCTCAAGGGCTCGAATTCAAGATCCGATTGCGTCGCCAGGAGGCGGGCAATGGTGGTTTTCCCGCAGCCCGGCGGCCCCCACAGGATATGCGAGGCGAGCCGCCCGGCGCCGACCATGCGGCCGAGCGCGCCATGCTCGCCGAGCAGGTGATCCTGGCCGACGACCTGGTCCAACCGCGCCGGCCGCATGCGCTCCGCCAGCGGACGGGGGGCATCTTTTTCGAACAAGGAAGGGGCGGCCTGTTTTGCCATCGCCGTCAGTTTAATGCCGAACAAAGACAAAGGGCAGCCCCAATGGAGCTGCCCCGTTTATCGACCCGGCGATGGTATGGCTCCGCTTCAGGCCGGTATTTCATTCTCCAGGGGCTCTTCCAGGCTCATGTCCGGCCCCGAATCCTGGCCCTTGGCGTCTTCGTCGCGATCGACCAGCTCGATATAGGCCATGGGCGCCGAATCGCCGTAGCGGAAGCCGGCCTTGAGCACGCGGGTATAACCGCCGGCCCGGTTTTCATAGCGCTCGGCCAGGCCGTCGAACAGCTTGCGCACGATTTTTTCGTCCTGAAGATAGCTCAGCGCCTGGCGCCGCGAATGCAGGCTGCCGCGCTTGCCGAGCGTAATCATGCGCTCGACCACCGGGCGCAGCTCCTTGGCCTTGGGCAGGGTCGTCTTGATCTGCTCATGCTTCAAGAGCGCCGTCGCCATATTGCGAAACATCGCCCTGCGGTGGCTCGAATTGCGGTTCAGCTTACGCCCACTGTTGCGATGGCGCATCTCTCTCTCCTTTTACCCTGGGCCCTTAATAAGGCTCTTCGAGCCGTTTCGCCATGTCCTCGATATTTTCCGGCGGCCAGCTGGCGATTTCCATGCCGAGATGCAGCCCCATATGGCTCAGCACTTCCTTGATCTCGTTGAGCGATTTGCGGCCGAAATTGGGCGTCCGCAGCATCTCGGATTCGGAATGCTGAACCAGATCGCCGATATAGATGATGTTGTCGTTCTTCAGGCAGTTGGCGGAGCGCACCGAAAGTTCCAACTCGTCGACCTTTTTCAAAAGGTTGGGGTTGAACTCCGGTTCCACCGCCTCTTCCTCGCGGTGAGTCTCGTGCGGCTCCTCGAAATTGATGAACAGCTTCAACTGGTCCTGCACGATGCGGGCGGCGAGCGCGATGACATCCTCGGGCGTGACCGTGCCGTTGGTCTCGATGGTCATCGACAGCTTGTCATAATCCGTTCTCTGGCCGACGCGCGTATTCTCGACCTTGTAGGCCACCTTCTTGACCGGGCTGTAGAGCGCATCGACCGGAATAAGGCCGATCGGCGCGTCTTCGTCGCGGTTCTCGACCGCCGCGACATAGCCCTTGCCGGACTGCACGGTCAATTCCATGTTCAGATTGGCTTCCTGATCCAATGTGCAAAGCACCAGGTCGGGGTCCATGACCTCGACATCGTGACCGGTTTCGATCATGCCGGCGGTTACCTCACCGGGTTCGGTGGCGCGCAGCGTCAGGCGCTTGGGGCCTTCGCCATGCGCCCTGAGCGCCAGCGACTTGATGTTGAGAACGATGTCGGTCAGGTCTTCGCGCACGCCCGGAATGGAAGAAAATTCATGCAACACGCCCTCGACCTGAATGGCCGTTACCGCGGCGCCCTGAAGCGACGACAAAAGGACGCGCCTGAGGGCATTGCCGAGCGTCACGCCGAAGCCGCGCTCGAGCGGCTCGGCGACGATGGTGGCGATATTGCTGTTGTCGCTATCGGGCGAGATGGCGAGTTTCGACGGCTTGATAAGTTCCTGCCAGTTTTTCTGGATCACGGATACGACCTCATATAGTAGGTGAGCGATTAATCGCCCGCTTCTCGATATTGCGGTTTGCTACTCGATCGCCGCCTTGGGCGGCGTTTTTTCGTCAGACGCGGCGGCGCTTGCGCGGCCGGCAGCCGTTATGCGGAATCGGTGTGACGTCGCGTATGGCGGTGATGATAAAACCCGCCGCCTGCAGTGCGCGAAGCGCCGATTCACGGCCGGAGCCCGGCCCCTTCACCTCGACTTCAAGCGATTTCACGCCATGCTCCGCCGCCTTCTTTCCGGCATCCTCGGCGGCCATTTGGGCGGCGTAGGGGGTCGATTTGCGCGAGCCGCGAAACCCCATTCCACCGGCCGAAGACCACGAGATGGCGTTTCCCTGCACATCGGTGATGGTGATCATGGTGTTGTTGAAGGTGGCGTTCACATGGGCGATGCCGGACGAAATATTTTTGCGTTCGCGGCGCCGTACGGATGTTGGTTTGGCCATGACTGGGTCCTACTTTTTCTTGCCGGCGATGGCGCGCGCCGGGCCCTTGCGCGTTCTCGCATTGGTGTGGGTGCGTTGGCCGCGCACCGGCAGGCCGCGGCGATGGCGGATCCCGCGATACAGGCCCAAATCCATCAAACGTTTGATATTCATCGCCGTTTCGCGGCGCAGATCGCCCTCGACCAAATAGTCCCGGTCGATGATTTCGCGCACCTTGGCGACTTCCGCGTCGCTCATCTCGTTTACCCGGCGATCCGCCGGAACCTCGGCCTTGACCAGGATTTCAAGTGCCTTGGTGCGGCCGATCCCGAAAATATAGGTCAACGAGATGCCGACCTGCTTGTTCGTTGGAATGTTGACGCCTGCAATTCGGGCCAAGATCAGTACTCCTCACAGAACAAAACGCGCGCCACGGAATATATCCGGCGCGCGTGCCCAAACCGGGCGGGATTATCGGCAAATGTTGCAGTGAAGTCAATCACCTCTACCATCTTATAAAAGCGCCTGTATGGCATCGCCGACGGCTGTGATTTCGGCCATTCCGTCGACTTGGACAAGCCGTCCATCACCCTCGTAATAGGGAATAATGGGCGCGGTTTGCTTGCGATATGTGTCGAGGCGCGCCATCACCGTTTCGCGGTTGTCGTCCTTGCGGCGCTCGAAATTGCCGCCGCCGCATTCATCGCACACGCCTTCGGCCCTGGGCTGCTTGAATGAATCATGATATCCGGCGCCGCAATCGGCACAGCTGAAGCGCCCGGAAATGCGTTCGATCAGGGCCTCCTCGTCGGCCGTGATGGAGATCACCTTGTCCAATCGCAGATCACGCTCGACCAGCATGGCGTCGAGCGCCTGGGCTTGCGCGGTGGTGCGCGGGAAGCCGTCGAGAATGAAGCCGTTGGCGCAATCCTCATGCCCGATTCGCTCGGAAATAAGTTTGATCATGAGATCGTCCGGCACCAGATTGCCGGCTTCCATGATGATTTTGGCCTGTTTGCCCAAATCGCTTCCCTCCGCCACGGCGGCGCGCAGCATTTCGCCGGTCGAAAGCTGCGGTATGTCGTAACGCGACATCAGGCGCTCAGCCTGGGTGCCCTTGCCGGCCCCGGGCGGACCCAAAAGAATGAGATTCACCGTCTCGTGCCCCGCAATTTGGATTTCTTGATCAGCCCTTCATATTGATGCGCCAACAAATGCGATTGAATCTGGCCGACCGTATCCATGGTCACCGTCACCACGATTAAGAGGCTGGTGCCGCCGAAATAGAACGGCACGGCATATTGTGAAATCAACAGCTCGGGCAACAGGCTGACGGCGGTCAGATAGAGCGCACCGACGACCGTCAAGCGCGTCAGCACATAGTCGAGATAGGCGGCGGTGTTCTTGCCCGGCCGGATGCCCGGCACGAAGCCGCCATTCTTCTTGAGATTGTCCGCCGTATCGGCCGGGTTGAAGACCACCGAGGTGTAGAAAAAGGTGAAGAAGATGATGGCGGCGGCGTAGAGCAGGACATAGACCGGTTGGCCGCGCCCGAGATAGCCGGCGACATCGGTCAGCCAGCCCGGGCCCTGCCCGGCATTCATGCTGATCGCGGTGATCGGCAGCAACAGGATGGAGGAGGCGAAAATCGGCGGAATCACGCCGGCGGTGTTGAGCTTCAACGGCAGATGCGAACTCTCGCCGCCGAACATGCGGCGCCCGACCTGGCGCTTGGGATATTGCACGACGATGCGGCGCTGCGATCGTTCTATGAATACGATGAAGGCGATTACGCCCAACGCCATGGCCAGCAGAATGACCAAAATACCGCCCGACAGCACGCCGGTGCGGCCCAATTCGAGCGTGTTCACCAGCGCGCGCGGCAGTTCGGCGACAATGCCGGAGAAAATGATCAGCGAAATTCCGTTGCCGACACCGCGCGCCGTGATTTGCTCGCCCAGCCACATCAGGAATATCGTGCCGCCGGTCAGCGTCACCACGGTGGTCAGGCGGAAGAACATGCCCGGATCGAGCACGGCGGCGCCGGATTGGCCCTGAAACCCCTCCAGGCCGGCGGCGATGCCATAGGCCTGCACGGCGGCGAGAAAAACCGTGCCGTAACGGGTATATTGATTGATCTTCTTGCGCCCGGCCTCGCCCTCTTTCTTCAACTGCGCCAGCGACGGTACGACGGCGGTGCCGAGCTGGATGATAATCGCCGCCGAGATATAGGGCATGATATTGAGCGCGAAGATCGTCATGCGGCCGAGAGCGCCGCCGGCGAACATATTGAACATGCCGAGAATGCCGTCGGACTGTTGCTCGAACACCTCGGCGATCACATTGGTATCGATGCCGGGCAGCGGGATATAGGTGCCCAGGCGATAGACGATCAGGGCGGCAAAGGTGAAGAGCAGGCGCTTTTGAAGCTCTTTCGCCTTCGCGAAAGCGCCGAAATTCAGATTCGCCGCGAGTTGTTCGGCTGCTGAAGCCATGCTTTATGCGTCCGTCGGGCCTTGACTGTCCTCGCCGTCGCCTGATTTCTCGCTGTCCGGCGCGGCGGCCTTTTGCGTCACTTCCTTGGTTTCCTTGGTTTCCTTGGGCTCTTTGTCGGCTTTCTTTTCAGCCTTCTTTTCAGGCCTCTTCTCAGACTTCTTGTCGCCTTTCTTTTCAGCCTTCTTCTCAGGCTTCTTATCGCCCTTCTTTTCAGATTTCTTGTCGGCCTTGTTCACGGCCTTCAATACGGCCTGTTGCGCGGCTTCCCTTTCGGCCTTCTTTTTGGCTTTCTTGCCGTCCGGGTTGAGCTCAGCCTTGGGTTGCAGAATTGTGATCTTGCCGCCGGCCTTTTCGACCGCCGCCACCGCCGCCTTCGAGGCGCCGGCAACTTCGATCCGCAGCGCCGCCGTCAACTCGCCCTGGGCCAGGACGCGCGTGCCCGAGTTCCGCCCGCGCACCAAACCGCTGGTCTTGAGCGCCGCTTCATCGATCGCTTTGCCGCCGTCCAGACGGCCGCTATCGACGGCCTTCTGCAATTGCCCGATATTGAGAATTTCAAATTCCTTGCGGAAGATATTGTTGAACCCGCGCTTGGGCAAACGCCGGTAAAACGGCATCTGCCCGCCTTCAAAGCCTTTGATGCTGACACCGGAGCGCGATTTCTGGCCGTTATGGCCGCGCCCCGCGGTCTTGCCTTTGCCCGAGGCGCTGCCGCGGCCGAGACGGCGTTTGTTTCTGCTGGCGCCGGGCCGATCGGACAGTTGGTTTATTCTCATGATCCGCTTCCTTCGCCAACCGGCTCGACGCGCACCAGATGGCTGATCTTTGCCGCCATGCCACGCACCGAAGGCGTGTCTTCAAGCACCCGCGAGCGATGCATTTTGTTGAGGCCGAGCCCGATGAGCGTCGCCCGCTGATCCTTGCGCCGGCCGATCGGGCTGCCGATCTGGGTGACGCGAATTTTACCCGTTGCCGTTGACGACATGATGCTAACCCGTCTCTTCCACGGGCTCGTCACGCCCGAAAATTTCGCTCACCTTCTTGCCGCGCTTGGTCGCGATGCCGCGCGGCGAGACGCAGCGCTCAAGCGCCTCGAACGTCGCCTTGACCATATTGTGCGGGTTCGAAGTGCCGATCGATTTGGCGACGACGTCCTTCATGCCGACCATTTCGAAGACGGCGCGCATGGGGCCGCCGGCGATGATGCCGGTGCCCGCCGGAGCGGCGCGCAAGACGACACGCCCGGCGCCGAAACGCCCCTCGATATCGTGATGCAGCGTGCGCGACTCACGCAAGGGCACGCGAATCATTTTGCGCTTGGCCTGCTCCGTCGCCTTGCGGATGGCCTCGGGCACCTCGCGCGCCTTGCCGGTGCCGTATCCGACGCGGCCGCGCCGGTCGCCGACGATGACGAGCGCCGAAAAACCGAAGCGCCGGCCACCCTTGACCACCTTTGCGACGCGATTGATATGAACGAGCTTATCCGAAAATTCAGGATCTTCCCGCTCGCCCCTCATACGGGCGCCCATGTCCGGTCGTGCCATAGCAATTGCCTTCTAAAAGTTTAGCCCGCCTTCGCGGGCGGCTTCGGCCAGGGCCTTGACCCGGCCGTGATATTTGTAGGAGCCGCGGTCGAAGACGACTTCGTTGACGCCCGCCGCGAGTGCGCGCTCGGCGATCGCCTTGCCGATACGCCCGGCGGCTTCCTTATTGGCACCGTTTTTCGGTTCGGAACGGCTGTCTTTTTCCAACGTCGAAGCGGTCGCCATGACCAAGCCACGGCCATCGTCGATCACCTGCGCATAGATATGCTTGCCCGAGCGAAACACCGAGAGGCGCGGGCGGCCGCCGCCCAACTGGCGCAGTCTGGCGCGCGCGCGTTTTTTTCGACGATTGGATAGTTCCTGTTTTCGCAACATGACTGGCCTACTTCTTCTTGCCTTCCTTGCGCCGGACATATTCGCCGACATAACGAATGCCTTTGCCCTTATAGGGTTCGGGCTTTCGGAACGAGCGGATTTCAGCCGCCACCTGGCCGACCGCCTGTTTGTCCCTGCCGGCCACGGCGATGAGGGTCGGCCGCTCGCAAGTGACGGTGATGCCCTCGGGGATGTCATAGAGAACCGAATGGCTGTAACCGACATCGAGTTTCAATTGCTTGCCTTGAACCGCGGCGCGGTAACCGACGCCCTGAATTTCGAGATTCTTGGTAAAGCCGGCGCTGACGCCTTGCACCATATTGTTCACATTGGCGCGGCACAGGCCCCACAGTTTGCGGGCGCGGCTGGATTCATCTTCCGGCTCGAACAGCAGCTGATTGTTCTCCAGGCGCACGCGCACTTCCGGAATCAGCGCCAACTGCAGCTCGCCGAGCTTGCCCTTGACCGTGATGTCGCTGTCGGCGATGCGGACCTCGACGCCATCCGGGACGGCGATCGGATTTTTTCCAACGCGAGACATGGCGCGCTCCCCGCCTCCTAAAATACGCGGCAGAGAATTTCTCCGCCGACATTCTGTTTGCGCGCCTCGATATCCGACAACACGCCGCGCGGCGTCGAAATAATCGATATGCCGAGGCCGCTATAAATACGCGGGATATCCTTGACGCTGGAATAAACCCGCCGGCCAGGCCGCGAGACACGCTGTATCTCGACGATCACCGGTTTGCCCTCGCTATATTTCAGCTCGACATCGAAGCTTGGTTTTCCCGCGACGCTGTCGTTCCTGGAATAGCCGCGAATGTAGCCTTCCTTTTGCAGCACTTCGAGAACGGCGCCACGCATCCTCGAAGCCGGTGTGTTGACCGCGCTCTTGCGCGCATGCTGGCCATTGCGGATGCGCGTGATCATGTCGGAAATTGGGTCACTCATTGTCATAAAAGCGGCCTCACCAGCTCGATTTGACCATGCCCGGAATATACCCGGAGGATGCAAGTTCCCTGAGCGCAACGCGGGAAAGCTCGAATTTGCGGTAAACGGCGCGCGGCCGTCCGCTCAAGGCGCAGCGGTTTCTGACCCGTATCTTGGCGCCGTTCCTCGGCAGGCTCGACAATTTGAGCTGGGCCGTAAAACGCTCCTCGGCGGGCAGCGAAAGGTCGCGAATGGTGGCGCGCAACGCGGCGCGCTTCTTGGCGTCGCGCAATACCATCCGTTTGCGTTTCTGGTTCTTCTCTATGGCGCTTTTTTTGGCCATTCCACACACTTTCTATCTGGCGATTTAATTTACGATCGGCAGTTGGAAGGCGCTCAACAACGCACGGCCTTCCTCATTCGTCGCGGCGCTGGTGCAAATGACGATATTCATGCCGCGCACCTCATCCACGGTGTCATATTCGATCTCGGGAAAAACGATTTGCTCCTTGAGCCCGAGCGCATAATTGCCGCGGCCATCGAAACTCCTGGCCGAGAGACCGCGAAAATCGCGCACCCGGGGCAGCGCGATCGTCACCAGGCGATCGAGGAACTCATACATTCTGTCGCGCCGGAGCGTCACCATGCAGCCGACATCCATGCCCTCGCGGATCTTGAACGTCGAGATCGATCTCTTGGCCTTGGTCACGATCGGTTTCTGTCCGGCGATCAGCGTCATTTCCTGCACCGCGGCTTCGATTTTCTTCTTGTCCGCCGAACCTTCGCCGACGCCCATATTGATGATGATCTTCTCCAGGCCCGGCATTTGCATGCGGTTCGTGTAGCCGAACTGCTTTGTCAGGTTGGGCCGGATTTCGTTCTCGTAAACCTCTTTCAAGCGAGGGCGCGCGCCGTTTTCAGACATCGATAACCTCCCCCGAACGCTTGGCGTAACGCACCTTGCGGCCATCCTCCAGCACGCGGTAGCCGACACGGGTGGCCATATTCTCGGCCGGATCGATCAGCGCCACATTGGAGATATGAATGGCCGCTTCACGCTCCTGAATGCCGCCCTGCGGCTCGGTTTGCGAGGGGCTGACATGGCGCTTGACCATGTTGATGCCATCGACGACAAGGCGATCATCCTTGACGTTCACCTTCTTGACCGTGCCGCGCCTGCCCTTGTCGCGACCGGTGAGGACGATCACTTCATCGTCCTTTTTGATTCTGCGTTTTGCCATTCTGACCTGCTCTTTTCCGTGCCGCCCGCCTTAGAGAACCTCAGGCGCGAGGGAGATGATCTTCATGTGGTTCTTGGCCCTCAGTTCACGCGTCACGGGGCCGAATATGCGTGTGCCGATGGGCTCGCCCTGGGGGTTGAGCAGCACCGCGGCATTGCGGTCGAAACGGATCGCGGTGCCGTCGTCGCGTCTGATTTCCTTGGCGGTCCGCACGATAACGGCGCGGTGAATCTCGCCCTTTTTGACCTTGCCGCGCGGAATCGCTTCCTTCACCGTAACCACGATCATATCGCCCACGGAGGCGTATTTCCGCTTCGAGCCGCCCAGCACCTTGATACACTGGATGCGCCGCGCACCGGAATTATCGGCGACATCCAAGTTTGTCTGCATCTGGATCATGGCTCAGCAATCCTCGTCTTCATTTTGCCGCGCGCCCGCTCAATCGCCGAGGCCGGGGGTATCGGCGATGACTTCCCAGCATTTACGCTTCGATATGGGCCGGCATTCGCGAATCCGCACGACGTCGCCGACCTTGTGGGCGTTGGCTTCGTCATGCGCGGTATAGCGCTTCGAACGCCGAATGACTTTCTTGTACAGGCCGTGCATAAAGCGCCGGTCGACACGGACGACGATCGTCTTGTCGGCCTTGTCGCTGACCACGGTGCCCTGCATGATTCGTTTTGGCATGATGCCTTGTCCCTTTCCGCCTACGCTTCGGCGCCCGGCCGCTGGCCGACCAGCACCGTCTTGACGCGGGCGATATCGCGCCGCACTTCGCGCATGCGCGCGGTGTTCTCCAATTGGCCGATGGCCTGCTGGAATCTGAGGTTGAAGGCCTCCTTTTTCAACGTCAGCAACTCATCCTTCAATTGGTCGGGAGACATCGCGCGGACATCTTCGAATTTCATGCCTCAGCCTCCCTCCGCGATACGCGCCACGACTTTGGTCTGGATACGCATCTTCGCCGCCGCCAGGCGGAACGCCTCCGCCGCGACATCCTCGGGCACGCCGTCGACCTCATAGAGAATGCGGCCCGGCTTGACCCGCGCCACCCAGAATTCCGGCGTGCCCTTGCCCTTGCCCATGCGCACTTCGGCGGGCTTGCTGGAAACCGGAACATCCGGAAAAACGCGAATCCAAACGCGCCCCGAACGCTTCATGTGACGGGTGATGGCGCGCCGCCCGGCCTCCAGCTCGCGCGCCGTGACGCGGCCCGGAGTCAATGCCTTGAGGCCGAAAGAGCCGAAATTAAGTTGCGTGCCGCCCTTGGCCAGGCCGTGGATACGGCCCTTATGCGCCTTGCGGTACTTGGTCGATTTCGGTTGCAGCATGGTTGTTACACTCTTTTCCTAGCGCGGCGTCGCATGTTCCTGGGCGCGCTTGTCCTGGGCCATGGGGTCATGGGCGAGAATCTCGCCCTTGAAAATCCACACCTTGACGCCGCAGATGCCGTAAGCCGTTTGCGCCGATGCCCAGCCATAATCGACGTCCGCGCGCAGCGTGTGCAGCGGCACGCGGCCCTCGCGGTACCATTCCGTGCGGGCGATCTCGGCGCCGCCGAGGCGGCCGCCGCAATTGATGCGAATGCCTTCGGCGCCGAGCCGCATGGCCGATTGAACGGCGCGCTTCATGGCGCGGCGAAAGGCGACGCGGCGTACCAGCTGCTGGGCAATATTCTCGGCGACCAGCTTGGCCTCGATTTCAGGCTTGCGAATCTCGACGATGTTGAGATGCACTTCGCTGTCCGTCATCTTGCTCACTTCATTGCGCAGCTTGTCGATATCGGCACCCTTCTTGCCGATGACGACACCGGGGCGCGCCGTATGAATGGTGACGCGCGCCTTTTTCGCCGGCCTCTCGATGACGATTCTGCCGATGCCGGCCTGGCTCAGCTTGTCGAACAGGAATTTGCGGATGCTCAAATCCTCGAACAGCAGGCGGCTATAATCGGTGTCCGCGTACCAGCGCGAATCCCAGGTGCGGTTGATGCCGAGCCTGAGCCCGATCGGGTTTACCTTTTGACCCATTATGTCCTCTCCGCGCGCTCGCGCACGACGATGGTCAGGTGGCTAAACGGTTTCATGATGCGCCCCGTAC